>DASRLC010000328.1:0-12910 GCA_035648655.1 Polyangia bacterium
GGGCCGAAGACTTGCCGCTGACCGTCGTCCACGAGGATCGCTGGCTGGTGGTGATCGACAAGCCGGCCGGCCTGGTGGTTCACCCGGCGCCGGGGCACGAGGCGGGGACGCTGGTGAACGCGCTGCTGGCCCACTGCCGCGATCTGCGCGGCATCGGCGGCGAATTGCGGCCGGGGATCGTGCACCGGATCGACAAGGACACCTCGGGCCTGCTGGTGGTGGCCAAGGACGACGAGACGATGATCGCGCTGGGGGCGGCCTTCAAGGCGCACACCATCGAGCGGGTCTACGACGCGCTGGTGGTGGGCAAGCCGCCGGGCACAGACGGCCGGATCGACACCCTCTACGGACGCGATCCGCGCGAGCGCAAGAAGTTCTCCAGCCATGTGCGGACCGGCAAACGCGCCGTGACCAACTGGCGGGTGGTCGAGCGGTTCGCGGGCGCGGCGCGGATCGAAGCGCGCCTCGAGACCGGGCGAACGCACCAGGTGCGGGTGCATCTGACGGCGCTGGGCTGCGCGCTGCTGGGAGATCGCACCTACGGGAATCCGCCGCGCGACGTTCAGCTCCGCGCGATCGGCGAGACGCTGGGCCGACAGGCGCTGCACGCGCGGCTGCTCGGCTTCGTCCATCCGGCCACCGGCGAGCGGCTGACCTTCGCATCGGAGTTGCCGCCGGACATGCAGGTCGCGCTGGCGGCCCTGCGGGCGCGGTAGTCTCTCGACCATGCGCCCGATCTCCTTTCGGCCGTCACCGGCCAGCCGACCGTCACCGGCCGCGTCGGGCTCGTTCGGCGGGGCCGGCGACGGGGAACGCTGGGAGCTGGCGCTGCTGGTCTCGTCGTGGCTCGAGGCGCCGGCGCTTGCGGGGTTTGCGCACGCCTTCACGACGCGCTTGGGCGGCGTCAGCCCGCCGCCGTTCGACGCGCTCAACCTGGGTGGCAAGTGGGGCGACGCGCCGGAGCACGTCGCCGAGAACCGGCGTCGCTTACAGCAGGCCGCCGGCGGTCGCCTGGTGGTGGCGCGCCAGGTCCACGGGACGACGATCGCGCGCGTGCGGGCCGGCGATCCCGCCGAGGCGGTCGCGCGCCTAGAGGCCGACGGCCTCTGCTCGGACGCACCGGGCGTCACGTTGGGCGTGTTCGTCGCCGATTGCATACCCGCGCTGCTGGCCGATCCGCGCACGGGCGCCTTCGCCGCGGTCCACGCCGGCTGGCGCGGAACGGTGGCCGGCGTGTTGCCGGCGGCGGTGCGGATGCTGGCGGCGGAATTCGGGGCGCGACCGGGCGATCTGCGGGTCGCGCTCGGGCCGGCCATCGGGCCCTGCTGCTTCGAGGTCGGCGGCGAGGTGGTGGCGGCGTTCGGGGCGCTGTTTCCGGATGCGCGCGCGCACGGTATCGTCCGACCGTCGCCGCGCGGCGTGCCGGGAAAATCGCACGTCGATCTCAAGGCCGCCAACCGCCTGCTGCTCGAGCGGGCCGGCCTGGCGCCAGAGGCGATCGACACCGGGCCGGAGTGCACGCACTGCGATCGCGCGCGCTTCTTTTCATTCCGCCGCGACGGCAGCTCGACCGGACAGCAGATGGGCGTCATCGGTCGCAGCGCCTGATCGGGCGCCGGGCCGGGGGTGCTTGGCGGCGCTTGATGGCGTGACAGGCAGCCTGTAACGTCAGAGCGTGGCTGGCACGATCCTGCGCTGTTACACGTTCCTGGATGCTCTCCAGCCGCAGCTGGCCAGCTTCATGGGGAAGACCGCGCGCGGCTTCCTGCCGGTGCCGGGCCAGGCCTCGCTGTTCGTCGAGATCGCGCCGGGGATCGCCATCAACCGGGTGACCGACGTGGCGCTCAAGGCCACGCGGGTGGTGCCGGCGCTGCAGATTGTCGAGCGCGCGTACGGCTTGCTGGAGGTTCACGCCGACGATCAGGGCGACGTCCGCGACGCGGGCGCCGCCATCTTGCGCCACCTCGAGGTGCGCGAAGAGGATCGCCTCAAGCCGACGGTGATGACCAATCAGATTATCCGATCCATCGAGCCGTATCAGGCGCAGCTCATCAACCGCAGCTCGCAGGGGATGATGATCCTGCCGGGCGAATCGCTCTTCATCCTCGAGACCGAGCCGGCCGGTTACGTGGCCTTCGCGGCCAACGAGGCCGAAAAAACTGCGCAGGTTTCCTTGGTGCAGGTCCAGCCTTACGGGGCCTTCGGGCGGCTCTGGCTCTCGGGCGCCGAGGCGGAGATCGACGCCGCGGCCCAGGCGGCCATCACCGCCATCGAAGGGCTCTCGGGTCGCAGCAGCGAAAAGTTCGTCGATCGGTAACTTCACCCCAGACAGATAAAAAGAGAGGCGAGGTCATGGCAGACGCGCTCGGAATGATTGAAACCAAAGGCTTCGTGGCGATGGTCGAGGCGGCCGACGCCATGGTCAAGGCCGCGAAAGTGG
The DNA here is from genome assembly GCA_035648655.1 of Polyangia bacterium. Lineage (GTDB taxonomy): Bacteria > Myxococcota_A > Polyangia > Fen-1088 > Fen-1088 > JADGRB01. The sequence continues at coordinate 2,441 of DASRLC010000328.1, forward strand.
AGCTGGTCGGCTTCGAGAAGATCGGCGGCGGCTTCGTGACCGCCATCGTGCGCGGCGACGTGGCGGCGGTCAAAGCCGCCACCGAGGCCGGACAGCGCGCGGCCGAGCGGATCGGCGAGATGGTGGCAGTCCACATCATCCCGCGGCCGCACGTCAACGTCGATCTGGTCCTGCCGCTCGGCCGCACCGGCAACACGCAGGGGTGAGCCCCGCCGAGGTGAGCACAAAGGGCAAGCGGCGCCGATCGCGGCGCCCGCTGATCTTGGTGGGCGCGCTGGCCCTGCTGACGGGGCTGGCGTTCTTGGTCGCACGCCCGTCGGTGCCCGATCCGACCACCAACCCGTACGCGGGCAAACGGGGTGGCTCTCGCGACAAATCGGCGGGCCTGCTCATCCGCTATCGGCGCGGCGACGAGATGCGCTCGGTCGAGCCGCAGACCGTGCTGCGCGCGGGGGACGTCCTCGAATTCAAGGTGCGCGGCGAAGAGGCCAGCTACCTCGAGGTCCGTCTGCGCGACGGCGCCGCGCCGGTGCAAACAATCTTCCCGACCGGCGGCGCGCCCCTCACGGCCAAAGTGTCTCCGGGCGATTCGCTTCCCGTGGCGCCCGCGGTGGCGCCCGGGGGCGGCAAGCTGGTGCTGACGGCGCTTTTCTCCGGCCGGCCCCGGCCGCTCGGCGCCGCGCCGGATCCCGACACGCTGACGATCACGGCGGTCGTCGCCAAAGAATAGCGGTCGGACCTGGGCCTGGCGTCAGGCCCGCCGTAGGATCTGCGCGACGAAGTCGGGGCGCAGATAAAAGCCGTGTTTGCCGACGCGGGTGGGGTGGCCAGCGGCGTCGTAGGCGTCGCGCAGATCGGCCGCGTCGCGCCCTTTGGGACGCACCTGCAGGACGGCGCCCAAATGGCCGGTGATCTCGGCGGCGCGTCCCAGCCGGTAGTAACCGCGCACGAAGAGCTCGAAATCGTCGCGCAGCGCGCGTTCCTCGTCCGCGTCCGGTGACCACAGGCGCACGGCGGCCACCCGACGCTCGCCGACCGAGTGCGCCCCGGCGGGCACGGCCAGCGCGACGAAGAGGACGCGCGCCAGCTTCTCGCGAACGTAGCTCGACCCCCAGGATTCGCCGGCGATGGCGACCGGATCGATCTGACAGACGGCGGTCGACTCGAGCGGCGTCAGCGTTTGCGACGTCGCTTGGGATGTTGCTTGGGACGTTGCTTGGGACGTTGCTTGGACCGGCACCGTCTTGAGCTCGACCCCCAGCGCGGCGAAGTCGGGCCCGCGCGCGCCGCCGGCCGCCGCGCCCAGCTCGTGCTCGAGGATTTGGCCGGACCAACCCTTGGTGCGGACCCGCCCGACGGGCACCGGCAGCCCGAGGCCGTCGGCCAGCTCGCCGAGCTCGACCCCGACCAGCGCCTGGGCGTGCGCCAGCAGGGCCTCGAGCGCCTCCATGACCTGACCCTGAGCGAAATTCGGGTTAACGTCCAGCGCCAGGTGGACGTGGACGAGGCGCGCATTCAGGAGATCGTCGATCGGGTGCTGGCCCTTGTTGCGTCATCGTCGGCGTCCGGGTCCGGCGCGGCGTTGCCCGAGACGCCGCTCGAGGCCGCCAAGAGCCCGCCGGCGGGGTTCACGCCGCCGCCGGCGCCCGTCCGCCACCGCGACGCCGACGTGCCGCGCGGCCGGCGCGGCGTATTCGCCGACGTCGAGAGCGCCGTGAAGGCCGCGCGCGCGGCGCACGAGGCCAACGAAGCCGCACCGCTGGCGGCGCGCCAGCGGTGGGTGGCGGCCATGCGCGAAACCGCCCGCGCGCACCTGGCCGAGCTGGCCCGGCACGCGGTGGTCGAGACCGGCTATGGCCGCATCGACGACAAGGTGACCAAGAACCGGCTGGCCATCGACAAGACGCCGGGGACCGAGGCGCTGGCGCCGATCGCATTCTCGGGCGACGACGGCCTCACCATCCTCGAGCGCGCCAGCTACGGGGTCATCGGGTCGATCACGCCCACCACCAACCCGACCGAGACCGTCATCAACAATGGTATCGGCATGATCGCCGGTGGCAACGCGGTGGTGTTCAACGCGCACCCCTACGCGGCGCGCACCTCGGCCTACCTGGTGCACCTGCTCAACCAGGCGATCGCGGGCGCCGGTGGCCCCGAGACGCTGCTCTGCTGCGTCGAGCGTCCGACCATCGAGAGCGCCAACGCGCTCATGGGCCACCCGGGCGTCCGGCTGGTGGTGGTCACCGGCGGCCCGGGTGTCGTGAAGGCCGCCATGGCCAGCGGCAAGAAGGTGATCGCGGCTGGCCCGGGCAACCCACCGGCGGTGGTGGACGAGACCGCCGATCTCGAACGCGCGGCGGCCGGCATCGTGCTCGGCGCCTCGGTCGACAACAACATCATCTGCACCGCGGAGAAGGAGATCGTGACGGTGGCATCGATCGCCGACGCGCTCAAGGAGCAGCTGGCGGCCGCCGGGTGTCACCTGGTCGGCGGTGCGCAGCTCAAGGCGTTGGAGAAGCTGGTTTTGCAGCAGGGATCGGACGGCCCGCACCCGAATAAAGATTTTGTCGGCAAAAACGCCGGCCTCATCGCGCGGCAGATCGGCGTGCAGGCCGGCGACGAGCTGCGTCTATTGGTGGCGGAGGTCGACGAGGCCCACCCGTTCGTGCAGCTCGAGATGCTGATGCCGGTGCTGCCGCTGGTGCGGGCATCCGGCGCGGCCGAGGCCATCGCGATGGCCAAGCGGGTCGAGCACGGCTTCTGCCACACGGCGGTCATGTACTCGCGCAACGTCGCCCATCTGCACGCCATGGCGCGCACCATCAACACGTCGATCTTCGTGAAGAACGCCTCCAACCTGGCCGGCCTGGGCCTGGGCGGCGAGGGCTACACCTCCTTCACCATCGCGTCGCCGACCGGGGAGGGGCTGACCACCGTCCGCAACTTCACCCGCGAACGGCGCTGCACCCTCAAAGAATACTTTCGGATCGTGTGATGCCGGAGGCGCTGGCGCTCATCGAGCTGTCTTCCATCGCGCGCGGCCACGTCGTGGCGGACGCGATGCTCAAACGGGCGCCGGTGACGCTGCGGCGCGCCGACTGGGTGAGCCCGGGGAAATTTCTGGTTCTCGTCGAAGGCGACGTGGCCGCGGTCGAGGAGGCTTTTCGGGCGGGCGCCGACATCGGCGGTGATCGGGTGGTGGATCGCCTGTTCTTGCCCCAGCCACACGCCTCGCTGTGGCCGGCGCTGGACGGCGGGGCGACCGCCGCCGGCGGCGTGGATTCCTTGGGGATTGTCGAGACCACCACCGTCGCCGCGGCGCTGCTCGGCGCGGACGCCGCCGCCAAGGCCGCTGCCGTGCGCCTGGTCGAGCTGCAACTGGCCCGCGGGATCGGCGGCAAGGCCTTCTTCACCCTCACCGGCGCGTTGGCCGACGTCGAGGCGGCGGTCGAGGCGGCGGTCGGAATCCTCGACGCGACTCTGCTGCAGGCCACGGAGATCATCGCCGCGCCCCACGCCGATCTGGCCGGCCAGCTCCGCTAATTGGCCGCTAATCGCGGTTCTCGCCGGGCCGTTCGCCTGTAACGCCCCTTGGATGAGCGTCTACATCGGGGCGGACGGCGCGGTAAGCCCCTCCTTCTCAGGCCGGCGGCGTGGCGGCGTAGACCGTCAGCGTCTCGCCGGAGAGGACGGTCCGCGAGCGGAGCGGCGTGACGCGAAAGCCGGCCGCGACCAGCGCTTGATCGATCCGGACGACGGCGATGTCCGAGTCCATGACCAATAAGCGCCCGCCCGGCCGCAGGAATTGCGCGGCCTCCGCGACGAACCGCGGGCGCACCCGGTTGACGTCGCGCCAGGCGTATTCCCACTGGTCCCTGGCCTCGCCCGCGAAGTAAGGCGGGTTGAAGATGATGACGTCGAACCGCTCACCCACCACCGCCGCGAAAAGGTCGCCTTGCCGGGCCTCGACCTTCTCCTCGAGGTGGTTAACGAGCGCGTTGATGCGGAGGGCGCGCACCGCTTCGGGGTTGATGTCGACGCCGATGGCCCGCTCGGCCCGCCGCGCGGCCAGCAGGGCCAGCAGGCCGGTCCCGGTCCCTACTTCCAGCACCACCTTCCCTTCGATGAATTGGGCCTCGCCCGCGATGACCTCGGCCAGGAGCTCCGAGGAGAAAAACAGCGTCGGGTTGAACACGTCGGGAAGGACCACCAGCCAGATCCCCGCCAGCTCCTCCAGCACCAGCCGGCGGTGTCGGTGTCGCCGCAACAAAAGGAAGTGCGCCCGGAGGGCCGCGCGTCCCAGCCGCCGCCGCACCCGCTTGGCGAAAGAGCTCACCGAAACGACTCTAGTATATCGTCGGTCGCCCCGGGCACGATACCCGTTGAAGTCGGGCGCGGTTAGCGGTAGCACGGTGGCCATGAGCAACCGGGTGTTCAACTTCAGCGCAGGGCCGGCCATGCTGCCGACCGAGGTTTTGGAAGCGTCCGCCAAGGCCCTGATCGACTTTCAGGGGAAAGGCTTCGGGATCGCCGAGTGTAGCCACCGCGGCAAGGAGTTCGACGGCGTTCTCGACGAGGCCATCGATCGCTGCCGCAAGCTGCTCTCGATCCCCGACACGCACGACGTGCTCTTCCTGCAGGGTGGGGCCACCCAGCTTTTCAACACCATCCCGATGAACTTCCTCAATGGCCCGGCCGACTACGTCGTGAGCGGCGAGTGGTCGAAGAAGGCCGCCGGGTCCGCGCAGGCCGCCTACGGCGAGAAGATTCGGATCATCGCCTCGAGCGAGGACACCAAGTTCGACCGAGTGCCGACCTGGAAGGCCGATCCGAATGCGGCTTACCTGCACGTCTGCACGAACGAGACGGTCCACGGCAACCGGATGGCCGAGTGGCCGGAGCACCCCAACCTGGTGGTCGACGCCAGCTCCGAGATGATGTCCCGTCCGCACCCGGTTTCCCGGACGGCGCTCGTCTACGCGGGCGCGCAGAAGAACCTGGGCCCGGCCGGCGTGGTGGTGGCGATTGTCCGCAAGGATCTCTACCCGCGCATCGCCAAGAGTGTTCCCAAGATCTTCAACTTCCAGGCGCTGGCCGAGGCCAAGAGCTGCCTCAACACGCCGCCGACGTTCGGCATCTACTTCCTGCTCGAGACCTTTCGTTGGTTGGAGGCGCAGGGCGGCCTGGCGGCCATCGAGAAGCGCAACGACGAGAAGGCGGCCCTGGTCTACGCCGCCATCGACGGCTCGGGCGGCTTCTACAAGGGCACCGTCGCCGACAAGAGCGCGCGCAGCCACATGAACGTGACCTACCTGCTTCCGAGCGAGGAGCTCACCGACAAGTTCGTGAAGGAAGCCGCCAAGGCCGGTATGGTGGCGCTCAAGGGCTACCGCACGGTGGGCGGCATCCGCGCGTCGATCTACAACGCGATGCCGGTCGCCGGCGCCAAGGCCCTGGCGGATTTCATGGGGACGTTCGCCAAAGCCAACGGCTGACCGTCGCGTAGCCTGCCGCGACTTCTCGGCCGAGGCCACGCCATCGATGGGGCGGGCGGCGTGGTTTGCAAAACCTCGTTCGTGAGGCTCAGTCTGTAGGATGGATCCGGGCCGAAGCGCCAACTACTACGATCGTCTGGCGCCGGACTACGACCAACAGCTCAGCCGACCGGGCGACGTCTGGGTGCGTGGCGCGTTTCAGGAGTTTGTCCGAGCGCGCCTGCCCCCCGGGGCGCGCCTGCTCGACTTTGGTTGCGGCACCGGGACCGATGCGGCTTGGTACGCCGCGCAGGGATACCGCGTGCTGGCCTTCGACAACTCCGAGGGGATGATCGCGCGGCTGCGCGTGACTTGCGCCGCCGCCATCGAACGCCACCAGGTCGAGCCGTGGCGCGGCCCCTACGAGAGCTTCGGGGCGGAGCTGGGGGCGTACGGTCCGATCGACGCCGTCGCGGCGAACTTCGCCGTCATCAACGTGCTGCCGGCGCTTGGTCCCTGGTTCGCCGCATTGGCGCGCCGGCTGGCGCCGGGCAGCGGGCTGTTCCTGAGCGCGCTCAATCCGCTGAGCCTTGGCGAAATCTCGAGGCCGCGCGGCTTCCTCGAGGCCTTGCGCCACGCGCTTAGGCGGCGCGCGGAAAATATCTTGCCACCTGGGACTCTCGACTCCCCGGGGATTGCAGCGGCTGTAAATCAACGAGTTGAATAGTTAATTTGGATCAAACGCCTTAGGGATGGAATTCCGTTTCCCGACGCGCAGAGTCCGCACTTCCGCTATTGGCCACGGGCGATCGCCCGTGCCGCGGCGGACTTTCGACCCGTCTCGCTGGCCGGGCCGGGAAGTTTGATTCGCTACGATCGGGGTCCGCGCGATTGGCGCCACCCCACTTCACTGGGCGAACGCCTCGAGCAGCATCTGTATCAGCGGACGCTCTGGCGCCACCTCGGCCGGTTCACCTTTCTGGAGCTGCGCCGGTGCGGTTGATCGGACGTCTCGCGGGGATGACCGATCGAAGACCGGGGAAGGGGCCGGCGCGCCGCTATTCGGTCTTGCGGAATTTCTGCGGGCCGAGGCCGAACTTCTTGATCCAGCGCCAGACGGCGGCCCGATGCTTGCCGAGCTCGCGCGAGACGTCGGCCACGTTTCCTTCGTAGCGGCGCAGCAGCTCCTCGAGCTGCGCCGGCGTCGGGGAGGGACCGGCCGCGCGCCGCACGCCGGGGGCCGCCGGCAGCGCGATGGTCCGCGCGATGGGTTCGGGTAGATCGCGGAGCGCGATCGGTTTGCTGCCGCCGGTCAGCACCGCGGCGGTCGAAACGATCTTCTCCAGCTCGCGGACATTGAGCGGCCAGCCGTGCAGCGCCAGCGCCCGAAAGGCCGGTTGATCGAACTGTCCACCCGGCACCGAGGTCGCGCCCAGAAAGTGCGCGGCCAGCGCGCCCAGATCTTCGAGCCGGTTGCGCAGCGGCGGCAGATAGATCGGGGATGCCCCCAGACGCGCGACGATGTCGTCGCGCAGTCCCCCCGGACCCCGGCCGGGGCCGGCGGCGGTCCGGTTGGTGGCGGCGATGATCCGCACGTCCATGCGGCGGGGCCGCGTCGAGCCGAGCGGCGTCAGCTCGCGATCCTGCAAGAAGCGCAGGATCTTGATCTGCGCCTCGGGCGTCATCTCGCCGATCTCGTCGAGGAACAGCGTGCCGCCTTCGGCTTCTTCGATGAGGCCCGCCTTGGCCTGGTGGGCGGTCGAGTGCGCGCCCTGTCGGTAGCCGAAGAGCTCGCTTTCGACCAGATCGCGTGGAATCGCCGCGCAGTTGATGGCCATGAAGTGCCCCTTGCGCCCGCTGGCCAGGTGAACGGCGCGCGCGTAGACCTCTTTGCCGACGCCGGTCTCACCGACGATCAGCAGCTCGCCCTCCGAGGCCGCCAGCCGGCGCAGCCGATCGCAGGCCACCGCCAGCGCCGGCGACGCCGTCGCCACCGGCCCGAGCGGCGCCACCAGCTCGGATTTGATCGCCTCGAGCTCGATGTACGAGACCATTCGGAAGACGGCGACGTGGTTGCCGAAGAAGATCAGCGCGCCGTCCCGCAGGCGCACCTTTCCTTCGATCCGTAGATTGTCGACCCAGGTGCCGTTCTTGCTTGCCAGATCCTCGAGATCGTAGCCGCCGGCACCGCGCGCGAGGCGCGCGTGGCGCCCCGAGACCAGCCCGTCGTCGAGCACGGCGACGTTGGCGTCGACCGGCAGACCCTCGGCGCGCCGTCCGACGTAGATCTCGTCGCCGACGATCTGCAGGCGGGTGCGCGCGGGGAGCGCCGGTCGCTCCGCGCTGCCGACCACCAACAGGACCGCGCGATCCTTCTGCTCGCCCGGCGACAGCGGCGACTCGACCGCCGTCAGCGTCTGCTCCGCGCGGTCGGCCATGACCAGACACTAACACCCGGGGGCCGGGCTGGCGCGCGCGACGGTCGGCCGCGCTCCCCGGGCGCGCGCGCCGGGGTCGAAGGCTCACTCACAGGCGAGGCGGGTCAGCTCGGGCGCGCTCACGGTGAGCGTGATGCCGTCGCCAAGTTGGCCGCTGGTGTCGGCGCCCCAACAGGTCACGGCGCCACCGTCGGTGGCGGCGCAGCTGTGCGCGCCGCCGGCGGCCACCGCGCCGACGGCGCCCGCGACGATGACCGGCAGCGCGCGGTCGACGGTCGTCCCGTCGCCGACCTGTCCGGTGTCGTTGGCGCCCCAGCACGCGACGGTGCCATCCTGCAGCGTGGCGCAGGTGTGGGCGTCACCGGCCCCGACGCGCGAGATCGGCGCCGGCGTCGCGATCCGGACCGGCGCCGAGAGATCCGGGCCCGCGGCGCCGGTCCCGAGCTGGCCGCGGTCGTTGGCGCCCCAGCAGAACAGATCGCCGGCCGGATCGACGGCGCAGGTGTGCGAGCCGCCGGCCGAGATGGCGGCCGCGGTGGCGTCGCCGGGCAGCGCGATCGACGACGGCGTCGCCAGATCGCCGAGGGCGCCGTTGCCGAGCTCGCCGTGGCTACCGCTGCCCCAGCACCAGATGTGCCCCGACAGATCGATCGCGCAGCTATGTCCGCCGCCGGCCGTGACCGCGGCGGCGCGCACGGTGGTGGCGCCGTTGCCCAGGTTCACGATCACGGGCGTGGGCCGCGAAGTGGTGGTGCCGTCACCCAGCTCGCCGTGGGTATTGTCGCCAAAACAGAGGATCTGTCCGCCCAGGCCGTCCGACGGCGAGACCAAGACGCAGGTGTGCGCGTCGCCGGCGGCCACGGCGGTCGCGTCGAATTGGCCGCTCGGCAGCGCGACCTCGACCGGGAAGGCCGTGTCGAGCACGTGGCCCGGTCCGAGCTGTCCGCTGCTGCCGCGCCCCCAACACCACAGCACCGCCGACGCATCGATGGCGCAGGTGTGGAACGCGCCGGCCGCGATCACGTCGGGGACGATCGGCGTCTTGATCGGCGCGGGCGTGGCGCGATCGGTGTTGCTGTTGTCGCCGAGCTGCCCGGCCTGATCCGATCCCCAGCAGACAAACGTCGGCCGATTGGCCCCGGTGGACGCCTGACCGACGGCGCAGGTATGGCCGCCACCGGCCGCCAGGCCACCCGCGCCGACGGGAACACGCACCGGCCGCGGCTCGACGACGTCGTTGCCCATGCCGAGCTGGCCATAGTGGTCGTCGCCCCAGCAAAAGACGGCGCCGTCGTCGGTCTCGGCGCAGGAGAAGGTCGCGCCCGCCGCCACCAGCTTGCCGTTGCCGAGGCCGGTCACCGGCTCGGGCGCGGGCAGGCTGCTCATCGAGCCTTCGCCGAGCTGGCCGGTGCTGTTCTGGCCCCAGCAGCGGACCTCGCCGCCGCTGCGGACCGCGCAGGTGTGTTGCGCGCCGGCCGCGACGGTGACGAAGTCGGTAACGTTCGTCACCAACGCCGGTTGCGTGACCGGCGTCGTCGGATCGGCGCCGGTGTCGCTGCCGAGCTGGCCGAGGCTGTTGCTCCCCCAACAGTAGAGACCCGTGCCGGTCACGGCGCAGGTGTGCGACAGACCGGTCGCGACCATCGAGACGTCCGTCAGCCCGGGCACCGCGATCGGCTGCGGGCGAACCGCCAGCGTGCCGTCGCCGAGCTGGCCGCTGGCGTTGTTCCCCCAACACGCCAGCGTGCCGTCGGCGGCGATGGCACAGGCGTGTTGCCAGTGCGCCGACAGCGCGCGCGCACCCGAGAGCCCTTGAACCGCCGTCGGCGGCAGCGGGGCGGTCGCGGTGGCGCCGTTGCCGATCTCGCCGTCGCTGTCGTCACCCCAGCAGACGGCGGTTCCGCCGGCCAGCAAGGCGCAAGAAAACCCCGAGCCAGCGGCCACCGCCGTGGCGCCGGTGACGCCGGCGACCGGGATGGGTGTGAGCTGGTCGGCACCGCCGCCATCGCCGAGCTGACCGGTATCGTCCGCGCCCCAGCAGACGACGGTGTTTCCCTGGCGGACGGCGCAGGTGTGCCGCTCGCCGGCCGCCAGCGCGATGGCGTCGTCGAGACCGGCCACCCGAACACCGAGCGATCGCGGCGTGAGCGTCCCATCGCCGAGCTGACCGTCGTCGTTGCGTCCCCAGCAGGTCACGTCGCCGTTCGTGCGGAGCACGCAGCTGTGCGAGTCGCCGCTGCTCAAGGTCAGGATGGGGTTCGATTGACAGGAGTCTGCGACGCAGCGATCGGCGTCGGCGCCCGCGGCGTGCGCGTAGCGACGCCGCGATTGGCAGCTCTGGTCGATCGCGCTGCAGTGGCCGTCGAGCTCGCACGCGCCGCTTGGCCCGCACTGTTGATCGCTTCCACAGTGGAAGTCACCCGGGCCCAGGCATCCGGGGGCGCCGGCGAGGCCCAGCACCGCAAGCACGACCCAGAGAGGCAGCGTTCGCACGGTGGCGGCGCGCGCGATCAAAACTTACCCCCCAGCCCGAGGGTGCCTGGTCCGAGCCAGAG
>DASRLC010000329.1:0-3842 GCA_035648655.1 Polyangia bacterium
CGGCCAGCTCGGCTACAAGGTCCAGCGCTGGGACGCTCCCGAAGAAGACCTCGACCAGATCGACGCCGCCCACACCACCCTCATCATGGCCGACGCGGTCATCCCTCCCAAGCGCCTGAAGGACACCAAAGCCGCAGTGCAGCGCTTCCTCGAACGCGGCGGCTACGTCCTCGACACCGGCGGCGACACTCTGCTTCCCAACGGCGAAACCCGTCCGGCAACGGCCCTCCACACCGGCCTCTGCTACACCACGCCCGAAGGCCAGGGCCCGCTCGCCCAGGCCGGACAGCTTTCGATGGGGGACAACGGCACATGGGACGAGAAGGACTCCAAGCTCGGGCCCGCGCTGTACGTCGAACAGCGCTGCGGCGACGATGCCGTGGTGGTCAGCTACGCCGTAGGCAAGGGCGAAGCCATCTGGTGGAGTTCGTCCATGCCTCTAACCAACGTCGGCCTGCACGAAGACGCCAGCCTGCGCCTGCTGCTGGCCACGGCCGGCGCCCCGGGCCGCACCGTCCTGTTCGACGAGTACAACCACGGCGTCGTTCCCAGCCTCTGGGACACGGCCAAGGGTCTGCCGCTGCGCTGGCTGTTGGCTCAACTGGTCATCATCGCGCTGCTTCTGGTACTTAGTTTCAGCCGCCGCAACGGGCCGATACGGATGCCGGTAGCGATCCCCCGCACCTCGCCGGTGGAGTTCGCCGAGTCCATGGGACACCTCTACCAGCGCGCCGGGGCCACCAACGCCGCCACCGGCATGGCGCGCCGCCGCCTGCTGCGCTTCCTGCAATCCGAGTGCGGCGTTGCCCGCATCGCCATCGACCACGGCCCCGCCGCCGTCGCCGAAGCCCTGCACGAACGCTTCGGCGGCGACTGGAGCGCCCTGCGCCGCCATCTCGAAGACGCCGCCCACGCCGAAAGCACCGAGCTTGCACCCAACAGCGCGCTGAAGCTGGTCCAGGCGATGGACGATGATGTTGCGCGCCTGCAACGCATCCTCGCGCCGAAGCGTTTAGAAGCCGCCATACGCGAGACAATCACTGTAGACGAACCCGTCAACGATCGCAGCGCGGAGCTTGTGTCCGCGAACAAGGAGTAACCGAAGTGAGCGAAGAGTTGGAGCAAACCCCCGAGCAACAAGCCGCCCCACAGCAACCTGAAACCCCCGCAGTAACGGCGGCATTGGAGCTGTTCGCCCTCGGCGAACGCGAGATCGGCCGCGTCATCGCCGGCCAGGACGAAGCCGTCGCGCAGGCGCTGATCACGCTGCTCTGCGGCGGCCACGCGCTGGTCGAAGGCGTCCCCGGCGTCGCGAAAACGCTGGCCGTAAAGACACTCTCGCGCTTCCTCGGCCTCGACTTCCGCCGCGCCCAGGGCACGCCCGACATGATGCCCGCCGACCTCCTCGGTACCAACGTCTTCTCGCCCAAGACCAGCGAGTTCTCGCTGCACAAGGGTCCCGTCTTCACGCAGTTCCTCCTCGCCGACGAGATCAACCGCATGCCGCCCCGCACCCAGGCCGCACTGCTCGAATGCATGGAAGAGCGCCAGGTGACGATGGACGGCGAGGCCCACAAACTCGACGAATACTTCACCGTCTTCGCCACGCAAAACCCGCTCGAATTCGAGGGCACCTACCCCCTCCCCGAAGCGCAGCTCGACCGCTTCCTGCTGAAGATTCGCGTCCCCTACCCCGAGCTGGCTGACGAGCGCGTCGTCCTCGAACGCCACCACGCCGCGACCGAAGCCTCGGGCCTCGCCGACACCCCCATCGAGCGCGTCCCGTTTGAGCTTCTCCGCCGCGCCCGCCACGAGGTCCGCGCCGTCCGCGTTGAGCCGGCCATGTTCGACTACCTGCTGGCCGTCGTCCGCCGCTCGCGCGACTGGCCGTCGATCTCCCTCGGCGCCAGCCCCCGCGCCTCTGCCGCGCTGCTACTGGTCGCCAAGGCCCACGCCGCCCGCGAAGGCCGCGACTACATCGTCCCCGACGATGTCAAGGACGCGGCCCTGCCCGTCCTGCGGCATCGGTTGGTATTGCGGCCTGAGGCGGAGTTAGAGGGGTTGAATACCGACCGTGTGGTGAAAGATATTTTGGCGGCGACGCCGCTGCCGAAGTAGGGCAGTGAATAGTGCGGAGTGAATAAAACGAAGCATTCACTCCCAGCCATCGACTGACGCCTTTGCCTTATTCACTATTCACTAACCCATATTCACTGACTCGATGCAGACACTGATCCCCCAACCCGCCACCGCAACAGCCCAGCCCACCGGACGCACCGGAAGCTGGGCGGGCTTTGGCCTCACGCCGCTGACGCTGCTGCTGTTCTGCGTCGGGTTTCTGCTCGCAATCCCGGCATTCTGGCATCCGCATGCGATCTGGATGATGCCTGCGTGGGACGTGCTTCTGCTGGTGCTGGCGCTGGTGGACGTGGCATTCCTCCCGCGCCCGCGCGCACTCACTGTCACCCGCAGCTTCCTCGACTCGCCCGAAATCGGCCAGCCCACCAAGATCGAGCTTTCGCTCACGCAGCAGAGCGACGTGTTGCTGGACGTCTGGCTCACCGACGACCTCCACCCATCGCTCGTCGCCGCCCCGATCGCCCAACGGGTCCGCGCCTTTCCCCGCGACGCCGTAACAGCCACGCAAACCATCTACCCCCGCGAGCGCGGAGACTTCGCCATGGGCCGCGTCTATCTTCGCTATCGCGGCCTGTTCAAGCTGGTCGAGCGCTGGGCGGCTGCCGCGCCCGTCACGCAGTCGCAGTCGGATTCACCTGCGCATCCGCAGCACGTCCGCGTCTACCCCGCGAACGAGCAGGCAGGCGAAAACACCGAGTTCTACCTCATGCGCGCCCGCCAGATCGAGCTGCAAAAGCGTCGCCTGCGCTTGCGCGGCGTGGGACGCGAGTTCGAGAGTCTGCGCGACTATCAAAAGGGCGACGAGCTCCGCAACGTCTCCTGGACCGCAACCGCCCGCCGCGGCTACCTCATCACCCGCCAGTTCACCGTCGAGAGGTCGCAGCAGGTCTGGATCGTCCTCGACGCCGGCCGCCTCTCGCGCACCGCCTTCGACCTCAAGCGCAGCGGCACGCAGTTCCTGCACGAGACCGAAACCGAGCAGGACCGCGCCCACCTGCTCACCGTCACGCAGCTCGACCAGGCCGCCACCGCCGCCGTCATGCTGGCGCAGGTTGTCGGCACTTCCGGCGACAAGTTTGCCCTGATGACCTACGGCCGCAACGTCCAGCAGGCTCTGCCCCCCGGTGCTGGCCCCCTGCACCTCCGCCTGTTGATCGACCTCCTCAGCCAGGCCCGCAGCGAAGCCGCCGAAGCCGACCACCTCCACGCCGTCGCCCGTCTCAAGAACATGCAGCGCCGCCGCGGCCTGATCGTCTGGATCACGGAGATGGCCGACAGCGCCGGCCGCCCCGAACTCGTCACCGCCGCCGCGGAGTTGGTGCGCCAGCACCTCGTCGTCCTCGTGCTGCTCAAGCACCCCGAACTCGACGCCCTCGCCGAGCGCAGGCCCGCCACCCAGGAAGAAATGTTCCGCGCCGCCGCCGCCCAGGAGATGCTCGAACGCCGCCGCGAAACGATGGCGCAACTGCGCCGCCAGGGAGTCCTGATCGTCGAAACCACCGCCGCCGAAGTGGGCGTCAACGCTATCGGCAAGTACCTCGAAGTGAAGGCCCAGGGGCTCCTCTAGCCCGCATTTCTCACGAGAGGTAAGCATGTGATGTTTTTTGCTGATGAGAGTGGGGTAGCTGTGTGTGCTGAGGTGTGTGGGGGATGTGTGGGCTGGATTTTGGTGAACGTCGACTGATTTTTGCCAACGGATCAGG
>DASRLC010000330.1:0-4225 GCA_035648655.1 Polyangia bacterium
GATCGCCGCGGCGTGCAGCAACCCCGGCAGAGAAAATAGAACCACGCCCAGCTTGACCCGCGCCGGCGTGGGCGTGCGGACGAAGGCCGCCATGGTGAGCAGGCCCAGGAAGCTGAAGCTGGTCTCGAGATAAAGAAAGAACCGCGGCGCCAACTGCCCGCGCGCGATCGCCTGCGCAGAGAAGACCACGAAGACCATCGCGATGACGACGATCGAAAATCGCATCGCGCGCGGATAGAGCTCGCCGCGGCGGAGCAGCCCGCCGAACGCCGCAACCAGAATCGACAGCGCCAACACCGCCGTGAGCTGAAACAAAAATGGACCACAGGCGGCCAGCGCCGCGGCAGCCCGCGAACCCCCACCGAGCGACAGCGTCGCGTGCGGAAAGAACAGGTGTCCGGCCAGCCGATTGAGGCCGAGCTCTAGCGCGGCGACCGCCACCAAAGCGGCGGTCAAGTTCCCAGCGCGCGCGTGGGGTCTCGCGATTTCCATTGGAAGCTCGCGATTATACAGGAGCGGCGGGGCGAGACGGCGCCGCCCGGCGTGGCCCTCGGTCAAGGTCGCTCGGCCATCTGTCGAACTTCAATTTTCGGGGGGTCGGCCCGCCGGGCCATGTCGATCAAGCCGGCAAAATGCGGTGCGTCGACTTTCCCTCGCTGTGGTAACCTTGTACTCAGGGATCGCTTGGTCAGCGTCACCGCTCGAAAAATCCGCGATCATGGCCGGGAGCGTGTCTCCTTGGGCATTGGGCGCACGTATGCCGGCTACCTCATCAGCTATCCCAGCGTCGGTCGCGGCATGGTGATCTTCCGCGATCCAAACGGACATCGGATGGTGACCACGCCGGTGCGGAGGGTGTTGGGCGACGCGGGCGGCGACCAGATCTACGTCGAGACCGAGAACTCGGTTTACCTCCTGACCTTCCGCGCCGAGCCGCTGCATCAGATGCCGCACGCGCTGGCCGCGGTCACCGGCAGCCGCCACCGCAAGAGTTGAGAACGCTGCGGGGGATCTAAAGGACCCTCTGGGTTGTTTTTTCCTTGTCGGACTGGGAGAAATCCCCCGCCCGGCGCGCAAAAGCTGACGGCGCGGGCCCGTCTGCGTAAGCTAAAGTCGATGGATCGCTCCTTGCTGTTAGTCCCCGCATGATCACCCGCGCGCTCATCCTGGCCGCTGGCCAAGGCCTCGCCATCGGCGACGACGACGTCCCAAACTGCTTGGTCCGGGTGGGCGGCTCCAGCCTGCTCGAGCGCACGCTGTCGGTGCTGCTGGGGGCCGGCATCCAGCAGATCGCGATCGTGGTCGGATACGGCGGCTCCTCGGTCGAACGGCACGTGGCGGGCTCGACGCGCCTGCCGGTCGCGGCCAAGCGCCGGGTTACGTTTTTCGAGAATCTCGATTGGCGTGGTCCCAACGGCCTTTCGGTGTTGGCGGCCCGCCCATTCGTGACCGAACGGACCTTGCTGGTGATGGCCGATCAGATCGCCGCGCCCGCGTTGGTCCGCGAGCTGTGCGCTTTGCCCGCCGCCGCCGGCCCCACGGTGCTGGCGGCCGATCGCGATCTGCCGCGGGTCTTCGACATCGACGACGCGACCAAGGTCAGGCTGACCGCCGACCGGGTGGTCGAGATCGGCAAGGGGCTGCGCGCCTACGACGCGGTGGGCGCCGGGCTCTACGTGATGGCCCCCTCGCTCTGCGAGGCGCTGCAGCGCTTGCCGCGGCCGTCGCTCACCGAGGGGGTGGCGGCCGCCGCGCGCGACGGGTTGGTGGTGGCGCACGACGTCGGGGCCAAGCTCTGGCAGGACGTCGACAGCCCCGAGATGAAGCTCCACGCCGAGTGGCTGCTGCGGGTCTACGGCGACGAGCTGGCGCGCCCAACCATGCAGGCCGAGCCGTCGCCCGCCGGGAGCGCGGCGGGGACGCTGGCGCTCATCGAGCGTCTGCTGGCCGAGAAGGATCAGCCGGGCTACATCCTCTTCAGCCCGGGCCCGGTCATGACGTCGGCGCGGGTCAAGGCGGCGCTGGTCCACCACGACGTCTGTCATCGCGACACCGACTACTCGGCGGTGGTCGGGCGCCTGCAGCAGAAGCTGCGGCCGGCCTTCGGCGCGTCGCCCGCGCACGAGATGCTGCTCATCACCGGCTCGGGCACGGCGGCCATGGAGATGGCGATCTCTTCGGTGGTGCCGCCTCGAAAAAAACTGCTCGTGATCGCCAACGGCGCCTTCGGCGATCGGCTGGACGAGATCGCGGCGCTGCACGGGATCCCGCGCGTCGTTCTCCGTTGGCCCTGGGGCGAGCTGCCCGACGTGCGCGCCGTCGCGCGCGCTCTCGACGCCGATCCGGAGATCGCCACCGTCGCCATGATCCAGCACGAGACCTCGGTCGGTCTCATGAATCCGGTCGGCGAGGTCGGGCGGCTCTGCCGCACGCGCGGCGTCACCTTGATCGTCGACGCGGTCTCGGCGCTGGGGGTCGAGGACGTCGACGTCGTACGCGACGGGGTGGACATTTGCTACTCGTCGGCCAACAAGTGCTTGCACTCGGTGTCGGGCGTGTCGTTCCTCTGCGTCGCGCCCGAGGTCTGGCCGCGCATCGCTGCGTTGCCGCCGCGGGTCTACTACCTGGACCTAATTCGCCACCGCCGCTATCTGGAACAGCTCCACCAGACGCCGTTCACGCCGGCGGTGTCGTCGTTCTTCGCGCTCGAGACCGCGCTCGACGAGCTGGCCGAGCAAGGGGGGGTGCCGGCGCGCCGGGAGATCTACCGCAAGCGCAGCCTGCGCATCCGGAGGGTCTTCGCCGATCTGGGGTTCGATTCCTTCACCAACACCGGCCGCGAGTCGCACACCATCTCGATGCTTCGTCTGCCCGACGGCCTGTCGGTCGACGATCTGTACCAACGAATGAAGGCGCACGGGTTCATCATCTACCGCGCCAAGGGCGATCTGGCCGACCGCTACATTCAGATCGCCAACATGGGCGAGCTGTCCGACGCCACCATCGACGCGTTTTTGGGAGCAGTCTCGACCGTGGTCGGGGAAGCCCGCCGGGCCGGCGCCGCGCCGGCGCGGGTCGCGCTCAAGTCGGTTTGATCGATTGACCGGCCGGCCCGTGGGCCGGCGCGGTTGCAGGCCGGCGGGCCAAGCCGTCCCAGGGCACGACGTCCGGGCGATTGCGTCCGAAGGGTGTCTCGAGCATTTCCCGACAGGCCTGTCCGTTGCTGCCGTCGAAGAGGGCGTAGCGCTGCTCGAAGAAGCCCGAGGTCGCGAAGTTGGCCGGGCTGGTGCAGGCGTCGTCGGCGTTTGGATTCACGTCGAGGACGTCGTGGGAGGCGGCGCGGAAGCAGCGCGAGACGAACTGCGAGCAAAATAGACTGTCGGGCGTCGCGTGGGCGTCCTTCCGAGGCACCGCGCGCCCGAGCAGGATGCGGAAGCCCAGCTTGATGAGGGTCCAGTAGCCGTACTTGATCCCCAGCAACGTGAGCGACGCATCGAGCAGGGCCTTCGGATCGAAGATGCCGTCCTCGCGCAGCTTCTGCTTGAGCGACCACCAGTCGACCTTGCCCTGGTACTTGCAGACCATCTTGCTGGCGGGCAGCAGCTGGACCCCTTGCGTGTCGGCCTGGAAGGCGATGACCCGATCGTTCCAGCGGGCCAGGATCGCCACGTGCGAATAGGGCGAATCGGAGAGCCGTTCGATCGCGTCGGAGAAGATCCGATTCCCGCGGAAAAGCAACAGATCCCCGGTCCGGATTTGGTCGCGTAGGTCTTGATAGCTCAGGCCCGCAGGGTGCGGCGGCGCCCGGTGTACTTTCCAGCGGCGCCCGATCTTTTTCGAGGGGGCGGGCGCGACGGTCGCGCCCACGCCTGGGGTTTCCACGCTCACGCCGCCGAGCTTAACGCAGCTCCAATCGCTCCGTCACGGGGTGCTAACCTCCGGCCGATGCGCGCGGCTCTTTTTCGACGGCACGGCGGCCCCGAGGTGATGGAGGTGGCCGAGGTCCCGACGCCGACGCCCGGGCCGGGTGAGGTCCAGGTGCGGGTCAGCGCCGCCGCGCTGAACCACATCGATCTGTGGCTGCGGCGCGGGCTGCCGGCGCTGCACGTCCCGCTGCCGCATGTCTCGGGCGGCGACGTCTGCGGCGTGGTCTCGGCGCTCGGCGCCGGCGTCAAGGTGATGGCCGGCGCCACCGAGGGCGACCGCGTGCTGCTCAACCCCGGGA
>DASRLC010000331.1:0-3529 GCA_035648655.1 Polyangia bacterium
GGAGGACGATCTGGGCGAGGCCGCCGCCAAGAGCGACGTGATCATCGAGGCGATCATCGAGAACCTGGCCATCAAAAAGCAGCTCTATGCGCGACTCGACGAGCTGGGTGGGCGCGCCATCGTCACGTCGAACACCTCCGGGCTGCGCATCGCGGAGCTGATGCAGGGGCGCAGCGCCGATTTCCGCGGGCGCTTCTGCATCACCCACTTCTTCAACCCGCCCCGCTACCTCAAGCTGGTCGAGATCGTGGCCGGCGCCGACACCACCGCCGCCACGCTGGCCCGCGCCGAGGCGCTCTGCGGCCGGCTGCTTGGAAAGGGCCTGGTCCGCGCCAAGGACACGCCGAACTTCATCGCCAACCGGATCGGGACCTTCGCGCTCATGCGGACGCTGAGCGAAGCCGTGGCCCAGGGCTACACCGTCGAGGAGGTCGACGCCGTGTTCGGACCGGCCACCGGGCGCCCCAAGAGCGCAGTGTTCCGGACCGCCGACGTGGTGGGCCTCGACACCCTGATGCACGTCACCCGCAACTGCGCCGAGGCGCTCCCCAACGACGAGCGTCGCGAGGTCTTCGTGCCGCCGCCGGTGCTGACCCAGCTGGTCGACAAGAAGTGGCTGGGCGCCAAGACCAAACAAGGTTTCTACAAAAAGGTCGGCAACGACATCCTGCAGCTCGATCTGAAGACCCTCGAATACGGGCCGCAGAAGAAGCCGCGCTTCGATTCGATCGGCTCCACCCGCGGGGTCGACGACGTGGACGAAAAATTGCGCCGCATGGTGGCCGGCACCGACCGCGCCGCCGCGCTGGCCCGCACCGTTCTCTACGAGACGCTGATCTACTCGGCCAACCGCCTGGGCGAGATCGCCGACAGCGTGGTCGACATCGATCGCGCGCTGCGCTGGGGCTTCGGCTGGGAGCGCGGCCCCTTCGAGACCTGGGACGCGCTGGGCGTCAAGGCCACGGCCGCCAAGATGGAAGCCGCCGGCTACGTCGTCCCCGGCTGGGTCAAAGAGCAGATCTCGGCCCAGGGCGAAGGGATGTCTTTCTACAAACGTCCGCCCAAAGCCGCGCTCGAGCAGCTCGGCAAGCACGGCGGCTTCACGCCGGTGGCGAGCGACGCGCGACAGATCTCGCTCGACGCCGTGCGCGCCGGCGGCGGCGAGGTCGAGCGCAACGGCAGCGCCTCGATCCTCGATCTGGGGGACGGCGTGTTCTGCCTCGAATACCACGCCAAGATGAACGCCATCGATCCCGACATCGTCGCCATGACCATGGCGGCCGTCGACCGCGCCGAGCGCGAAGGGGTCGCGCTGGTGATCGGCAACGACGCGCCCGACGCCTTCTGTGCCGGCGCCAACCTGTTCGCGCTCATGGTCGCCCTCGGCCAGGAGAACATGGCCGCCATCGAAGCCATGGTGGTCGGCTTCCAGGGGGCCTGCGCCCGCACCCGCACCGCGCGCGTGCCGGTCGTGGCGGCGCCGTTCGGCCTGGTGCTGGGCGGCGGCGCCGAGGTGGTGATGGGCTGCCAGGTAAATCGAGCGGCGGCCGAGCTCTACCTTGGCTGCGTGGAGGTCGGCGTGGGTCTCATCCCGGCCGGCGGCGGCTGCATGGAGATGGCGGCCCGCGCCTCGGCGCGCGCCACCGACGACCCGCAGTTCGACCTGCTGGCCCTGGCCAAGGTCCCGTTCCTGGCGCTGGCCACCGCCCGGGTCTCGACCAGCGCCGAAGAGGCGAGGGACACCTGGTATCTGCGCCAAGGCGACTCGGTATCGATGGCGCGCGAGACGTTGATCGCCGACGCCAAGGCGCTGGCGCTCGGCCTGGCGCGCGCCGGCTACCGACCCCCCCCGCCGCGGATGATCCGGGTCATCGGCGAGACCGGCGCGGCGACCCTGCGGACGGCGCTGCACAACCTGGAGGGCGCGCACCAGATCAGCGACCACGACGCCAAGATCGGGGCGCACCTGGCGCGCATCCTTTCGGGCGGCGCGGTCCCGGCCGGCGCCACGGTCACCGAGCAGCACATCCTCGACCTCGAACGCGAGACCTTCTTGTCGCTGTGCGGAGAACCGAAGACGCGCGAGCGCATCCAACACATGTTGGCCAAAAACAAGCCTCTCCGGAACTGAGGAGCCAATCCCATGCGTGACGTCGCCATTCTGTCAGCGGTGCGGACGCCCATCGGCCGGGCGCCGCGCGGGGTCTTCAAGAACACCCGGCCGGACGATCTGGCCGCCCTCGTCGCTCGCGAGGCGATCCGCCGGGCCGAGGTGAGCCCCGCGGTGATCGAGGATGTGGTGCTTGGCTCGGCCCACCCGGAGGCCGAGCAGGGCCTCAACGTGGCGCGCCAGGTCGGTTTCTTGGCGGGCCTGCCCGACACCAGCGCGGCCATGACCATCAACCGCTATTGCTCGTCCGGGCTTCAGGCGGCGGCCATCATCGCCGACCGGATCGCGGTCGGCGCGATCGACGTCGGCCTGGCCGGCGGCCTCGAATCGATGTCGATGGTGCCGATGGGCGGCTCGAAGATCGCGCTCAACCCGGCGGTCGTCGACCAGTTTCCCGACGCCTACATCAACATGGGCAACACCGCCGAGAACGTGGCGCGACAGTTCGGCGTCTCGCGCGGCGATCAGGATGCGTTTGCGCTCGCCAGCCACCAGAAGGCCGTCGCGGCCTGGGCGCGTGGCGACTTCGCGGCCGAGGTTCTACCGATCGAGACCAAGGTCTTCGACGGCGAGATCTGGCGCGATCTGACGGTCGACCGCGACGAGGGTCCGCGCGCCGACACCTCGCTCGAAAAGCTCGCCTCGCTCAAGCCGGCCTTCGATCCCACCGGCAGCGTCACGGCGGGCAACGCCTCGCCGCTCAACGACGGCGCCGCCGCGATCATCCTGATGGCGGCCGACCAGGCCAAGGCGCAGGGCAAGAAGCCCCGGGCTTACTTTCGTGGCTTCGCGGTGGCGGGTGTGCCGCCCGCCATCATGGGAATCGGACCGGTGCCCGCCGTGCGCAAGCTGCTCGCCAAGATGGGGCTGACCATCGATCAGATCGATCTCTACGAGGTCAACGAGGCGTTCGCGTCGCAGGCGCTGTACTGCGTGCGGGAGCTCGGGTTGCCCAAAGACCGCGTCAACGTCAACGGCGGCGCCATCGCCATTGGGCATCCGCTGGGCGCCACCGGCGCGCGCCAGATCGCCACCGCGCTGCACGAGCTGGAGCGCCGCAAGGGGCGCTATGCCGTGATCACCATGTGCGTCGGCGGCGGCATGGGCGCGGCCGGCCTCATCGAACGCGCGACCTGACGCCGCCTGTCCGATCGTTTCACTTTTGACGCCCCCGCAAGGTGGACACACGGGTCATTAGTAGGACAAGGTAGTCGCTGCACCGCAAAATCGAGCCAACGATTCGATTTAACGCTCGCCGTCCAAACCAGAACGCGGCGATACTGGCGCCCTTTTCTACTCTCCGCAGGAGCATGCAAATGACTCGCTCGCCCCGTTCGGTTCTCTGGTCGACCCCACTTG
>DASRLC010000332.1:0-3150 GCA_035648655.1 Polyangia bacterium
GAGGATCGTGTGGTTGGGGAGCAGCCCCGCGTTGCTATAAAAGTATCGAATCCAGGGGATCCGGCGCAGCAGGTCGGCGATCAGCACCAGCCCGAGCACGATCCGGCCGAGCGCCAGGCTGCGGGTATCTATGCGAAGGTAGGTGTCGCGGAGAAGGCCGCCGAGACCGGGACGGGAAACGCCGCCGGCCGGTTGGGCGGTCCCCTCCGGGGGGGGCGGAGCGGCCGAATCCATGTTGGATCCCCATGTTAGACCACATTTTCGGGCCGGCGGGCGCACGGCCGTATAGGCGCCGCACCTGATTTCCTATAAGCTATGCTTTCATCATGTCTACACCAACGGCTGCCGTCCCCTACGGGCGCGGCCATAGGGTGCTCGAGATCGTCGGCATCGGCTTCGTCTTCGTAGCACTGGCTTTTCTGGCCCATCGAATCTGGGGGGCGACGACCCACCGGTGGGACTTCGTGGGCCTGGGGATCGCGTCCTTGGTCGGCTACTTGGTGGCCGACTTCCTGTCGGGCTTCGTGCACTGGGCGGGCGACACGGTGGGTGACGAGACCACGCCGATCTTCGGGCCGAACTTCGTGCGCCCCTTCCGATACCACCACGTCGATCCCAAGGACATCACGCGCCACGATTTCATCGAGACCAACGGCAACAACTGCATCGTGGTGGCCCCCATCCTGGGCTTCCTGATGTTGACGATGCCGAAGACCACCGGCGCCTACTACTACTGCACCGTCGTGGTGGCGTTCACGTCGTGGTTCGTCTTCTGCACCAACCAGTTTCACAAGTGGGCGCACAACGACGACGCGGCCGGCTGGATCCGCGCGCTGCAGCGGATGGGGCTCATTTTATCGCCGGAGCACCACGCGCTCCACCACGCCTCGCCCCAGAACAGGTCCTACTGCATCACGGTCGGCTGGATGAACCCGCTGCTCGATCGGATCGGCTTCTTCCGCATCCTCGAGGCGGTCATTACCCGCGTCATCCCGAACGCGCTCCGTCCGGGCTGAGCGCCGCGGTCGGCTCAGCCCCAGCCGCCGCGCGCCGCCAGCGCGATCCCGAGTTGGCCCAGCCAATACACGCCGAGCGTCCAGAAGGCGATGTGGGGGATCGGCCGGCGAAACCGGTTGAGCGCCAGACTGGCGTCCGAGACGTAGAAGAGCCCGGCGCCGGCGGCCGCCAGCGCGCCGTGGGCGAAGGGCCCGCCGCCGCCCCCGCCCACAGTGGCCGACGCCGAAATCACCATCGCGCTGATGACCACGCCGTAAGCCACCGTCGGTCCGTGCAGCCCGCGCGCGCCCGGCCAGATCGCGCGCAGCACCAACGTGGTGGTGGTCGTGGCGACCACCGCGACCAGCGCGACGTGCGGCGACCAAATCGCCACGCCGGCGAAGGCCAGTACGTAGGCCAGGTGCGCCATTAAAAATACCGCCAATCCCACCATGAAGGCGCGCGGGCCGGACCAGAGCAGGGCCACATCGCCCAGGACCGAAAGCGCGATCCCGATCTCGACCCGGGTCGCGAACGGCGTAGTCGGCCGGCCGACCACCGCCAGGAGCAACACCGTCGCCAGCGGCTTGGCGATCGCGTGCAGCCAGCCCACATGGCGCTCCGCCCCATAGATGGCCAGCGTTCCGGACACGGCGACCGCGACGACCGGGAGCAGCACCGCGTACATTTTAGACCCTCTTTCCCGGTCACGGGGCGAGATCGGCAAGATCGGCAAGATCGGCAAGATCGGATCGGTCGGCCAGGTCGGCCAGATCGGCAAGATCGGCAAGATCGGCAAGATCGGATCGGTCGGCCAGATCGAATCGGTCGATGGCGGGGGCGATCGCCCGCCGCTCAGCGCAGGCCGGGCGCCTCGTGGCCGCTGCGCGCCACGTACTCCCGGTAGCCGCCGCCGTACGGGATGGGGCCCTCGGTTCCGAGCTCCAGCACCCGGGTCGAAAGCCCGGCCAAGAACTCGCGATCGTGCGAGACGAACAGCATGGTCCCTTCGAAGTCGGCCAGCGCCGCGATCAACATCTCCTTGGTTGCGATGTCGAGGTGGTTGGTCGGTTCGTCGAGCACCAGAAAGTTGGGCCGGTCGTAGAGCAACCGCGCCAGCACCAGACGCGCCTTCTCGCCACCCGAGAGGATGCGGCAGGTCTTCTCGATCTCGTCGCCGGAGAAACCGAAGCAGCCGGCCAGCGAGCGCAGCGAGCCGATCGAGGCCAGCGGGAACGACTCTTCCAGCGTCTGCCAGACGGTCTTCTCCGGCTCGAGCACCTCCATGGCGTGCTGGGCGAAGTAGCCCATCTTGACGCTGGCGCCGACGGTGACGCCGCCGGCGTCGGGCTGGATCTCGCCCGCCACCAGCTTGAGCAGCGTCGACTTGCCCGCGCCGTTGACGCCCATCACCGACCAGCGTTCCTTGCGGCGGATGATCAGATCGAAGCCGTTGTAGAGCGCGCGCTCACCGTAGCCTTTGCGCAACGACTGGATCTTGACCACGTCGTCGCCGGAGCGGTTGATGGGCGGGAACTCGAAGACCAGCGTCTTGCGCTGCTTGGGCGGCTCGACCCGTTCGATCTTGTCGAGCTTCTTGACCCGCGATTGCACCTGCGCAGCCTTGGCGGCCTGGGCCTTGAACCGCTCGATGAAGCGCATCTCCTTGGCCAGCATGGCCTGCTGGCGGGCGTGCTGCGCCTCGGCCTGCGCCTCGTTGACGGCGCGCTGGCGCTCGTAAAAATCGTAGTTCCCCGAGAACGTGGTCAGCGCGCCACCGTCGATCTCGACGATCTTGCCGACCACCCGGTTCAGGAACTCGCGATCGTGCGACGTCATCAAGAGCGCGCCGTCGTACGCCTCGAGAAACCCTTCCAGCCAGATTATCGATTCGATGTCGAGGTGGTTCGACGGCTCGTCGAGCAGCATGGCGTCCGGGCGCATCAATAAAATGCGCGCCAAGGCCACCCGCATCTTCCACCCGCCGGACAGCGCGCCCACGTCGCCGTCCTGCATCTGCTGGGAAAAGCCCAGGCCGGCCAGGATCTCGCGGGCGCGCGCCTCCAGCGCGTAGCCGCCCAGCTCGTCGTAGCGGACCTGAACGTCGCCGAACCGCTCGACCAGCCTTTCGAGCTCGTCGGCGCGGGTCGGATC
>DASRLC010000333.1:0-3474 GCA_035648655.1 Polyangia bacterium
GGCGCACGGGCGGCGGCGGCGGCGCCTCCCAGAGCTGGCTCGGGAACACCGCGCGCCGTGGGTTGAGCAGGGCGTAGCGCGTCTCGAGCGCCGGGGTGGCGAGCTGCAGGCAATCGGCCTGCCGCGCCAGCTGCGGCATCAGGCTGCGCGCCACCAGATCGGCACGGCCAGGCCACCCCTCGAGGCGCGTCGCCGCGGGGTGCGCCGACGCCAAGACAGAGCCGTCGATCTCGTAGACGGTCAGGCGCCCCTGCCGCCGCCGGGCCGCGATGATCGGCAGCAGGTCGGGATCGGCGACCGTGCGCAGCACCAGCACGTCGGCGGTGAACAACAAGCCCTCGCTGTAGAGCGCCGGCGAGAGTGAAAATCCGCTCACCACCGTCAGGTCCGGCAGCTCGCCGAGCGCGCGGCAGGGTTGCAGGGTGCGGTGCACCGCCGGCCCCCGATCGAGCGATTCGGGCGGTCCGATCTGCACCACCAGCAGCGGGGGGCGCTCGGACGGTGACGCCGGCCAGCTCCCGGCCCGCGTGTCGGCCCCGGTCACGGCCGCCGGGGATCGAGATCGTCGAGTGGGTTTGGCCCATCGGCCTGCAGGTGCCGATCGCTGGCGGGAACCGCGGCGGCGAAGCGCGACTCTTCGGCGCGGAAGTCTTCGGCGAAGAGCGTGCTCATCATGGCGGCCGAGGCGGCGGCGCCGCCCGCGATGTGCGGATAGATCGCCGCGGCGAACTCGGCCGCGGTTTGAAAGCGCTGGTTGGGATTGGACTGCAGCGCCCTGGTGAGGATCTCGCCGCAGGGCGCGGGGAGGGCGTGGATGCGCTCGAGCTCCTCGGCGCCCGGTCCGGTGGCGGCCTTGACCAGCAGCTCGTAGGTGGTCTCACCGTGGTAAAGGACGCTGCCGGTGAGGCAGTAGTAGATCACCAGGCCCAGCGAAAACAGATCGGCGCGGCCGTCGATGTTGATGCCACGCGCCTGCTCGGGCGACATGAAGCTCACGTTCCCCTTCACGACGCCGTGTTGGGTCTTGGTGACCCGCCCCTCGGCCTTGACGATCCCGAAGTCGAACAGCTTCACCTCGCCGCGCGCCGACACCAAGATGTTGCTGGGCGAGACGTCGCGGTGGACGATCGCCATCGGCCGCCCCCCTTCGCCCAGCTTCGAGTGCGCGTACTCCAGCGCCAGCAAGGTCTCGGACGCCACGTAGAGCACGGTGGCCGGCGGTATCGGCCGTTGCTGCCGCTCCATCATGCGCGCGGTCACCCGCCCCAGATCGCGGCCGAGGATGTACTCCTGCGCCAGATAGAACTCGTCGCCCACCTTGCCGAAGTCGAACACTGGGATGACGTTGGAGTGGACCAGTGTCGACCCCAGGTTGGCCTCGTCGATGAACTGCGCCACCACCGCCGGATCGCGGGTCAGCTCGGCGCGCAGCCGTTTGACCACGAAGGTGCGGCGGAAGCCCTCGGCGCCGAACGTGACCGCCGTGTAGACCTGCGCCATGCCGCCTTCGCCGAGTTGGTCGAGCAGCAGGTAGCGGCCGAATGCGGTGGCACCGGCGGCGCGGGCCAGCGAGCGGTCGGTGTGGTGCACCTGGGTGGGGGCGTTGCCGATCGCCGCGCGCGTGCCACGCGGCAGCGAGCCCGGTAGACGGCCGGAAGGCTCGCCGAGGCCGGGGCGGGTCCGAAAGGCCGGCGAGGCCCCGGTGGCGGCTCGGGCCGCCGCCCGATCCGAGGCGGCGCCCGCCGCGCCGTCGAGCGCGACCTCGGCCGAGACCTCCTGCTTGCGAAGCCCGACGAAGACCGCCACCAACGCCAAGAGGCCGGCCACCGACCAGATGGTCGCGGTGATGGCGACGGCGGTGGTGTCGGCCTCGTGCGCCGCCGCGGCGCCGCTCGCGTACGACCAGAGCCACAGTCCGGGGACCAGCGGACTGACCGCGGCGGCCCAGGTTCCGTCGGGCGATTCGAAGATCGGCCCACGGGACTCGGCGCCGACCGCGGTCCGCAGCAGATCCCGCTCCGGCTCGGGGCCGGCCTCGATGACCGCGTGGGTGCCGTCGGAGAGCAGCACGGCGCCGCGCGATTTTTCGGCCAGCTTGCGCACAACCGCGTCATCGATCGGCTTGGCCAGCAGCAGGACCGCGGGGATCGTCTTGCCCGGGAGATCGACGTCCGACGCGGCGGCTGCGAACGGCCAGCCTTTGCCCATCACGACGTGGGCCACCGCCTCGTGTCGCTCGCGCGCCTCTCGCACCAGCAGATCGGAGAAGAACTCGGCGTTCTTCATCCCTTCGATGACGTCCAGCTTGTCGCTGTCGAAGGCCACCGCGTAGACCTTGAAGGCGTTGCGGTAGGGCTCCCACCACTCCTCGGTGCGGAAAAGGTCCTGCAGCGTCGCCGCATCGGCGTTCCCACGCAGCGCCGCCACCAGGCGTGGGTTCGAGGCGGCGTTCTGGGCCTCGAGCTTGAGCTCCCGGACGTGGGTCTCGAGCGCGTCGGTGGCGCGCATCCCACCCGCTTCGGCGGCTCGGGCGGACTCGCGGCGCACGGTTTTGACCCGGCCCATCTCGACCGCGTGCGCCAGCACCGCCGCCAGCGCCAGGACGGCCACCGCGAAGAGCAGGGCCAAAACCCGTTTCACCCTCAGATTCTTTCCCGCACGCGCCGCCGCGTCAACACGTCCCAGCCTTTTCGGGCGGTAATAATCCGCGCGGGTAATCTGCCCGAAGTCCTGGCCCGCCGCGCTAGGGCGCGGCGATCAGCTTCTGGGCGTCGGAGACGAGCTGGGCGCCGGTGGCCAGCTTAAGCCACCCGGCGGTGTGCTCGGTACGGGCGTAGACGTCGGTGCCGGGGGACTCTTCGGACACGCCACCGGGCGCCTCGGCGCGCGCGAACTCCATGAAGCCGACGGATTTCTTGCCGTCGGTGTAATCCACGCGCAAGACCACCGTCGGTTTGCCGCCCGCCGGTTCCTCACCGCGCCCGAGGATCTCGGCGGGGAAGGCCCGCCACATGGCATCGTGCCAATTCTTGGCCATCTGATCGGGCTTGTCCGGCGTCTTGGCGTCGGCGAAGGCCGACCTGCCGCGTTGCTCGCGGTTGATCTGCACGAACGCCTTCTGCTTGCCACCCGAGGAGAGCACGAACCGATCGAAGTCGGCGATCTCGAAGGCGTGCAGCCGCCGGTCGATGAGGTGGCCGGGGTTCTGCAAATCGGCCAGCATTCCGCGCGGCATCAGGTAGACGCGGCCATCGCGGGTGTCGCGCAGGAAGGCTTCGCCGCCGGTGGCCTTCTCGGGCTGCCCGACGTCGAACGTGCGCACGTCGCCCCGGGCGGTCACCTCCAGCTTGCGGGTGGGCGCGGCCAGACCCAGCTCTTTGAGCTTGGCGGCGTCGAGCTTCCCGAAGGCCCGCGGCGAAACCAGCGGCGAAAACTCCTCGAAGACCTTGACGGCCGGCTCACTGCCGATCAAGT
>DASRLC010000334.1:0-12687 GCA_035648655.1 Polyangia bacterium
GACCTATCCCATCGGCATCGAGTTCACCAAGGCCGAGTTCGGGACTCTCAACATCAAGCCCGCAACCTTCCACGGCGATTGGAACTACGTCATCACGCCGCATGCACCAGCCTGAAACGACAATCTGTGCGCGAGTCCTAAGTGCTCGTTTTTTCTTATCGGGCACCGCTGATTTCGTCGGCACCGAGCTTGCGATTGGCCTCCTCCGCTCTGGGCGTTTCGCCCGCGGAAGAGAGGCCAGGGATGCACGACGCAGCTCGCGACCAACTGATTCGAGACCACCTTCCTCTGGTCCACCGAGTGGCGGGGCGCCTGCGCGCATCTTGGCGCGACAGCGGGCTGGAGATTGACGACCTCATCAGCAGTGGCACCGTTGGCCTGGTTCAAGCGGCCGACCGGTTCGATCCCACGAAGGGCGTCAGCTTCAAGACGTACGCAGAGATCGTGATTGAGGGCGCCATTCGTGACGGTGCTGGCCGCGGCAGCAACTGGTTTGGCCGTCGCGCTGCCGGGAGCGTAGCGGTCGTGCATCTCGAGGATCTGGCCCCCGATGGCTACGAGGGTTGGCTCGGGCAAGCTCACGACGGCGAGCGCCTCGTCCCCGCGCTGTGGAACGGACGCCCCTTTCTCCAACCGCCCCACGAGAGCGATCTCGATGTTCGATCCCGTCTTGCCGACGAGATCCTCCACCTACCCGATCGCGAGCGTCGAGTGGTCCAACTCTGCTTCGACGAGGGTAAGAAGCTCACGCACGCGGCGCAGGAGATGAAGATCCGACTGCCACTGGCGTCGCGGCTTCGCAAACGGGCTCTACGACGCCTTCATCACGCTATCGGCGAGGGCCGAAAGCAGCTGCCCGAATGGGCGGTGGGAAGAGGGCTTGCCCCGTGATCTCTGGCATCTTTGTACGGCCCAATGGCCGCCGCAGTTGGAGCGGCGGATCGGAGTGTGCGTGAGCACAAGCTCCGATTTCGCGCCCGGCCTCGTCGGCACGCGCTATCTTACGACCCAGGAGGCGGCCGCCTACCTCCGCTTCCGGTCACCATCTGGCGTCTGGAACTTGGCGCGTCGAGGCGGTGTGCGCCCCCTGCAGCGGGGTCGCACCGCACTCTGGACAGTCGAGATACTAGACAGGATGTTGCGATCACCGGCCGGAGCGCCGGGCGTTTCCGAGGAGGGAGCCGATGCAAAAAACGAAATATCCCGGCGTGTGGCGACTCCCATCGGGCGGATACCACGTCCGAACCTCCGCGATCGATCCACGGACCGGCCGGCTCCTGCCCCGCAAGCGGAACCTGCCGACGGCGACACTGGCGGAGGCGATCCAGGAGGTCGCCCGGCTTCGTCAGATCGCCAAGGCCGGTGGCACCGTGCGGGACCCAAAGCGGCCGACGCTTACGGCCTTCGCGCGATCCTGGCTCGAAACACATCTCCCTCGAATGACGTCCGATCTCGCCAAGGCGCGGTACACCGAGGCGCTCGACCTCCACGTGCTGCCTGATCTGGGCGCGTTCTTCGTCGACCAGATCCGCGATCACGATCTCGAAGCCTGGTTGGTGAAGCCGCGGAAGGATCGGCGCGGCGGGAAGTATTCGCCTCACACCCTGAACGGTTGGTGGCGGGTGCTCAAGATGGTCATGCAGGCGGCCGCCCGAAAATACTACCTGCCCGACCCGACGGCCGGCGTGAAGCCGCTGCCGTTGCCGCAGCGGGAGCATGAGAATTCGATGACCCCGACTGAGCTGCGGGCGTTCCTAGAGGCCACGCGGTCGCTTCATCCGAAGTGGTACACGCTGGCCGTCCTGGGATTCACACTCGGGATGCGTCCCGGTGAGCTTCGCCCGTTGCGCTGGGACGACGACATCGACCTCGACAGTGGCACCCTGACGATCCGTCGCTCGCAGCGCCGGCGCTACATCGGGCCGACGAAGACGAAGAGGGTCCGAGTGATCTCGCTCCCGACGGCGCTCGTCGACCTTCTCCGTGCCCACCGCGAAGCGATGAAGGGCTCCGCCGGCTTCGGCCAGATGGCGTTTCCCCCGAAGGGCGCGCCCGGCATCGCGATCGGGATGAAGCGGTTGCAAAGCTTCGCCAGTGCCATCGGCCTGCCTCCCCGGAAGCTGCGCGGGCTGCGCTGGGACGTCGACATCGACTTGGCCGCAGCAGTCGTGCGACGGCCGAGCGGCGAGGCCCTGAAGCTGTCTCAGGAGGCCGTGGACCTGTTACAGAAGCGCCGGGACGGGATGAACGGCTACGCGGCGGCCGGTGATCTGCTGTTTCCGTCCGACGTCGGCGGCTTTGTCTCGCCGTCGTGCCTCGACAAGCCGTTCCGCACGATCGCTGAGGCTGCAAAGATCAAGAAGCTCATCACGCCGAAGGCAATGCGCCGCACGGCTCAGGATCTCTCGCGCCTGGCGGGGGTGAACGACCTCGTGACCCGCGCCGTCAGCGGTCACAGCGACGTCGCGATGCAGGAGCTTTACAGCACGATCCGCGGCGACGAAATGAGGAAGTCGCTGGCGGCCGTCGTGCAGCTCGTCGGCCTACCTTAGGGAGCATCGTCCAAGGGCCGTGGCCCTCTCCGGAGAGCCTTCCGCAGATGGCGCGTTGTTGGCGCCGCGCTCACAGGGCTCGGGTAGGCCCGCCTGATCCACCGTTACCGTCCATCTGGGCGACGCCGATGATCATGAAGATCGAGGGTCTCGCCGAACCGAACGGACCGCAGGCGTACCTCATAACCGTCATACTCGTCGAGGTGATCCTTGCCGGGCATCGACCTGCGCCCGTGGCGCCCGGCGACCGACCTACCCGAAAGCGAAACCGACGGATCGAAGGTGCAACTCCCAGCGCCGTGCGGAAAGCACCACGTCTACTATCAGGCAGCTCTTCGCTGGGCGGCGATGCGAGGGCTCTACCACTACTTCGACACCGCGTGCGACTGCGGCAAGGCGTACCTAGTCAGGACCGAGACCGACGGAGAGCATTTCAAAGCCGAAGGCGAAGGGCCTGCAATCGATGCCGCCTACGAGGCCATCCAGGGCGACGAGATGATCTTTCAGGACGGCGACGCTGAGTTCGCGTGCAAGCGGCTTCCACAGCTGGATCGCTGCTGGGGCCGCCAGCACCTTTGCGCCGCCTCCCGTACCGATCCGGGACGAGTCCCGGGACGAGTTGGTCGTCCCGGAGCGGGTTTTTGCGGGTTTCTGTGGAACGATAGGCCGCCGCGGGACCCTACCTAACGACCCGAAAACACCTGATTTTTTAGAGCGGGAGAAGGGGTTCGAACCCTCGACGTCCACCTTGGCAAGGTGGCACTCTACCACTGAGTTACTCCCGCGAAATGAGCCAGACTTTTAGGGCAAAAGCACCGCCCGGTCAAGGTTCAGCCGCAGGCGGCGGGCGGATAAATTTTCACGTCCACCTCACGCGCATAGTGCACGAGCGCGGGTGCCTCCGACGCTACCGTCAGGCCAGCGGCCGCGATCAGGGTTTGCTGCAGGGCCGTCGCGATCGCCGGCTGTAGCGGATAAGGTTGGTGGAAGACGCGCGCCGACTTCAGCTTCCCGCCGGTCGACGCGTAGAGCAGATACCGCTCGGCCAGGAAGAACTCCAAGCTGCCTGCTTCCGCAGGCGCGACCTGGCCGGTCGGGCGATAGCGGCAGGCGAAGCGCGCGTCGGTCGTCTTCGAGAGCCGCCGGGAGCGGTAGTCGATCTCGGTCTCGCGGCCGGCGCCCTCCCCGACCCCAGCCACGCCCATCGCGATGCGCGCGTGAAAATACGGCAGGTGGTACCCGACGCGCGCGCCCGCCACGGCCAGGCGGCTGGCGGCGTCGAGGCTGAAGAACCAGACCCCCGGCGCACGCCCGTCGCGCTGGACGTAGGTGCGCAGGTTGAGCTCGTGGAACGCCGGCGCCAGCGGCACCCGCGGCCACAGCGCGGCGCGCGTGAGCGGGATCGTGAACGGGACGATTCCGAGGTAGGCCGCGCCGTCGAACGTGTCGACCTCCAGCCCCGGGGGCAGCACGCGGGCGATGGCGCCGGCGGCGATCGGCCAATGCAGGAAGCCCAGGTCGCGCCAGATCTGACGCATGACCGGCCGCTTGGTCGGGCGCTCGCGCATCCGCGCCCGCTCGCGGTCGGGCACCGGGGTCATGCCGAAATCCGATCGGAAATTCGCTCGAAGATCGCCACCACCTCGACGTGGAAGGTCTGCGGCATCAGGTCCAGCGCGATCGCCTGGGTCAGATGAAAGCCGCCCGCCGCCAGCGCGCGCGCGTCGCGACCCAGCGTTTGCGGATCGCACGAGACGTAGACGATCCGGTGGCGCGCCCGCCGTGCTGCCTCCAGATGCAGTCGATCGGCCCCCTCGCGCGGCGGGTCGAGGAGCACGGTGTCGACCGCGACCGCCGCTGGCCGTGCCGACCAGATCGCGCCGGGTGCGTTGCGCGCGCCGCGGGATCGGGCCGCCGCGTCCCCGTCGGAGGCGTAGACCGCAGTCGCGACGCTCAGGAGCCGACGGGTGAAATTTCCGCTGCCGGCGTAGAGCTCGCCGACCGCACCGGGCGATGGGCCGACCGCCTCTCGGACCGCCGCCACCAGCGCGGCGTTGGCGGCCCGACCGACCTGCGCGAAGCCGCCGGCCGGAATCGCCAACGGCGCCCCGCCCGGCTCGGCGACGTCGACCTCGGCGCGGCCGAGCGTCGGCTTGCCAGCCAGAGACAAACCGACCACCCCGGCCGCCTCCAGGCGATCGATCTCGCTCCGGGCGTGCGCGGCGGCGGCCTTTGCGTCGGCCTGCACCAGGTTGACGTGCACCCCTTCGGCGCCGGCCTGCACGTCGAGCTCGGTGCCGGCCGTCAGGCCGCCGGCCAGCCTGCGCAGCGCTGGCAGCGCCCGGGCCAACTCGGGCCCGAGCAGCGGGCAAGACGTAACGTCGACGATCTCGTGCGAGCGCCGGGCGTGAAATCCCAGTCGGCCGCCCGATCCAACCGTTAGCTTGGCGCGATCGCGGTACCCAAAAACCGGACCCGCGGGCGCGATCGCAACGATCGGCGTGCCCAACGCGCGTTCGACGATGCGCCGCTTGGCGTCCCGCTGCACGTCGATCGAGACGTGCTGCCACTGGCAACCACCGCAGGCGCCGAACAGCGGGCAGACCGGCGCCACGCGGTCCGGGCTTGGGCGCTCGATCGCGACCAACTCGGCCCAGGCCACCCGCGCCTTCTCGCGTTCCAGGCGCGCCCGCACCCGCTCGCCGGGCGCCGCCAACGGCACAAAGGTGGCCCGGCCATCGTTCGGTCCGCTGGCGCCTCGGGGATCGCGCTGCCGGCCGACGGCGTCGCCGCCAGGCGCCAGCCCGTCGATCTCGATCGTGACCTCTTGCATCGGCCTACGGGAAGGCCTGCGCGGCCCGGCCCCGCTCGAGGCTGAAGTCGAAGTAGCCGTCCAGCGTCCCACCCACCAGCGGGGCCGGGGCCGGGCGGAGGTTCTCGATTGCATTGATGACCGCGCCGTCCTGCAGGACCAGGTGAAAGTTGGCGCGCAAGCGCTCGCCGTAGTTGATGACGAAGTCCGAGCCAATCGGCGTGCGCATTTCGGGCGGCAGGTCGGATTGCTCCGCCTGGCCGAAGTTCAGGAATTCGATCCAGGAGACGGCGGCGGGAGCTGTCTTCGTGGCCGGCGTGTCGACGGCGTCGGCCGAGATGTTGGCGGTCGGGCAGGTGCTGAGCAAGGCCAGCGACGATCGGAGGTCGGTGTCGGGCGTGATGTAGATCCGGGGATAGGCGGCCATCACCGACGTACCACCGTCCAGCGCCGCGCCGCCATCCAGCGCCGTGGCGGCGGCGTCGGGCGCTCCGGCCTCGATTCCACCGTCGGTCGTGCCACCGTCGCCGGCGGCGCTGGCGCTCCAGTCGCACCAGGGCGTCGGGGTCTGGTCGTAGAGCGGCTCGGTCACGTTCCAGTCGGGCTGCCCACCGATTGTTCGCCCCCGCACGCAACGCGCGACCTCATACGAATCCTCGACATCGAAGTAGAGCGTGTCGTTGTACTGAATGGCCAGACCGGTGCCCTGCATCCGTAGGATCAGACGATTCTTGAGGTTGCTGCTCGTCGACAGATCTTCGATCGGCTCGCCGGCGAAGAACGTGGGCTGCAGATCGTAGGCTCGCGGAACCGCGGGGTTCCCCTGCATGGGGGGTGTCCCATAGTTGGAGCCATTGCTGCCGCAGCCGTTCACCCACAACGAGCCCTTGGCCGAGCCGGAGCCGCTGCCGACCGTGCAACCCGCGACCGAGGCAGCCAACAGGACCAAGGCCGCCAGCGATCCCGCCCGCTCCCAGCGCGTCGGTCGACGGTGGGGCGCCTTCATGGCGTCGCGCTCCGAGCCCGTACCGGGGTGCCACGTTGGGCGCCCACCCTGTGGGCTGCGGAACCATCGCGGCGCGCGATCTCCAGTTGACCGCCACTGCCCACATATGCGATGAGCACCCCCGGATCCACGTCGGAGAAGGTCCGACCGACCTGGGGCTCGAAGCGACCCTCGCTGCCGTCGACTTCGATCGTGACCCCGGCGCCCGCCAGAGCCTCCGCCGGCAAGGAGGTGATGAGGTTGCCGAACCCATCGACGTGGATGACCTCGCCCTGCAGCACGCCGTCGCGGCGCTGGAGCGGCGGCGCCCCCAGATCGATCATCTTGGTAACGACCGGTCCGGCGTCGGCGGGATTGGCACCGGAGGCCAATCGGCCGGCGGTGGGCGCGAACACGTCGCGGCCGTGAAACGTCGGGCTGACCGGCTCGCGCCGGAAGGCCGCCGCCTCGATCCAATAAATCTTTCGCGGCGGCCGGGCGGCCAGCGACAGCACGCCGTTGTCGGGGCCGATGAAGAACGAGCCGCCCGATTCGACCAGCAGATCGGCCCGCTCGCCGCCCACCCCCGGATCGACCACCGCGACGTGGATCGAGCCCGCGGGGAACAGCGGCGCGGCCTGCGCGAGCGCCACCGCGCCGGCCGCCACGTCCTGCGCCGGCACGCCGTGGGTGATGTCCACCAACGTGGCCCGCGGCGCGATCGACAGGATTACCCCCTTCATGGCGCCAGCGTAGCCGTCGCGCGTACCGAAATCGGTGGTGAACGTCACGACCGGCATGCCCGCGCCAGTATCGCACGCCGCGCCGGGTCCCGCCCGTTACACACGGCCCGTGGCGGGGTTACAATGAGAACGACCATGGACAAGACTGTCGCCAGCGCCGACGAGGCGGTCGCCGACTTCTTCGACGGCGCCACGCTGATGGCCGGTGGCTTCGGCCTGTGCGGGATCCCGGAGAACTTGATCGCGGCGCTGCGCCGCAAGGGGACCAAGGGGCTGACCATCATCTCCAACAACTGCGGCATCGACGACAAGGGGCTCGGCATCCTGCTGGCCAACGGGCAGGTCAAGAAGATGGTCTCGAGCTACGTGGGCGAGAACAAGATCTTCGAGCGCCTCTATCTCGACGGCAAGCTGGAGGTGGAGATGACGCCCCAGGGGACGCTGGCCGAGCGCATTCGGGCCGGCGGCGCCGGCATCCCGGCCTTCTACACCGCCACCGGCTACGGCACGGTCGTCGCCGAAGGCAAAGAGACCCGCGAGTTCGACGGGCGGCCCTACGTGCTCGAACGGGCGCTCACCGCCGACTTCGCGCTGGTCAAGGCCTGGAAGGGCGATCGTTTCGGCAACCTAGTCTATCGAAAGACCACCCGCAACTTCAACCCCATGATGGCGGCGGCCGCCAACGTCACGATCGCCGAAGTCGAGCAGCTGGTCGAGCCCGGGCAGATCGAGCCCGACCAGGTTCACTCGCCGGGGATCTACGTGCAGCGGATCATCAAGGGAGAGAAATTCGAAAAACCGATCGAGCAGCGGACGGTGCGCAAGGCCGGCCCCGCCGCCGGTTCAGGCGGCGGCGCAGCCGCCGGCAAGGGGCGCGCCTGATGCCGCCGCTGACGCGCGATCAGGTCGCCCAGCGCGCCGCCCTCGAGCTGCGCGACGGGATGTACGTCAACTTGGGGATCGGGATGCCCACCCTGGTCGCCAACTTCGTGCCGGCCACCACCAACATTGTCCTGCAGTCCGAAAACGGCATGCTCGGCATAGGCCCCTTTCCCGACGAAGGTCAGGAAGACGCCGACCTCATCAACGCCGGCAAACAGACCATCACGGCGCTGCCCGGCGCGGCCTACTTCTCGTCGGCCGAGTCGTTCGCCATGATCCGCGGCGGCCACATCGACTGCGCCATCCTGGGCGCCATGCAGGTGGCCGAGAACGGCGATCTCGCCAACTGGATGATCCCCGGCAAGATGATCAAGGGGATGGGGGGCGCCATGGATCTGGTGGCGGCCGCCAAGCGGGTGATCGTGATGATGGAGCACGTCGCCAAGGGCAAGGCCGCCCCGGGCGTCGCGCCCAGCGAAGAGAAGAAGATCCTGCGGCACTGCAGCTTGCCGCTGACCGCCGTGCGCGCGGTGCACCGAATCATCACCGACCTGGCGGTGCTCGACGTGACGCCGGCGGGTCTGGTGCTGCGCGAACGGGCCCCCGGCGTCGCGGTCGAGGAGATCCAGTCGAGGACCGAGGCGACGCTGATCGTCGACGGCGCCGTGCCCGAGATCGCCACCGCCTGAGGCCCATGGGCGAGCGCGGGCGCTTCGAGACCACGGCCGGCATCCCGCTCGAAGAGCTCTACGATGGCGAGAGCCTGGCCGCGCGCCAGCCGCCCTTCGATCCGGCCCGCGATCTGGGCCGCCCGGGCCACTTCCCGTTCACACGCGGCATCCACGCGCGCATGTACCGCGAGCGCCCATGGACCATGCGCCAGTACGCCGGCTTCGGCACCGCCACCGAGTCGAACCGCCGCTACAAGTTCTTGCTGGCTTCCGGGCAGACCGGCCTGTCGGTGGCCTTCGATCTGCCGACCCAGATGGGGCGCGACGCCGACCACCCGCTGGCGCGCGGTGAGGTCGGGCGGGCCGGCGTCTCGATCTCCTCGCTCGACGACATGCAGGTCTTGCTGGATGGACTGCCGCTCGAGCGCGTGTCGACGTCGATGACCATCAACGCCACCGCGGCCACCCTGCTCTGCCTCTACATCGCCGTGGCCGACGAGCGCGGGATCCCGCGCGCCGCCCTCGCCGGCACCGTGCAGAACGACGTCCTCAAGGAGTACATCGCCCGCGGGACGTACATCTATCCGCCCGCGGCCTCGCTGCGCCTGTGCGCCGATCTCTTCGCCTACTGCGCGCGCGAGGTGCCGCGCTGGAACACCATCAGCATCAGCGGCTACCACATCCGCGAGGCGGGCAGCGACGCCGTGCAAGAGGTGGCCTTCACGCTGGCCGACGGCATCGCCTACGTCGAGGCGGCGCAGGCGGCGGGGCTGGCGGTCGACGACTTCGGGCCGCGGCTGTCGTTCTTCTTCAACGCCCACTCCAACCTGCTCGAGGAGGTGGCCAAGTTTCGGGCCGCGCGGCGCCTGTGGGCGGGGATCATGCGCGATCGATTTGGGTCTAAAGATCCCAAGTCGCAGATGCTGCGGTTTCACGCCCAGACCGCCGGATCGACGCTGACCGCCGCCGAGCCGCTCAACAACGTCGCGCGCACCACCATCGAGGCGCTGGCCGCCATCCTGGGCGGCGCGCAGTCGATCCACACCAACGGCTACGACGAAGCGCTGGCCTTGCCTACGGAGTCCTCGGCGCGCGTCGCCCTCCGTACACAGCAGATCCTGGCCCACGAGAGCGGCGTGGCCGACGTCGTCGATCCCCTGGGCGGCTCCTACGCCATCGAGGCGCTCACGGGGCAGATTGAATCGCGCGCCACCGCGCTCATCGCCGAGATCGACCGCCGCGGCGGGATGGTGGCGGCCATCGCCGACGGATTCCCGCAGCGCGAGATCGAGCGGCGGGCGCTCGAGCACCAGCGCGCCGTCGAGCGCGGCGAGCGCGTGATCGTCGGCGTCAACCGGTACACCGAAGGGGCGGACGAGCCGCCGCCGCTGCACCGGCTGGACCCGAGCTTGGCGGCCACGCAGATCTCGGCCCTGGCGCGACTTCGCGCCGCCCGCGACGAAGATCGATTGCGCGGCGCGCTAGCCGGTCTGCGCAAATCCGCCCGAGGTTCGGACAATCTGTTGCCGGCGATCCTCGACGCCGTCAAAGCTCGTGCCACGCTCGGCGAAATCGCCGATGTTTTTCGCGAGATTTTCGGGGAATATCGACCCGCCTAGCCTGTTTCCCCCTCCTGCGAGGTTTTGGATTGCGTGGTGGACGGGAAAGGGGTTACCGTTTTGGGAGTTGCTCACGTTTCGAGTGTGCCGGCCCAAGGGGCAGCGCGCTCGGGAGTAACCGGGGGATGACGGGACGATGACGAAGTCGGATCTCATCGATGTGTTGTGCGAGACACAGAAGGTACCGAAGGGGCGGGCCGAGTTGCTCGTGCACGTGATCTTCGACTCGATGGAGGCGTCGCTCAAGCGCGGCGAGCGGATCGAAATTCGGGGCTTCGGCAGCTTCGAGATCCGCAACTACCGTCCGTACGAGGGTCGCAACCCGCGCACCGGCGTCACGGTCAGCGTGCAACCGAAGCGCCTACCCTTTTTCAAGGTCGGCAAGGAGCTCAAGGAGCGCGTCAACGCAGGCGCGGATCTCGCGGTCGGCCAGCCACCGGAGCGCGCCGGCGCCAAGCGCGCGCCTGGATCGAACGGCGTCGGCGACGGAACCCCGAACCCGGCGCCGGTGACCAAGACGGGGCCGCTCTCCGAAGGCGCGGCCGAGAACGCCGACCCCTCGCCCAGCGGCGTCTCGCGCGCGATCGCTTGAAAAAGGACCCTCAGAGGGTCCTTTAGATCCCCCGCGACGACCGCCGCCGGGCAAAGCCCGTCGGCGCTCACGCGATTAAGCCAGTCCGGTGGCTTGGCTGCCCCGGTTCGGTCGATCGAGCTTGGCGATCCGCAACGGCGCCGAGAATGCGTGGCGGCCCAGCGCCCCGAGCAGCGCCCGTTTTCGATCGGCGAGCACCTCCGATCCCGAGACGCGCGCGGCGTAGAGTGCTTGTACGCGGCGATCGAAGAGCATCAGCGACAGCCACAACCGGTAGCCGCGGGGCGCGTAGAGCAGCGCCGCCAGCCGGTTGTCGAGCTTCAGCTCGCGACCCACCACCGCGCGCGCCACCGCGGTGCCGTAGCCGGCGAAACCGAAGTCGCGCGATCGCAAGGCCGCGGCGATGGCCGCGGCGGCGATCGGCCCCTGCTCGAGCCCGACCGCGATCCCCTCGCCGGTGAGCGCGTCGATGCCGGCGGCGTCGCCCACGCACAGCAAGTGCGGCGCCGCGATGCGGGCGGTGGCCCGATACCGCCAGGCCGGCCAGCCGCGCGCGCCGCGCGGCAGCGTGACGCCGTAAGGTCGTAACCCCTCGCGCAACAGCGCCTCGATGGCGGCGCCAGACAGCTTGCGCGTCGGCGTGTGCATGGCCCCCACGTTCAACCGCCCACCGGGGACCGGGAAGAGCCAGAGGTAGCCCCGCAGCCCGCGCGCCATCGGTGAAAAGTCGTAGATCATACGGCCGGCGTGCAGGTCCGAGAGCTGCGCCGGCGCGTCGACCTCGGCCTGAAACAGGCGCAGCGGCGGCCGGTCATCGACCGCCAGCGCGCGCCGGACGCGGCTGCCGGCCCCGTCCGCCCCGACCAGCACCCGGGCCGTCAACCGGCGGCCCGCACTGGTCGCGATGCGCACCAGGCCCGCCCGGGCATCGACTTCGAACGAGGCCAGCCCCTCGCCGGTGGCGATCTCGACGCCGCGGACCCGCGCCTGCTCGACCAGGTCGGCGTCGAACTCGCGGCGGCGCACGACGTCGACCGGGCGGCCGAGGGTGACGTCGCCCGATCGGTGGCCATAAACGATGCGGCCCTGCCCGCAGGCGACGCGTGGCACGCGAATCGCGAGGCCCAGCGTCGCCAACGCCGCGTGCGCGTGACCGGTGAGGCCGCCCCCGCAGGGCTTGTCGCGTGGAAAACTGGCCTTGTCGAGGACCAGGAGCCGCGGGGCCAGCGCCGGCTCCCGCGCGCAGAGCGCCACCGCCGTCGCGATGCCCGCCGGGCCGGCGCCGGCGACGACCACGTCGCGATCGACGGGCGCGGCCACGACGTCAGAGATGCGCCGAGAGCGTGACGGAGACCGAGACTGTGACCTGGCCGCTCGGAACCGGCGTGCCCGACGGGATCACCACCGTGGTGGCGGCGATGAACTCGAAGGGGGTCGACAGGCTGCCGGCATACATCTCAAAGGTGTGGTCGGCGCTGGGATCCTTCTGCACCTCGCCGGTCGGGTTGGTGCCGGCGGGAATCGCCGGGATGGTCCCGAACACCATGGCCCGCGTATCCTTGGGATCGGTCACCGTGTCGGGCGCCAGGTAGACGGTCACCGGCGGCAGATCGATGTTCAACGTGTTGTCCGAGATGGTGTATTTGACGCTGGCGATCGTGATGTTGCCGGTCGGAAAGCTGCTGAGGCCCGGGACTGCGTTGCCGAGGTTGATCTCGTTGGCGAGCGACTCGGGGATCTCGGCGGTGCAGACGTTGGCGTTGACGCCGCTGCTGTCGGGCGCGCAGACCAGCGGCGTGGTGGTGCAGTCCGGTGTCGGCAGCGGCTGCGG
>DASRLC010000335.1:0-4118 GCA_035648655.1 Polyangia bacterium
GCGAAGAGCGGCCCACGAGGATGGAGCCGGGTCGAACGTGCCGAGCGCCTGAGCCAGCTCCACCGCATCTCGGGTCTCGAGCTTCGCCAGCAACTCGCCGGCGCGCTCGGCGGTGGCCAGACGCGGGGCCGGGCTGGGGAGAAACACCCCCCGCCTTCCAAGGAGGTCGGCGACCTGGCCCGCGCCGTCCCGGATTGCCGTCGCCCGAGCCGCGCTCACCTTCTCGTGAAGCTGGCGCAGGTTGCGAGCCGTGCGCGCCTTGCCACCCAGCGCGATGCCGAAGACTCGTCCCGCCCTCTCTAGCGCTTCCTGCCAGGGCTGCTCCTCGGGGAGGGGGGTCTGCACCAGCTCGACGTCGCCGGGAAGCTTGCCCAGAACGGGATCCTTCACGGGCGAACCACCGCGGAGAATTTCGCGCCGGGCGGCCAGACCGTAGGCAAGCACCTCGAGATCAGCGACCTCCTCGGGCAGGCCCCGTTGGCCCTGGGGATCGAGCCGCTTCTTGAGTTGCTCGGCCGTGGGCGCCTTCTCGATGCCGTCTTGGCGGAGCAAACGCTCGACGTCTTGCACCCACTCGTGGCGTAGCGCGGCAGACGCCTCGGTCGCCTCGACGATATGCAGCTGCTCGAGTATCTCCCAGTCCCCACGCTCCTGCCGCGTGATCGGACACCGCTGGTTGTCGGCCTCGCACAGCTTCTCGAGCCGCTCCAAGGCGCCGCGCAACTTGGCCGGGGTGACGCTGGTGAAGTAGGGATGGCGCGGGTAGCGCAGCGATAGCAACTCCTCGACCGCTTTCGTGACAGCCCGATCGAGTACGCTCTCGGTCACGCCGCGGATTTCCCAGCCAGGCCAAAGAACGTGGATATGCCGCTCGACATTGTGGGCCGGGTCAAGCTCCCCCTCTTCTGGTCGCTTGAGCCCGTAGGCGGCCTCCATGGCGCGCCGGACGCGAGCCCGCTTCTGCGATCGAAGGTGCTCCAACTCTTCGCGCGCACGCCGCTGGTCGTCGGGCCGCAGGTGGGCCAGGTAACTGCGCAGAGGATCCTCGAGTACCCGCTCGATCACCACCAGCTCGGTGAGGTCCTTCTTCACGCGGTCGCCGAAAAAATTCGGCAGCCACACGACCGTGGGTGATCGATGGCGCTCACAGTACTTGTTGATCACCTCCTCGTCCTCCTCCGGGCCGTGGCCGGCATCGTCGAAGGGGAAATCGATGACCAACTTGAAGTCCGCGTCGGGCGGGGCCGACAGCGCAGCGTCGTCCATCTCGCGCACGTTCCCGTACTGGACGATCCCCTCCCGCCGCGTGCCTCGCCAGGTTACCTTGTGGGTGACTGTGGCCTCAGGACCCGCTTCGATGCCCAGCGCCTCGAAGAGGATGTCCCGCAGCACCTTCCGGCCAGCGCCCGGGGAGTAGGTACCGCGCGCAGACTCGATGATGGGGCGGACATCGACGCCCTCCAACATCACACTGACGCGCGGATCACCCTCCCCCTCGACGCGCAGCTTGCCGATCTCAGCCGACCACGACCGCAGTCGGCTCGCGGCCATGCTTGCCTCTTGACCGGGAATGGCCGATTTCAGGGTGCCGTGGTTCAGTTGCACTAGGCGCGAGACGGTCATGTTGCGCAAGATTGGGACCTCGCCGACCAGGGCGGCGAGGATCAACGTCTTCACCAGACGGTTGTCGGCCCGACAGCGCGTCTCGAGGCAGTTCGAGCAGCCGAGGTGGACGGGATGATCCTCCCGCATTCGCTGGCACCTCTCCTTGGTGCCGGTTCCGTTCTCGGCCTGAATTCGTGGGAGGAACTCGCCTAGATAGAGCCTCCGGGCGGCCGCGAAACGCTCGCGCATGTGCCCGTCCATGGGCTCCTCGCCGCCGGCGAGCACATCAAAGAGATCGCCCACGGCCACCACACGCCCCATTTCGAAGTCCTCGAGGTGCTCGACCAGCAACTCGACCAGGACCTTGAGCGCGGTGCGCTCCCGCTGAAGGTAGTGAGAGAGAGCGACGAGGCTTTCCACGAGCGCGGGCGAAAAGGGATACACCTGCCGGAAGCCCTTTTCGTCGCCCAGATCACCGAGGAGCGTACCCCATGCCTGCTGGCCGAGAGTTCGGCGCAGATCGTCGAAGGCCTGGTCCAGGCGTTTCCTCGCCGCCTCGTCCTTGGGGCGAACCACGCGCTTCTCGACGATGGTGGGGAGGTTCCGATCCTCGAGCGAGATGGTGTTGAAGCGGCCCTGCCAGAACGCGAGCGCATCACGCAGGGTCTTGTGCTCGGGGCCGGCAAACGCATCGCCAACGAGGTCCACGATGTCGCGCTGACGGGCGATGAAGCTGACGAGAGGAATGTCTCGCCGCTCGTCTTGCGCCTCGACCAGCTTCGAGAGCTTCGAGACTTCCATGGTGAGCCAGTCCTTGTCGGCGGCGCGACTGGCCAACCACAAGATCATCTCGTCCATGAAAAGGACCACGGCGTCGTAGCCCAGCCGGGCAGCATGGCGACAAAGCCGCCCCAGGCCCACGTCGAGGCCCACGTAACCTCCGTGGCTGTCGGCGAAAGCGGGAAAGTGGGTGCGTACCAGCACGGAGAAGAGACGATCCCGATCCTCGCGATCGGGGGACCGTCGGGTAGCGTCGAACGAAGCCGCGTCCCAGGTGCCCTGCTCACCAAGCTTGCCCCAGCCCTTCTTGCTCGTGCCGCCGTTCAGACCGGCAAAGAAGCGTTCGTCGCCCAAATCGCCACGCAGCTTCTGTGCGTTTTCGAACAGGGCCTCATCCTCGAAGAGCGCCGGGAGTGGCGCGTCGGGGTGCTGGGCGCGAACGTGGGCGATGTAGCCCCCGAAGATGCTCTCCTCGCTGGAGCGGGCCCCGACCATGTGGAAGTGCAGTCGAAGAATCGTCTTCCCCTTCACCCACTCGTGCTTGGCTCGGAGGTCGTGTAGATCGGGATCGGCCCAAGCCGTAGTGTCGTTCGCCAGCAGGAGGCTGACTACCGCCATGAAGTGGCTCTTACCGGAGCCGAAGCTGCCGTGGACGAACGAGGCCTCGCTGTGCTTGTCACGGATAGCCGCCAGGACGTAACCGAGCGCAAGATCCAGGTTTCGAACGATGTCGGGCGTGACCGCGTAGCTGTCGATGATCTGCTTAGGGTTGGCGACACCCTCCGTCAGCCGGACTACGAAGGCGCTCTTCGTGACCTCCTTGGGGAGGTCCAAGATGTCTCGTAAGGCGCTCATAGCGTCGGCTCCTCGGCGGG
Organism: Polyangia bacterium; assembly: GCA_035648655.1. Lineage (GTDB taxonomy): Bacteria > Myxococcota_A > Polyangia > Fen-1088 > Fen-1088 > JADGRB01. The sequence goes on from DASRLC010000335.1 coordinate 3,261, forward strand.
GGGGAACTTGGTCTTCTTTGCGCGCTTCGGCTCATTCGGGGGCTTCGGCGACTTGGTCTTGGTGGGACGCCATGCCCGCAACTCCTCGAGGGTGAGTCCCAGCTCTCTCGCCTTCTCGGAAACGAACGCCGCGTAGGCGTCGCCCATGCGCTCGCCCTCGCGAGTAGGGTCCGGGTCGTTATGCCACTGCTTGAGCCAAGGGAGGAGCTCCATTACACCTGCCAGAATCGGCACGAGCCGCTCGCGGTCCGTCCCGTGCTCCTTCACGGTTACGTCGAAGAGGGTTGCGAGCGCGTGCGCCCTCTCGAGGTGACTCCAGCCAGCCCAGCCGACGTAGTCGGTACCAACGCTTTCTGTTGGGTAGCGGACAAACGCTTCCCTGGGAACGTTGAGCTCTCGCCTGATTCTCCACTCATCCACCGTCGAGAAGTCCGATGCCACAAATGAAGGGCCGGGCTTGATCTCAACAGAGCTCTCATCCCCCGCTAGGCGTTGAGCCGCCCAGAGATCTTCCCATGCTCGCAACTTGCCAACGCCTTCTGGTTCCAGGTACAGGGCAGCAGCAAAAGCAACACCATTACGACGCGCCACGGTCCGGAGCGCGCCGACGACATCGTTAGGCGATTCGCATCCAAGCAAGGACAGCATGGTTCGTGCCCGCCTATCCGTAACGATCATCGCCGCGCACCAAGATAGGGACCGCGGAACCGTCTCCTCCCTAAGAGGGTGTCCTACAGGAGGATCGCGTGAAATCAACACGGAGCGAGGCGCCGGAGCATAAGGCGAGTCATACAAAGCTTGATGTCACTTTCACTCGACGCAATCGTTCGCTCGAATTCCTTTGCCAGAAGTCTGAAC
>DASRLC010000336.1:0-4691 GCA_035648655.1 Polyangia bacterium
GCGGCACCACCAATGCGCGCGCCATCACGAGCAGGCCGGCCGCCAGCGCGTCCGACGCCGAACCGCCGGCGGGCGCCGCCGCCAGCGCCGACCGCCAGTAGGCCAGGAGGCGTGACGTCAGCTCGGGCCCTCCCAGAATGAGCGCCAACAGCGCGGCGGTCATCGCTGCAGCCGAGGTCAGATCGCGGCTGCTGGCGACCTCGCCGCGCCCACGCGCTTCTTCCAGCCGCTTTTGGGTCGGCTCTTCGGTCGGCTCTCCGGATCCGGCCAACGGTCACTCCGGCTCCGCCCGCGCCGCCCTCGCCGCCTCCTATTTGGCCGGCGGCCCGCCGCCCGCGCCGGCCATCACCTCTTTCATGAAGGCGGCCTGATCGTAAGGCTTGGCGGGCTTGGTGATCGACGGCTTGGCATCTTTGCCGAGCGAGGTCAGCTCCATCGTGATGGGGCCCGTCACCATCGGGTTGCTCTTCTGGGTCATCTCCAGTTTGACGAGCCCGATCGGGTTGACCGTCTCCGAGACCCACGCATCGACCGAGTCGCCCTGCGCGGTCTTGGTCCGGTAGTGCTTGGTCTTGTAAGAACCGGCCTTGACCTTGATGGTCTCCTCTTTCACCAACGTCTTGGGATCGGGCTTGGCGAACTGCCCCTGGCCACCCGTGGTCTGCATCTCCATCGGATCGTTGGCGCCCATCTGGACCACCAGCTTTTGCACCTTGCCTTCGGAGCCGGGGCCAGACTTCATCGTCACCTGGGTCACCACCTTGCCGATCTTGGCGGACATACCGCCCTCGACCGACATCTCGATGGTGTTGCCGGCCGCGCCTTTGCCGACCAGCGCCATCTTCATCGTCATGGGGGGCAGCGATCCGACGATCATCGAATACTGCGCCCAGCTACCGGTCGGAACCTTGGCCAGGTCGGTGACCATCGGCGTGGGGGGACCTTGGCCCAATTGCGCGGACGCGACCGCGGGCGCCAGGAGCGCGAAAGCCAGGACCAGGACAGGCGACGAAAGACGGGGCGGACGCGACATGCGCGGCAGCATAAGCGACCCACCCGGGGTTGGCGAGCGCTAGATCCCGATGCCGATCTTGAACGACCAGGTGTTGGTGTAAACGGTCTCGAACGAGGTGGTGCGCAAGAAGCCGTTGACCGGACGCAGGTAGCCGAGGGCCACGCTCACGAAGCCGATGCGCGCGAAATACACCGAGGCACCGAGATCGATCCCGAGTTGCCAGAATACGGTCGGAACCGTGTGGGCGAACTGGAAGCGCCGCATGTAGCCGATGCCGGCCAGGGCCTCGGCGAACGGCACCACCCGCCCGAAGTCGAGCTGGGGACCAAAGGACGCGGTCTCGGTCGCGAAGTAGTCGCCGCCGCTGGTCATGCCCGCCTGCCATCCGTAGGCTGTAGAAAGACCCAGCCGGACCAACGACGACATCGGGTAGACGTCCAGCGACAACGCGTCGAAGGCCTCCGAGGCCGCCAGCCCGTTCGAGTCGGAGGCGCCGATCCGCACGAAATCGAAGCGCCGAAACGCCAATTGCACGCGGGGGAGCACCGGCTGGAAGACGGGCTCGCTGGGGGTCGAGCCGACCGGAACCGGCGGCACGGTCGGCGTCGCGGCGAGCGGCGTGGCGCCCGCAGCCGGCGGAACCGGTTCTGGTGTGGCACCGGTTGTCGGCGCGACCGGAACGGCGGGCGCGCCCGGCCCCACCGCGGGCGGACCGCCGGGATGTGCCGTCGCGACGCCCGGTGGCGATACCCAATCGATCCGCGTCCCGAGGCGGCGCGCCACCTTGGGATCGTCGATGCTCTCCTCGGCCGCCTGGGCGTGCGCCCACGGCGCCGCCAGCAGACCGAGCGCCGCCAGACCGGCGAGCGCGCGGCCTACCGATACCGCCAGATTTCGCCGAACGTGCCCCATCTCAGAGCGGCTCGAAGCTGAGGATCATCTGCGTGATCATGGGATCATCGGCGATCGGGGCCTTGGCGCCGAACTGCAAGCGGAAGGTCGCGCTGGTCGGTCCGGCCAAGAACACATCCCGCTCGAAAAGGCCGCTCGACGGGATCCAGGCCAGCTCATAGGCGTCGTCGCCCGCCACCGTCCGGACGGTGCCTTCGGCGATTTGCAAGCTCGACGCCCCGGTCGCGGTGCCGAACACCGCCAACTCTTCGCTGTTGCGCTCGCTCTCCGGCGTGCCGATGACGGTGTCGATATGCAAGGTGTAAAGCGCAGCCGACAGATCCGTCACCGCGCTGAGATCGCTGGGCGGGACCGCGAAGACCGTCACGTCATCGAGGGCGTCCGGGATCCAGGGGGGCTCGACCAAGTTGAACTGATATGCGCCCGCCGGGTCCGTGTAGAGTACCGTCCCGGCGAAGGGGGTGCTCCCGGCATCGACATCGCCACACCCAGCGATCAGCACCGGCGCCAGGGTCAGCCACCCGCCGAGCCACATGCCGAGCCACGATCCGTGCGCCGTCGCCCGTCGGGTGCGTCGCATGGCGGCGATTTTAGCACCGTCAGAAGGCACTGGTCGTACGCTCGAACAGTTGTAGCCAGCCGGCGAAATCACGGGTGAGCGCCGTCTCGAGCGCGCCCAAGCCGAGTAAGACCACGCCGATCGCGAGCAGGCCCTTGAGCGGAAGCCCGAGGAAGTAGACCTGCACCTGGGGCGCCGCCCGCGCGATGAGGCCGAGCGCCAGGTCGGTCAGCCAGAGCGCCACGATCACCGGCGCCGCCAACCCCACCCCCGAGGCGATCAGCTTCACCGAGGCGACCGCTACCACCCAAACGGCCGCACGGGTCGAACCGGCGGTCAGGCCGCCGCCGATTGGCAGCGCCTGGTAACTACGGAGGAGCGCATCGATGAGGCGCGCCACGCCGCCGATCTGAAGAAAGACCACCGTGGCCAGCAGCACGTAGAGCGCGCCCAGAGGGCTCGAGCGCTCGTCGGCGGTGGGGACCAAGACTTCGGCGATGTTGGCGCCCCGCAGGGTGTCCGCCAGGCGCCCGGCCACCTCGGCGGCGCGAAAGGCGGCCGAAGCGACGAACCCCAGACACAGGCCCACGAAAACCTCGCGCGCGAATAGCAGCGCCAGGCGCATGGCGGACACATCGCCCAGCGCGGCGGCCTCGGGAGAAGCGGCCCAGGACGCGGCCAGGATCGGCGCCGCCAGCACCGCCAAAAGCAGGGCGAACCCGGTGCGAACCGTCGCCGGCAAGCGCGCGCCACCGAGCGGCGCGACCAGCCAGACGACCGGCGTGGCGCGCGCCGCGCCCAGCGCAACCGCCAAGATCAACGTCGTGAGATCCGAAACGGGAACCCAGGTCACCTTTCGAACCTCACTCGCCGCCGCGGCACACGGCCAATCTTCAGCGCAGCGCCGGGATGGCCAGGAACAGCGCCTGCATAAAGCGCACCAGCGAGGCGCCCAGCACCGGTCCCATCGCCGCCAACACCCCCATCACCACCACCAGCTTTGGGACGAAGGCCAGCGTCTGATCCTGGATCTGCGTGGCCGCCTGCAGCAGGCCAATCACGAACCCGACCACCATACTGGCGATGAGCGGCGGCCCGGAGAGCAGCAGCACCAGCACCAACCCCTCGCGGATCGCCCGCAACACCAACTCGGTGCCCCCGCCGCCGGTCACAGGTAGCTCTCCAGCAGGCCGCGGATCACGAGCTGCCACCCGTCGGCCAGGACGAAGAGCAGCAGCTTGAACGGCAACGACACGGTGGTCGGTGAGAGCATGTGCATGCCCAGCGCCAGCAACAGGTTGGCGACCACCATGTCCACCACCAGAAACGGGATGAAGAGCAGGAATCCGATCTGAAACGCGCGCCGCAGCTCGGAGGTGATGAAGGCCGGGACGATCACGCCGAAGTCGCGATCGCTCACGCCCGCCCGCTGCGCGGCCGGCCGCATCTTGAGCGCCAGCGCGTAGAACGACGCGCGATCACCGGCCGAAGTCTGCTTGAGCACGAAGTCACGCAGCGGCTCCTTGCCCCGATCGACCGCCGCCTCGAGCGCGGCGATGGTCTCGCCGCTGGCCAGGTCGGCCCCGGCGGCCATCCCCATCACGGGTGCTATCGCGGCGTACATCCGCTCTCCGGTCGGTGCCATCACCGTCATCGTCAGGATCAGCGCCAACCCGGTCAGCACCTGGGTGGGCGGAACCGACGGTGTCCCGATGGCGCTGCGCAAGATCGACAGCACCACCGAGATTCGCACGAACGAGGTGACCATCAAGAGCGCGAAGGGAATCAGCGACAGCGCCGCCATGGCCAGAATCAACGCCAGCGGGTGCGACGCCATGGCGGTGTCGTGGCCGCGCGCCGAAGCGGCCTGCGCGCCCGCCGGCACGAGCAGCGCGAGACCGCCCGGGATGGCGAGCGCCAGCGACCGCCGCGTCACAGGCGCTCCGCCGGCGCGGCGGCAGGCTCGATGGTCGCCTGCGGCGGCGCGTTTCCCGCGCCAGCCCGTGCCGCTGGCCCAGCGGAGGTCGTCGTTTCGGGCTGGGGCCGACGGCCGAGCGCGCGGGCCAGCACCTCGGCGAATCCCACCGGGGCGGCCGCGCCGAGATCGCCTTTGACCCGCTCCGCATCGAGCTCGGCCAGCACCGACATCGGCCCTTCGCCCACGCCGATGAGGAAGCACCTCCCAGCGGCTTCGACCGCGTAGAC
>DASRLC010000337.1:0-4323 GCA_035648655.1 Polyangia bacterium
GTGCTGGACGTGGCGTTCGCCAGCGAGGGTGGGGGGTCGTCGTTCGAGAAGACCACGCTGCCGTTCATTCGCGGCCTCGGGGCGCGCCTGGCCGCCTGGGTCGATCACCACGACCACGACCGCCACGTCGATTACGTCGGCGATCCGCGCTTCGTGCTGACCACCAAGGCGCAGCACGGCGCCTGCCCAGAGCTGGTGACGCCCGCGGTGGTGACCGCGGCCGGGCCGATCGACACCGTCGCGATGCACCTGGATCTGGACGGGCTCTACTCGGGCGCCAAGTGGGTGCTGGGGGGGCTCGAGCCCTACGCGGGGGCCGACGCCGACGCGCGGGCGGTCGACACCCGCCGCGGCACGCCGGGCCCGATCGCCTCGCGCATCGATCGCGCGCTGCGGGCGCGCTTCCGGGACGAGACCCTCAAGCACCGGGTGATCCAGTTCCTAGTCGCGCGCGGCAAGGCCCCCGTGCTGTGGAACGAGATCGAGGAGGCCGCGCGCGAGATCGATCCGCTGCTCGACGAGAGCCGGCGCCTGTCGGATGGGTTCCAGATCCGCGACGGCGTTGCCTACGTCGCGTCGGCCGGGCGCCCCTACGACAAGACCGAGCTCTTGCTGATCGGGCAGGAGCGGGCGCCCGTCGCCGTGGTCCGCGATTCGGGGGCGCTCACCATCGCGGCCGACTTCGACTCGGGGCTCGACTTCGTGAAGATGTTCGAGCTCGGCGGCGGCATGCCGACCCGGGTGACGTTGCCCGAGGCGCGCGAGGCCGAGGTGATGTCCAAGCTGGCGGCGGCCGTCTCGGGGCGCGCGGCACGGACGTCCGTCGGCGGCTGAGGTAAGCTCGGTCATGGCCAGCCATCGCCGGGCGCGCAGTGCGGCCCCACCGGATCCCCACGCCGCGCTGGCGGCGCGCATCCTGTCGGCCGCCGGTGAGCTGCCCGCCGGCCTGGCCTCGGAAGGGCCGCTGCCATCGCGCCAGCACGTGCGCACGCTGATCGAGGAGCTGCTCGAAATCCTATTTCCCGAGTCACACCGCAACGGCACCGACGGCGGCAACCTGCGCGATCACGTGGCCGCCACCATCGGCCTGCTGGCCGAGCACCTGGAGGCGGCGATCTATCTGGGGCTGCACCGGCTCTGCGGCGGCAAGAAGGAGCCCGCCGATCGATGCCGCAAGCGGGCGCGCGGCATCACCCGGCGACTCCTGGCGGCGCTGCCCGAGGTCCGCGCCGCGCTGGCCAAGGACGTCTTGGCCGCCTACGAGTCCGATCCCGCCGCCAGCGGCGTCGACGAGATCGTGGCTTGCTACCCGGGCCTATATGCCATCGCGATCTACCGGGTGGCGCACCGCCTGCTGGCCTACGGTGCGCCGGTCATCCCGCGCATGCTGACCGAGCTGGCCCACTCGCGCAGCGGGATCGACATTCACCCGGGCGCGACCATCGGCGCCTCGTTCTTCATCGATCACGGCACCGGAATCGTGATCGGAGAGACCAGCCGCATCGGTGATCACGTGCGGATCTACCAGGGCGTCACCCTGGGCGCGCTGTCGGTGCGCGATCGCAGCCGGACCGACAAGCCCACCGGCAAGCAGCGCCACCCGACCATCGAGGACGACGTGACGATCTACGCCAACGCCACCATCTTGGGCGGCAACACGGTGATCGGCCGCGGCGCGGTGGTGGGCGGCAACGCCTGGATCACTTACTCGGTGCCGCCCGGCACGCGGGTCGGCATCGGCACCTAGACGCCGCTATGCAGCCGTGGCTTCTGTCGCCGCGGGCGGATGGCTCCCGGGACGATGGGTCATGAGGCGGAAGCCCAGGACCAGGGTAGCCAGGCAGGCCCACTGCGCGGGCGTCAGACCGGCATAGCGCATGTCGGGTCGGGCCACGTCGGTGGCGCGTAGGAAGTCGAGGCCGAAGCGGATCGGCGAGTACATCAGGCAGGCCAGGCCGATGATGCGACCCGGCGGGCGCGGCTTGCGGGCGTAGACGAACAGGATGGCGGTCATGGCGATCGTGAAGAGCAGCTCGTCGAGACCCAGGTCGAGGCGCGGGCCGGCGAAATCGGCGGGGGTCTGCTTCGGGTACCAGACCGACAGGAAGAACGTGGTGTGGCGGCCGGGGTGATCGTGCGCGGTGAAGCAGCCGGTGCGGCCGAAGATCCACCCCACCGACAGGCCGAGCGCGACGGAATCGGCATAGGCCAGGCGCGGGATGCGCTCTCTCTTCGTGTAGTAGATGAACGCGATGAAGGCGCCCAGAAAGCCGCCGAACGACGACAGGCCGGCCCAGATGTTGAGCAGGACCAGCGGGCTCTCTTTGATCCGCTCGGGGAAATAGAAGATCACCGACACCAGGTGCGCGACGATGAAGCCGCCGATCACGATGCGGGCGTTCATGAATTTGGCGTCGCGCGCGTCGATCCCCCGCTTGACCGCCTGGACCACCACCACCCGATCGCCCACGATCACGCCCAGCGCGACCAACACGCCGAACAGGTAAATCGGCAAGCTACCGATATCGAACAGGTGCCCGCTAAAGTACGGAATCATCTCTTCCGGAGGGCGAGGACGATGTCGCGTTGGCCGTCGGCGTGGTAGCTGGAGCGGACCATGGGGCCGGACTCGACGTGGGGGAAGCCCATGGCGAGCGCCGCGGCCTTGTGCGCTGCGAACTCGTCGGGTGGGGCGAAGCGGGCCACCGTCAGATGCTTGGGCGACGGGCGCAGGTATTGGCCGAGGGTCAGGATGTCGACGCCGATCTCGCGCAGCTCGCGCATCACCTCGCGAATTTCGTCCGGCTCTTCGCCGAGGCCCAGCATGAGCCCCGTCTTGGTGATGGCGCCGCGGGCCTTGGCGTGGCGGAGGATGGCGTACGAGCGGGCATAACTGGCCTGCACGCGCACCCGGCGCGACAGCCGCGGCACCGTCTCCAGATTGTGCGCGAAGACGTCGGGGGCGGCGGCCAGCACGGTGTCGACCGCGCCGGTGTCGCCCTTGAAGTCGCCGGTCAGGACTTCCAGCACCAGCTCCGGGCTGCGGCGCTTGATGGCGCGGATGGTCGCCGCCCAGTGCGCCGCGCCACCGTCGGGCAGATCGTCGCGATCGACGCAGGTCACGACCGTGTGCCGCAGGCCCAGCTCGCCCAGCATGGTGGCGACGTGCTCGGGCTCGTTCGGGTCGGGCGGCAGCGGGCGGCCGGTCGGCACGTCGCAGAATTGGCAGGATCGCGTGCAGGTCCCGCCCAGGATCATGATGGTGAGCGACTGGCGGTTCCAGCACTCGCCGATGTTGGGGCAGGAGGCGCTCTCGCAAACCGTGTGCAGCCCCAGCTCCGCGACGCGCTGCTTGAGATCGAAGAAGACCTCGCCGCGCGGCATCTTCATCCGGATCCAGTCGGGCTTGGAAGGCAGGCGCGCGGCCGGACCGGTCGCGACGCCGGAGTCCGGCTGCGCCTCGGTCCCCGGTTGCTCGGTCTGCAGGATCCGCAGCTTGCGCGAACGGGTCTCGACGATTCTCTCGGGCATGTTGGGCCTGCAAATCTACCCGATCGGCGACCGTCCGGCGCTTTGGCGCGCCGGCGCCGGACCAACCGCCGATTTAGGCCGCCGTCGGTTCGATGATATTCTGAGGCCGTTCGATGGCTAAGCAGGGTCTTCGGTGGTCTGGCGCGGTGCTGATCGCGATGCTGTTGGGGGCCGCGCCGTCCGCCAAGGCCGACCGCAACGAAGCTCGGAAGGCTTACGACGCGGCGACGGCGGCCTTCGGCCTCGGGCACTACGCCGAGGCGGCCGAGAAGTACGAGCAGGCCTTCAGCATTCACCCCGATCCTGCGCTGCTCTACAACTGCGCCCAGGCCTACCGATTAGCCGGCAACCGCGCCCGCGCGCTGGAGCTGTATCGCAATTATCTGCGTCTTTATCCCGATCGCTCGAACGCCGACGAGGCGCGCAACCAGGTCACGGCGCTCAGCAAGGCGATCGACGACGAGAAGCAGGCGGCGGTCGCTCCGTCGGTCCCGGCCGAGACGACTGCGCCGGTTGTGACGTCACCCCCGCCGGTCCCGACAGTGCCGGCACTGTCGACTTCGCCGCCGCCTTCGTCCCCCCCGGTCTCGCAGACCGTGGCCGGCGGTATCGCGGGCGGTCCCTCGGCCGAACCGCCGCCGTCGGGTGGGTCGCGGACCTGGATTTGGATTGTGGTGGGCGCGGCAGTGGTGGTCGGGACGACGGTGGCGATCTTGCTGTCGACCCGCGGCGACAAGTTTCCCGACGCCAGCTACGGAACGGCGACAGGAAATTGAGGATGCCGATCGAGCG
>DASRLC010000338.1:0-12112 GCA_035648655.1 Polyangia bacterium
GTTAGGTTGTCGGCATGGGATCATCCTGTCTCGTCACCGGCGGCGCCGGATTCATCGGCTCGGCCCTGGTGCGCGCCCTCTTGGCGCGCGGGGATCGGGTGCGCGTCATCGACAACTTCTTCAGCGGCAAACGCGAGAACCTGGCCTCGGTCGCCGCCGACGTCGATCTCGTCGATGGGGACATTCGCGACGGCGGGGCGCTCGGCCGCGCCCTGGCGGGCGTGGAGCTGGTCTTCCATCAGGCGGCCATCGCTTCGGTGCCGCGCTCGCTCGAAGACCCGAGCGCCAGCCACGAGGTCAACGCGACGGCCACCCTCGACCTGCTCGCCGCGGCCAAACGCGCCGGCGTACGCCGGCTGATCTACGCCGCGTCTTCCTCGGCGTACGGCGACACCCCGACCTCTCCCAAGGTCGAGACCATGCGGCCGGGCCCCCTGTCACCCTATGCGGTCTCCAAGCTGGCGGGCGAGCACTACTGCCAGGTCTTCGCGGGCGCCTACGATCTCGAGACCGTTTGCCTGCGCTACTTCAACGTCTTCGGGCCCCACCAAGATCCGACCTCCGAGTACGCCGCGGTCATTCCACGCTTCATCACCGCGGCCCTGCGCGGCCAAGGGGTCACGATCTTCGGCGACGGCACGCAGTCGCGCGACTTCTGCTACATCGACAACACCGTCGAGGCGAACCTGGGCGCCTCGGCCGCGCCGGCGGTATCCGGCCGGGTCTTCAACGTGGCGTGCGGCGTCGCGACCACGCTCAACCAGGTCGTGAAGCTGCTCGGCGAGATCCTCGGCCGGAGGGTGGCGGTCACCTATGCGCCGGGACGGATCGGCGACGTCAAGCACTCATTGGCCGACATTGGCGCGGCCCGCGAGACGCTCGACTATCGCGGCGCGGTTTCTTTTCGCGACGGCCTCGAACGGACGGTTGCCTGGTACGCCCAAAAGAGATGAAGCCGCCGGCGTGGGTCATTCGTCGAGCAGCGCCACCGCGGCGATCGAGCGTGGCGCCAGCTCCTCGGCCGCTCGCCGCAGGTCGCGCCGGCGCGATTTCCCCTTGAGGGCCGCCAGCACGATCGCGTCGGCCGGATCCTGGATCTGACCGAGGCCGCCCCGCCCCAGAATCGACGGCCCGTCGACGATCAGGTAGTCGAACGTCTCTTGGAGACGTCGGGCGGCGGCGCGAAAGCCGACCGCGTCCAGGGTGTCGGCGGCGACGTGTCCCACGGTGGTGCCGCAACGCCCGCAGAAGCGCGCCTCCTCGGGCAACGCCGTCGCGCACTGGGGGCAGCAGTGCGGATCGGCGGCCAGGACGAACAGCGGCTGCGTCCCCAGCTGCACCACGACCCAGCGTTCGTCGGCCGAGCTTCGGTGGCGGACGAGCTGGGCGGCGAAACCGATCGGCGGTTTGAATCCGAAGAGCCGGCTGAGAGCCGCCGCGCGAAGGCTACCGTCGACGAGCAAGACGCGGGGCTTGCCGAGCTCGGCGTAGGAAAGCGCCAGGTTGGCGGCCAGGGTGGTCTTGCCTTCCCCGGGGTTGGCGCTGGTGCACACGATGGTGCGCGGATCGCCGCGGTCGATCAGCAGCTGCCGCAGGCGGCGGAAGGCCCCGGCCGCCGCGCTCCGCTTGACCCCGAAGACGACGCGCGGATCGGAGGGGGTCTTCGGTGTCACGCGGACGAAGGACACGCCGATCGCCGTTCCGTCGGCGCGCGGGACCAGCGGAGAAGATGGAATGGACTCCGGTGAGAGCTCCGGCGCCACCTCGCCGCTGATCGGGGCGTTTGCACCTGCGCCGCTGCCACCCAGGCCGCCGACCTCCGAGCTGCCACGGCCGGCGGGTGGGGCACCGCCGCTCGCGCCTTTCCGGGCATCGTCAGCCACCGGCGGTCGACCTTCGGATGGCGGCCTCGCGGCCCACCAGCTTGATGCCGAGCTTTGGAACCACCACCACCACCTTGGGGCCGAGGATCCGGGCGATGTCGGTCGGATCGTGGAGGTGCCCGTCCAGCCGCCCAGCCAGCAGAAACGCGAACAGCCCCAGGAAAAGGGAGAGTGACCCGCCGACGAGCCCGACCTTCAGGCGGCGCCCGGCGATCGGGTTGGTCGGCCAATTGGGCTCCGCCGAAACGAGGAAGCCGCCGCCCCGTCCCGCCGCGCCCAGCGTCGAGAGCAGTTGGGCCTGGAACAACTCGCCTTCTACTTGGCGGCGGCGTTCGCGCGCCTCCGAGACGTCGCGGGCCAGTCCGGCGGCGATCGCCGCATCCGCGTCGGAGAGGTTGGCGGCCGGGCCAGCTTGGCTGGCCGCCGGGCTCGGCTGGTGGAGCGTCGTGATTCGAGCGCGCACGGCCGCCAACGCCCGCCGCAGCGACGTGGTCTGCTCGCCGGCGCCCGGCTTGGCGGCGGCCGCCGCCGCCGACGCTGCCACCGCCGCGTCGGCCTTGCGCAGCGCCGCGCGGGCGTCGGCCACCCGCCGGAGGGCCGCTTTGATCTCCGGATGCTGGCCGGGAAGGCGGGTCTGCTTTTCGTCGAGATCACGCTCGTTGGCCAGCAGCTGCGCCACGATCTTCGCGCGCGCGTCGACGATGGCGGGATTCGCCGTATGGGTCGCCCCGGCCACGACGGCCGGATCGAGTTCGCGCCCGGGGACCGCCGCCCGCGCCACCGGGTGCACGAGCATCGCCTCCAGCTCGGCGGCCCGCAGCTCGAGCGAGGCCACCTCCGCAGCGGTGTCGGCGCTCCGATCGCCGCCGCCAGCGATCGGGGTGTTGTTGGCCGCGGGGTGCTTGGCCGAGAAGTCCGATAGGCGGCCTTGCTTCACCGCCAGATCCCGCTCCGCCTTTTGGCGCTCCAGGTCCAGAGCTTGTCGGGCCGCCTCGGCCTGTTGCCGCCGTCGTTCGGTGTCGTCGTCCACGACGCCGTTCACGAGGCGGGTGAGCACCGCTTTGGCCAGTCCGCGATCGGGCGCGTCGTAAGACACGGCGAAGCCGCTGCCGTCGCGGGGCGCCACCCGAACGTCGTCGCGCATCTTCTCGGCGGCGGCAGCCATGTTGCCGTGGCGGGCCACCAGCGCCGGGTAGAGGTGCAGCTCCCAGATCAGCCGTTCGAGCCGCCGCGGTGCGGTCAGCATCTCAGTCAGATGCGGACCCACCTCCCGAGAAGTGTCGTCCTCGGATGGCAGCACGCCCGGCTCGTAGATGACCAGCGCCTCGGCGCGATAGAGGCGCTGGGTCGTGAGCACCCGAGCGCCGGTGGCGAGCAGGCCGAAGATGAAGACGGCGATTCCGATCCAGAGCGTGCTGCGCGTCCGCACCCTAAATGGGTCGGACCAGGCCACGGCATCGCGCGGTGACGAAGGGGCGCGCCCGACCATCGCGCCGTCAGCCGGCGATCTGGAGGCCGAGCAGCGTCAGGTCGTCGCGCGAGCCGATCGACGCCTGGGCGGTGGCGACGATGCGGCGGCTGATCTCGCCGATGTCGTGGGGCGCGCTGCCGACCAGCTCGGTGAACTGGCACTGGCCCATGGTCGAGCAGGGCCGTCGCGGCGCCGACAGCACCTCGAACACGCCGTCGGTCGCCAGCAGCAGGATGTCCTTGGCGGCCACCGAGATCGCCTCTTCTCGGTACTGCGCGTGCGCCACGATGCCGAGCGGCGGTCCCGACGAATAGGCCACCCGCGAGACCACGCCGGTCGATCGCCTCAAGAGCGGCAGCACGTGGCCAGCGTTGGCGAAGATCCACTTTCGGTTCGGGGCGTCGAGCAGCACGCAGAGCGCGGTCACGAACCGATCGTCCTGCATGCGCGCGACCAGCGTGTGGTTGAGCCGCTCGAGCAGCTCCGCCGGTCCAGATACCTCCGTCGAGAGCCGGCGAACATCCGCGCTGACGCGCGCCATCGTAAGCGCGGCCGTGACCCCCTTGCCGGATACGTCCCCGATCACCCCCATCACACGTCCTTCGCCCAGATCGACGAAATCGTAAAAGTCACCGCCGACCGCGTAGGCCGGCATGTATTCGGTCACCACCCGCACGCCGGCGGAGTTTTCGCCGATCGGCTCGGGCAGGAAGGTCCGCTGCACACCGCCCGCGGCAGCGAGATCTTGTTCCAGCCAGGACGACGATGAGGCCGACGCCCGACCGCGAACGATCGGCATGATGCCGGCGACCCCTTCGGCCAGCGCCACCAGACCTTCCAAGCTCTCGATCGTGAAGGCGGGCGCATCGGCCTCGCGCTGCACGACCAGAAATCCCTCCAACGACTTTCCCGAGACGATGGGCGTCGACATGGTCGAGCCGCGACCGGCCAACGGATCGCGCGGCAACAAGGTGGGCGTGACCGGCATCAGGCCTTGCGCGGCGATCGGTCCCCAGACGGCGTTCAAAGTGGCGAGCAAGCCCCCGCCGGCCCGCGCGTCGCGCACCCCACGTAACGGCCGACCCTTCTCGGGCAGGAACAGGTCCGTGTCGGAAACCTGCGGCCACAGCATCGCAATCACGATCGCCAGGCGCTGTGCGAGCTCCGCCGGGGACTCTGGCTCACCCAGCGCCGAGATCGCCTGAGCGATCGCACCCGCGCCCGACGGCTGGGCAGCCAAGCTGGGGATCACGACGACCGGCGGGGTAAGATTTATTGTGCTGGAGCTCATTTTGTTACTTCACCCTAGACGCCACACCGCCCGCCAAAGGGCGCAGGGTCGCCGGGCTCAGGGTAGCCGCCCGCGGTTCATTGTGCCATGTAAAAGCGTATTGGACGGCACGTTCGGTCGGTGGGCGTGCTGGCCGATAAGACATCGCTTAGTGCCGTGATTTCGATTGTTTGTGTGCCGGCGGCGACGGCGGAACCCGTGAGTCGCTGCTCAGCATGACCCGGTCGAGCCGAAGCAGTCTAAAAATTGCGAGGGGCTGATCGCGCAGGCCCGTGATGTTGACGTTCCCGCCCTGGGCCCGCACCCGTTTGTAGAGCGAGACCAGCGCGCCCACCCCGGAGCTGTCCACCATCCGGAGCTGCGACAGATCGACCTCCACCACGGGCGGTCGCGCCTTGACCAGCTTCTCGAGGTCGGACCGCAGCTCCGCCACGCTCACGGCGTCGAGCTCGCCCTCGATGACCAGCCGGGCCACGCCTTCTTTGGCCGGCGAGATCTCGAACCTCATGTGGCGCTTTCCGCTTTGCGCACGGCGCCGGCGCGTTCCGCCAGGCAGCGCTTGCTGAGCGTGAGGAGGTTGGGACGTCCGGCGCGGTAGGTCATCTCCATGAACGACTGCATGATGTAAAGGCCGAGGCCTGACTCGGGTAGGGTGTCGAACGCCGGGGGCGGAACCGTGGTCGGATCGAAGCTGGCGCCCCAATCGCGCAGCTCGATCCGGATGAGGCCGCGGCGGGTCTGGATTCGCAAGTCGATGCTGGCTTCCTTCCGACCGGCGTATCCGTGGAGGACGACATTGTTGAATGCCTCGCCGACGGCGGAGACCACCTGCATTTGGAATTCGTTCCATGCCCGTCCTTGCGGCCGCGGCGTCACCAACTTGCACGCCGTCGATACCGCACGAAGGGCAACGTCCCGATGCTCCAATATTCCGGCCAGCTGGAGCCGGATCAATGCGGGAACCTCGTTGGCAGGTCCGTCCACGGTGTCATATCGGAGGTGAGAGGTTTCGGTGTAGCGTAAAGGCGTGGTCCGATCGGTACGCGTCGTCAAAAGGCTGATCGACGTTGCTGGGTCGCTTCTCGGCCTGGCCATTACCTTACCTCTTTTCCCCCTGATCGCCGCGGCAGTCTACCTCGATTCACCGGGGCCGATCCTGATTCGTCAGAAGCGCGCCGGAGAGCTGGGGTCGGGCGACGACGGCGGGGCGGACCAGGCCGGCCAGCCACAGTTTCGAGAATTCTCGATGTTCAAGATTCGCTCGATGCGCCCGGACGCGGAGGAGCTGAGCGGGCCGGTGCTGGCCAGCGAGAACGATCCCCGGATCACCCGGGTGGGACGATTCCTTCGCCGCACCCACATCGACGAATTGCCGCAGTTCTTGAATGTGCTCGCGGGCGACATGAGCCTGGTCGGTCCGCGCCCAGAGCGGCCCGAGCTGGCCCAGCAGCTGGCGATGGCCATCCCGTACTTCGAAGAGCGGATGCGCGACGTCAAGCCGGGGATCACGGGGCTGGCGCAGGTCACCCTCGGCTATTCCGGCAAGCCGCCACCGGGCAGTGAGCTGCTGTCGTTTGCCGGGGATCTGACCAACCCGTTCCAGATCGAAGGGGCAGAGGATGCGGTCGCCGATCACATGCGGATGAAGCTGCTCTACGATCTGGCATACGGAGGAGCGCTGGAAGACCTGCGCACCTTCGTCCCCCTCGAGCTGTCGATCCTGGTGAAGACGCCCCTCGTGATGTTGCTCGCGCGCGGGACCTGAGGCGGCGACGGATTCGTGTGGTTGGTGGTGGGGACGCTGGCGACGCTCGGGTACACCTACTTCGGCTATCCGGCGCTGATCGCGCTTTGCGCGCGGCTTTGGCCCGCCGGGGCGGGCGGGGCGGCGCCGAGCGACGACCTTCCGGTCGTGAGCGTGCTGCTGCCGGTGTTCGACGGCGCGGCGGCCCTACCGCCGAAGATCGACAGCTTGCTGGCGCTGGATTATCCGGCGGCGCGCCTGGAGATCCTGATCTATTGCGACGGCTGTCGCGACGACAGCGAGGCGGTGGCACGCGTGGCCGCCGGACGGGCGGAGGCCGCCGGGCGCATTCGGGTTTTCGCCGAGCCGGTTCGGCGCGGCAAGGCGGTGGCGCTCAATCGGCTGGCGGGTGAGGCGCGGGGCGAGCGGTTGCTGTTCACCGACGTGCGCCAACCGCTCTCGCCGAATTCCGCGCGCGCGCTGGTGGGGGCGATTTCCGATGCCCGCACGGGTTGCGTCACCGGGCGCCTGGTGTTGACCGGAGGCGCGGGCAGCGGCGCCTACTGGCGCTACGAGGATTGGATCCGCCGGCAGGAGTCGCGGTTTCGCGGCGTGGTCGGCATGACCGGCGCCATCGCCATGATGAGGCGTGTCGATTTTGTTCCGCTGCCCGAGGGCTTGATCCTCGACGACGTCTGGATCCCGATGCGGCGTGTGCTGGCCGGTCAGCGGGTGCGCTCGGTGCCGGAGGCGGTGGCGTACGACGCGGCCTTCGACGACGGGCGCGAGTTTCGGCGCAAAGTACGGACGCTGGCCGGCAACTACCAGCTCTTTGCATCCTTGCCGGCG
This sequence comes from Polyangia bacterium, assembly GCA_035648655.1. Taxonomy (GTDB): domain Bacteria; phylum Myxococcota_A; class Polyangia; order Fen-1088; family Fen-1088; genus JADGRB01. The sequence continues at coordinate 7,239 of DASRLC010000338.1, forward strand.
TTGCTGCTGCCGTTTCGAAATCCGATCTGGCTCGAGACGTTCTCACACAAGGTGCTGCGCCTCGGCGCGCCGTGGCTGGTGATCGCGCTTCTGGTAGCGTCGGTCGCGCGGGCGGCCGGCGGTGGAACCATGATGCGGCTGCTGCTGGCCGGCCAGCTCGCCTTTTATCTGGCGGCGGCGCTCGGGGCGCGCGCCGGACGCTTGGCCAGCCTGGCCCGCACCTTCGTGGTGCTCAACGCGGCCGCGCTGGTCGGTCTGGCGCGATTTCTCCGCGGTCGCCGTCGGGGGCGGGGTCGGATTGACTGGTGAAGCCATGCGCGTCTTGGTCGTCACCAAGCTGTTCCCCAACGCCGCCGAGCCACTCTCGGCGCCCTTCAATCGCCAGCAGCTCGGCGCGCTCGGCCGACGTTGCGAGGTCGAGGTGCTGGCGACGATCCCGTGGTTTCCCGGCTCGCGCTTGGTGGCGCGGCTCGGCCGCCGGCCGTCGCCGCCGTCGCGGTTGCCACGCGCGGACCGCATCGACGGGCTCGAGGTCACCCACCCGCGCACGCTATATTTCCCGCGCTACGGACACGCGCTGTCGGCCGGCCTGTATGCGCTGTCGGTGCTTCCCGCGCTGCTGCGTCGACGACGACGTTTCGACGTGCTGCTCGGCTCGTGGGCTTACCCCGACGGGGTGGCGACGGTCGCGCTCGGTCAGGCCTTGGGCTTGCCGGTGGTCGTGAAGGTGCATGGATCGGATCTCGATCTTCTCGCGCAGCGGCCGACGTTGCGGTGGCAGCTGGCGCGCGCGTTGCCGCGGGCGGCGCGGGTGGTGGCCGTCAGCCGCGCGTTGACCCAGGTCGTCGAGTCGCTTGGGGTCGAGCCGAGCCGCATCGACGTGGTCGCGAACGGCGTTGACGCGCAGCTGTTTCGTGTGCGCGAACGGGCGGAGTCCCGGGCCAAGCTCGGCCGCGGCGGCGACACGCGGCGCTGGATTCTGTACGTCGGGCGGCTGCAGGCGGACAAGGGGGTTCTCGATCTGGCGGCCGCGTTCGCCAAGGTGGCCGCCGCCGATCTACAGGCGGCGCTGGTCGTGGTGGGCGAGGGGCCGGAGCGCCCGGCGTTGGAAACGATGCTCGGCCCGCTCGGCGATCGCGCATGCCTGGTTGGCGCGCTGCCGCTGGCAGACGTCCCGCGGTGGATGTCGGCGGCGGATCTGGTGACTCTGCCGAGTCACCACGAGGGGACGCCCAACGTTCTCCTCGAGGCCCTCGCCTGCGGTCGGCGGGTGGTGGCGACCCGCGTGGGCGGCATCCCCGACATCGTTCATCGCCCCGAGCTGGGCGTGCTGGTGCCGGTGGGGGACGTGCCCGCGCTGGCCGCGGCGCTGGCGGCCGAGCTGCGGATTGCGTACGTCGGCACGACGGTGGCCGCATTGGGCGCCCGCGGGGGCTGGGACGAGAGCGCGGCGCGGCTCGAGGCTTCCCTGGCGCGCGCGGTCGCCGAGGGATCCGCCCGTGGCTGAGCGGGCCGGCACGGCGCTGCGCGCCCTGATCGTGGCGTATGGCTTCCCGCCCACCGGTGGGGCGGGGGTGGGCCGGCCCGTCAAGCTGGTCAAGTACCTGGGGCTGCACGGCGTGCGGCCGGCGGTGCTCACGGCGTCGAATCCGTCGTCGCCGCTGCGGGACGAATCGCTGTTGGCCGACATTCCAGCCGGCACCGAGATCGTGCGCGTCCCGACCCTGGAGCCGGGGTATGCGGTCAAGCAGACCAGTTGGTCCTTGTCCGCGGGCCCCGCGGCGCGCTTGCCGCTCCGACGGCGGGCGATGAAGCTGGCGCTCGATCTGGGACGTCAGGCGCTGATGCCCGACCCGCAGGTTCTCTGGTTGCCGGCGGCGCAGGCCGCGCTGGCGCGCCGGCTGGCCCGAGGCGACGACGACGTGGTGCTGGTCAGCGGGCCGCCCTTCTCGCAGTTCCTATTGGCGCCGCTGGCGCGCCTCCACCGCGGGACCGCCGTGATTCTCGACTACCGAGACGAGTGGAGCACCGTGCGCGCCATGTACGAGATGAACGCCCGGTTGCCGGCGCGGGTGGGCGCGCTGCTCGAGCGCTGGGTGATCGGCCGCGCCCACGCCATCACCACCGCCACCGAGGCGTTTCGGGAGAACCTCCTTTCGCGGTTCCCGTTCCTGGATCCCGCGCGGGTGGTCGCCATCCCCAACGGATACGACCCCCAGGATTTCCCGCCGGAGCTGGCGGGGCCGCCGGCCGACGCCGACAAGCTGACCATCACCTACGCCGGGACGATCTTCCGGCTCACCAGCGCGCGGGGGTTCCTGGGCGCGCTTCGCCGTTTATGGTCGGCCGAGCCGGAGCTGGCCCGGCGGTTGCGGGTCCGTTTCGTCGGTCGAATCGTCGAGACGGAGCTGGACGCCTTCGCGGGGACCGAGGCGCTGGGCGTGGAGCGGACCGGCTACCTGCCGCATCGGGAGATGGCGTCGGTCCTGGCGGGCAGCCACCTGGCGCTCTGCATCCTCGACGAGGTTCCGCAGGTAGAGCGGATCTACCCGGCGAAGATCTTCGAGCTGGGGCACCTGGCCGAGCGCACCGGTCTGCGCCTCGTCACGCTCTCACCGCCTGGGGCGCTGGCGAGCCTGGTCGTCGAGCACGGGCTCGGCGTTGTGCTGCCACCACGGGACGAGCCGGCGATGGCCGCCTACTTGGCCCGCGAGCTGCGCGCGTTCGTGGCGGGCCAGCGGCCGGTCGGATCGCGACCGACCGGCCTGGCGCGCTTCGATCGGCGCGCGCTGGCCGGCGACTTCGCGCGGGTCATGCGCGACGCAGTGTCGCGCGCGCGGGCCAGCTAGCCGATGGCCCGCCGGTGCCGGGGCGCGCCGCTACGAGCTCAGGATCTGCGTGATTGGTCCGGTGCAGTAGGTCGGCTCGCCGAACGTCGTCAGCGGTGTGCCCATGGCCTGCGCCAGCGTCAGCAAGAGATCGTTGTGCGCCCGGTCTTCCGCCAGCGAGGCGGTGCTGTTGCTGCCGTCGAGCAGGTCGAGGGGGAAGGTGACCATCTGGCCGGTCTTGAGGCGTCCGTTGGCGCCGCCGATCAGCACGAAGGGGGTGTCGTCGTGGTTGTGCGCCGCGCCCATGTCCAGCTCGCTGCCCGTGCAGATGACCGACTGGTCGAGGAGGGTGGTGCCCGTGGAGACGCCCGTGAAGGTGTTGAGCTTCTGCGCCAGGTAGGCGATCTGCGTGGCGTACCAGAGGTCGATGGCCTGCTGCTGGGCGGCGTCCTGATACATGTTGAGGTTGTTCGGGCTGTAGATGTCCCCGATCGAGCTGCACTTCCCCATGTTGTTGTAGCCGGCGCAGGGGGCGAGCGCGCCCAGATAGGTCGGCCCTTCGTGCGAGTAGGAGTGGTGGATCTGGGTCTGGTTCGAACCGAGCCAGGTGTGGGTGATCTGGCTGAGCGCGGTCGAGAACTGCAGGCTGGCCACCCGGGTCAGATCGCAGGCCAGCGCCAAGGCCAGGATGTCCATCTGGAGCTTGCAGGTGGTCGGGAAGTCCAGCGAAGGCGCCACGTAGCCGGTGGGGACGGCCGGCGGGGGCGTACAGCTGGCGGTGGCCGTCGCGGCCGCGGCGATCTGCGTGTTGAGGTTGTTCCAGCCGTCCTGCAGCGCCTGGAGCTGCGTGCGATCGGTGGTGCAAAGGCGCGGCATCAGGGCGTTCAGCTCGGTGTTGAGCTCGGCGGACGAGGACCCGAAGAGCTGCTGTCGGATGAAGGTGGTCTTGTCCGGGCCGGTGGTGGTGGAGACGCCGGCATTCGGGAACAGGATCTTGCGGGCCGCCGCCGGATCGTCGATCGGATCGACGAAGACGCCGGTCGCGTTGTAGAGCATGCGCGTCTGGACGTCGCGGTCGGAGAGGTCTTGCGAGCTGCGGGCCATGAGCTGGATGGTCGGGAACGGGGTCCCCGCGTTCAGCATGGCCGCGATCTTCTGGTCGATGCTGATGCTGGTCGCCGGGTTCCCGGTGCAGATCTGTCCCGTCCACAGCGACGCCATCCCCGCCTCGTGCGAGCCCTGGGCGGCCTTGTTGTTGAGACCGTCGAGCACGATGACCTTGCTCTGGAGATTGGTCGTCCAGCTCACCCCTCCGACGGTGCCGCCCTTGGCCAGGGGGGCCAGCGTGTTGCGGAAGACGAAGTTGCTGGTCAGCGTCGGGGCGCTTCCCGCAGCGGGGGGAAGCACGGACTGACCGCTCGAATTGGTGGCGCCCCAGACCGGTCGCACGACGCCGCAGGGGGTGAAGGCCAGGATTAGATAGGTGGGCGGCGTCCCACTGGCCGCCGCGAAGCTGGGCACGCCCCGCAAGAACGGATAGGTGAGGGCCGAGGCGCCGACCATCTGCAGGAAGTGCCGCCGTTCGAGCTGAATCTTATTCTTTTTCATTGGCAGGTCCCCCCCGCGTTCACCGGCGTCCGATACATGAAGGAGTTGCTACTGACGACGGCGATGAGGAGCTTCTGTAGGTTGAATCCGTTGGAAGAGAAGGCCTGATAGATCTGCTGCGCCGAGCAGGCGTCGGCGTCGACCTCGGAGCGGAGCAGCGCGTAGCGGAATTCCTCGAGCGCGAAGCACTGCTTGACCTGCTGGGCGCCCGCGAGCTGCGTGATCATGTCGGTCGTTCCCGCGAACGTCCCGCTCAGGTCCGTCGAGTCGTACGGGATGAACTGTCCGCTCGAATCGACCGTGGTTCCATTCTCCTGGGTGATGTAGGCGCCGGTCGTGTCGTAGTTGTCGAAGCCGAAGCCGAGCCAATCCATGTACTGGTGGCAGGAGTTGCAGACGTTGGTCCCGCCCGTGGCCCCCTTGGCCACGTGGGCCAGG
>DASRLC010000339.1:0-3485 GCA_035648655.1 Polyangia bacterium
ACACGGCGATCGTCGCGCGCGCGCTGGGACTGCCCTACGTGGTCGGCGTCGAAGGGCTCGGGCACAAGGTCTGGTCGGGGATGACGATGGTCATCGACGGATTCCGCGGCGAGGTGATCCTCGATCCCGACGCCGACGCGCTCCGCCGCTACGAGGCGCGCTCCGACGTCCACCGCAAGCGCGCCCACCGCTTGGCCGCCATCCGCGACGTGGCGTCACAGACCCAGGACGGCACGGCGGTTCACCTGGCCGCCAACATCGAGATGCTGGAGGAGATCCCGATCGCGGTCGATCTGGGCGCAGAGTCGGTGGGCCTGTTCCGCACCGAGTTCCTCTACCTCGAGCGCAACGAGCTCCCCTCGGAGGACGAGCAGCACGCACACGCGGTGGCGGCCCTCAAGAGCGTGGGCGGCCGACCGATCACCTTCCGCACGCTCGATCTGGGCGGCGACAAGCTGCCGCCCTCGGTGCGCATGCCGGTCGGCACCAACCCGGCCATGGGGCTGCGGTCGATCCGCTACTCGCTCTGGCGGACCGACGTATTCCGCATCCAGCTGCGCGCGCTCTACCGGGCGGGCGCGGTGGGACCGATGCAGATCCTGTTTCCGCTCATCTCGGGCGTTGCCGAGCTGCGCCAGGCCAAGGCGCTGTGCGACGAGGTCCGCCACGAGCTGGCGCGCGACGGGATCGCCCACGCGACGCACATCCCGCTCGGTGTCATGATCGAGACGCCCAGCGCCGCGCTGATCGCCGATCTCTTGGCCGTCGAGTGCGACTTCCTCAGCATCGGCACCAACGATCTGATCCAGTACACGCTGGCCGCCGATCGCGACGACGAGCATGTCGGGTACCTGTACCACCCTCTGCACCCGGCGATTCTGCGTGCGCTCCGGCAGACGGTGGTCGGCGCGGCCAAGGCGGGCAAGTCGGTGGCCATGTGCGGCGACATGGCGGGCGATCCGATCCTGGCCTGGGTGCTGATGGGCCTGGGCCTGCGCAGCCTGTCGATGGCGCCGCGCCAGATCCCGGTGGTCAAGTCGATCATCCGATCGACGCAGATGGAGGACGCCGAGCGCCTCTTGGCGCAGGCGCTCACCATGTCGACCGAGACCGAGGTCGAGGAGCTGGTCTACGGGGTCATGAACAAGCGGTTCCCGCTCGAGCTCACCGACGGCGAAGAGGATCAACCGGGCGGGTGAGTCCGATCGGAGGGCCGCTCTTGCGGCGCGCGCGGTACGAAGACCGGCCCGGTATCGCCTGCCTGTTGCGCGATATCGACGAGCTGCACGCGGGGCTGGCTCCGAAGTATTTTCGTTCGGCGCCCCGGGCCGACGCAGATTGGGAGCGGGCGCTCGTCGATCCGACCGCCGCGGTGTTCGTGGCCGCTGGCGGCCCGGGAGCTGCCGGCGGCGCCGCGCAGGGGCTGCTCGGCCTGCTCTTGATCCGGATCTACGACACGCCAGCAGATCCCACCATGGTGCCGCGACGCCGCGGCCACATCGAGACGCTGGTGGTCGAGGCGCGCCACCGCCGACGTGGGATCGGCCGGGGGCTGCTCGCGCAGGCGGCAGACTGGGCCCGCGCGCAAGGCGCCGTCGAGCTGGTGCTCACCACCTGGACCGGCAACGACGCGGCCGACGCGTTCTACGAACGGCTCGGCTACCGGGTCCTCTCGCGGGTGCTGCACGCGCCGCTGTGAACGGGCCGCGCCGCCACCACGGCGGGTCCGCGATCAGGCGGTAACCACGGGCGGTCGGCGGGCGGCCGCCGCGCGCCGCGCCCAGATCAGATAGACCAACGGGGCGCCCAGCAGGGCGTACGACAGCAAGTGACCGATCCGCCCGTCGGGGCCGAAGACCTCGGTGGCGTCGTGAAACCCTTGGCTCCCCTTGATGACACCGCTCTCCGCCAGCTCGTGGACGCCATAGATGACCAGCTGGAGCAGAAACAGGGCCAGGAAGAGCGCGGTCACCTTGAGGATCACCCCCAGGTTCATCCGCTGCCCGTAGCGCGTCCAGGTCCAGGCGACCAGGGCCGCCAGGGCCAACCCCAGCAGCGCGCCGCTGGTCACCAGAATCGCCTGCGACCGAACCTCGGCGGCGCGCAACGCCAGGGCCTGCACGCCCACGAAAAATACCGCCTCCAACCCTTCGCGGGTGACCAGCAGGGTCGTCACCAGCGCCACCCCGGCGATCGCGCGGGCCGACGGGGCGCGACCGTCGCCGACCGCCCGCGCCAGCCGCGCCTCGATCTCGGCCCGCATGTGTCGCCCCATGCGGACCATTTGCCAGAGCAACCCGCCGACCACGATCGCGGCGGTGAGCGCGGCGATGCCTTCGTAGAGCGGCTGGTTCGGGACCTGCAGCCACAACCACGCGCCGGCGGTGCAGCTCACCACCGAGAGGCCGAGGCCGATCTTCACGCCGCGCACCAGACCCGGACGCCCGGTCTTCTTGAGGTAAGCGATCACCACCCCGACGATCAGGAAGGCTTCGATTCCTTCGCGAAAGGTGACCAGCAGCGCCTGCAACATGGGGCAGCCAATATAGCGTGTTATTCTGCCCGTCGAGGAGCATGCGATGCGACCAATGACGCTGATCGCCGCTGCCGGGTTGGTGCTGCTCGCACCGCTTGGGGCCTGGGCCGACGAGGCCGCCGGGCATTACAATCTGGCGCTGCAGTACAAGCGGGAAGGGAACACCTCCGCGGCCATCGGCGAGTGCGAGACGGCGGTCAAGCTGCGGCCGGCCTACGCGGCGGCGCACTTCACGCTGGGCAACCTCTACCGGTCGACCGGGGACTATCAGAAGGCCGCCGGCGAGTACGAGATCACGGTCAAGCTGGAGCCCCGGGACGCGCCGGCCCACGCCAACCTCGGCGCCGCCTACGCGCGCATCAAGCGGACCGACGACGCCATCCGCGAGCTCGAGACGGCCATCGGCATCGCCCCCGACGACTACGAGTCGCAGATCTCGCTGGGCTTCGCCTACAAGCAGAAGAGCGACTACAAGCACGCCATCGAGCACCTCGAGAAGGCCACCACCATCAAGCCGGACGACGCGCAGGGGTGGACCAACCTGGGGGTCGCCAAGTCGAAGACCGACGACAAGGAGGGGGCCATCGTGGCGCTCAAGAAGGCGCTGTCGATCAAGCCCGACGACGCCGAGCTGCACTTCGATCTGGGGACGGTCTATCGGCGGCAGCGCAAGACGGACGAGGCGATCGCCGAGTACCAGGTGGCGGTCCAAAAAGATCCGCACTATGCGAAGGCCTACTACGATCTGGGCGTCATGTACTCGCAGGAGCGCAAGGGGCCCGAAGCGCGGGCGGCGTTCGAGAAGTACATCCAGTACGGCACCCACGAGGACGCGGCCTCGCGCCAGGACGCCGAAGAGCGCCTCAAGACCTTCAAAGGCACGGCCGACGGCCAAGCGGCCCACGCCAAGTAACGCCCCGTAGGCGGAACCGCGGCGAGGGCGGGGAGC
>DASRLC010000340.1:0-22638 GCA_035648655.1 Polyangia bacterium
ATCCCGAAGCCCTCCAGCGGCGTTTGCGCGCCCGCCCCCCCACCGACCAGCTCGACGCGGATCGCGGCGGGGAAACGCGGGAAACGCGGGAAACGCGGGAAACGCGGATTGCTCGAATCGATCGGGTCGAGGCCGCCTTGCCCGCCACCGCGCGCGACGGGTGGACCCGGCTCCTCGCGGCCGCTCAACGGGCGGTGGCGTCGGGCGAGGACGACGACGCCCTCTACGCCCGCGCGCAGGCGCAAGTTCGGCGGGCTCTGCTCCGGCAGGGCGCGGGCCTGGCCGCCGATGGCCGGCTCGCCCGCGCCGAGGAGATCTTCTGGCTTCCGCTCGACCTGGTTCGCGCCGGCGCGCGCGGAGAGATCACCCCGTCGCGCGACGATTTGGCGACGCTCATCGACGCCGCGCGGGCCGCCGATCGGGCCGCGCGAGCCCATCCGCCGGCGCTGTCGCGCGCGCTCTCGGCCGGCGAGACGTCCGATCTGATCCGCGGCCGTTCCGGCGCCGGTGGCGCCTTCATCGGACGGGTGCGCATCGGCGTCGGCACCGAGGGCGCCGACCCAAGCGCCGAGGTGCTGGTGGCCGCGACCATTCTTCCGACCGAGCTGCCTCTGGTGGACGCGGCGGCGTTGGTCGTCGAGACCGGCGGCCCGCTCGGTCATGTGGCCGCGCAGGCCCGCGAGCGTGGCATCCCGGCGGTGGTCGGCGCGGCGGGCGCCTGTACACGATTGCGCGACGGCGACCGCGTCTTGGTCGACGGCGACGCCGGGGTGGTCATCAAGCTCGGCGACGCAGCCCGAGTCGTCGGGTGGGCGACGACGGCTTAGCCCGGCGGCGCTTGCCCGCGGGGGGATCTAAAGGACCTCTCGGGGGGCTTTGCACGACAATCCCCGCCTGCACGAGAATAAGACGGGCTGCACGAGAATTGGGTTACGGTCGCTTGGCGTCTGTCTCGGATGGCCGCTTCTCTATCTCGCGAGGCACGCCGGAAACGAGACGTGGCGCCGTTGATTCGTCCGTATCGCGGTGAACTTCGGAGCCCCGCACAGAGCTGGCTCAGAAGCCGAACATCGGGTACGCCACGGGCGCTCTCGGAAGCAGCCCGGGTCGGGCGCGATGGTGTCCATAGGTCGAATGGTAATGGCGGGAGGGACCGCCGTTCCGAAGCTACAGCATTTGCGACAGCCAGCAGGGCAATGTGTAAAACCTGTGGAGAACTAAAAAAATATACTAATTTCAGTAATTTAGCATGCCACCGAACCGGTCTGCATGCGCGCGCTGCGTCAATAAAAATGGAGTCAGATGGAGAATGATCTCCACCAACTCCACGCCATGCTACTTTGCCCACGTGCCGCATCGAGAAGAATTTCAGAAATGGAAGCAGCAAGGTTCGGACCTGTTGGCGCAGCTTGAGGATTTGCTGTCGGCAAAAATCGGCGAGATCGAGTTGTTGACCTCCGAGGTCGAGGAACTTCGCGAGGAGATCGCCGAGCTGCGCAGCAGCCTGCCTCGCTCTGCACCGCGAACCAGCGAGCCGGTCGGAATGCGCGCCGTGCTTCAGGGCATGCCGAGCATGATAGTTCGCCCGCCAGAGGTTCCAGCCGACGCTTCGATTATCAATCTCGTGCGCGCCGCTCTTATGGTGGCCGATGGCCCAGAAGCGGCGAAGGTGGTCTGCGCGAGGGTGAACGGACTTCGCGACACGAGTCCGGCAGACGTTCACCGTGCTCTCTACCGGCTCAAGGAGGCCGGCGAGGTCGAGGTGACGGGGGAACGACCGAACAGTCTCTATGCCTTGAAGCCGGAAGAGCCAGAGAAACAGACCGCCCTGCCGATGGCGAAGTAGGAACGGCCGATCGAACGTTCGATATCTATCATCGGGGGAACGACAATGTGAGAGCGAGACGGATGGCCTATAAGCACATGGCCTAGAACGACAAAAAGGCGACCTTTCGATCGCCTCTTCGTCGGGGTTCCGGAGAATCCCTGTCCTTACTTGCAGGTGCGGACAGGTCGACTCTGTCATATCGATCGCCCCGAATCAATCTCTCTCGTTGTCGGGTGACGAGGGCTCAACCCCTCATGCCCGCAGAAGGGAGCGGGCGCCGACATGCTCAAACAAGTCGAGGTATGTCCTCAGCTTGACAAGCTGCGTCGCTGGCGAGTCGATAGAAGACGGTAGGACCATGCGGCGGGTGGGCCAGCCGCCCGCCGCGCCTCCTACCCGGCCTTTCTGGGCCGGTTCCAGTACGGGCTTTTGCACTTGGGGCACACCCTTGGCTCCTCGGCCGGGTCCGCTGGTCTCTTGCCCGGCGCTTGGTCGAGCCCACGCGGGATCCATTCGTGTTCGCAGCGGAGGCAGCGATAGCCCCACGCCGTCACCTTGACTAGCGGCATCCAGAAAGGAACATAGCATGAAATAAGTCCTTGCCTAGTATGCACCTGGTTAGTAATATACTACCGTGGACGCGAGACAAGAGAAGGGCCTGATTCTGGCGAAGGGCGCTCGGCTGATCGCCGGGTCGACGTGGACGGTTCCGTCGCAGAGCAACCAGACAGGCGCCTACCTCGTCGATGCCGAGAAGGTGACTTGCACCTGTCCGGACTTCGAGCTGCGGCGCGAGCGCTGCAAGCACCTGTTCGCCGTCGAGTTCTCGCGGACCGTCGAGACGAAGCCCGATGGAACCACCGTCGTAATCGAAAAAGTCACGCTCACCAAGCAGACCTACGTGCAGGACTGGCCGAAGTACAACGCCGCTCAGGTCGCCGAGAAGGAGACCGCGCAGACGCTTCTCCGGGGGCTCTGTGATGGCATCGCTACGCACGCCCATTCCGGCCGCGGGCGTAAGCCGATCTCCCTGTCAGACGCCGCGTATGCGATGACCATGAAGGTCTACACGATGATGTCCGCTCGGCGCGCCTCGACGGACATCAAGGCGTGCGCGGAATCCGGCAAGCTCTCGCGAGCCGTCTCTTTTAGCTCCGTCCTCGACTACTTCGACAAGCCCGAGATGACGCCCATCCTGATCGGTCTGATCGAAGAGAGCGCCAAGCCGCTGGCGAGCATCGAGACCAGTTTCGCGATCGACTCGACGGGCTTCGGAACCCACGTCTACCGTCGCTGATACGACGCCAAGTACGGCAAAGAGATGTCCGAAAGCGTGTGGCTCAAGGCTCACGCCATGATCGGTACGCTGACCAACGTCGTCACGTCGGTGACCGTGACCGACTCGAACGGGGCCGATTATTCGCAGCTCCCCGCGCTCGTCGCCTCGACGGCCCAGCGCTTCCGGCTGGCCGAGGTCTCGGCGGACAAGGCGTATCTCGGCCGCTCGAATCTGGCGTGCATCGAGGACGCAGGCGCGGTCCCGTACATCCCGCTCAAGAGCAATAGCCGGTCGGAAGGGTCGGCCGCGTGGCAACGCCTTTGGGGCCTGTTCATGTACCGCCAGCCCGAGTTTCTGGCCCACTATCATCGCCGGTCGCGGGTCGAGAGCACGTTCAGCGCCATCAAGCGCAAGTTCGGGGGTGCCGTCCGGTCCAAGCGCTTCGTGGCGCAGACCAATGAGATCCTGTGCAAGATCCTCTGCCACAACCTGACCATGGTCGTGCATGCGATGCACGAGTTGGGGATTCAGCCCGACTTCGGTGCGGCGGTCGCGTGATGCCGCGGAAGCTGCCGCCGCTGCTCACGGCGAAGGAACAGGCGCACGTCCGGACAGCGCTCTGTTACCTGCACACCCGGATCGGATCATGGGCCGTGCTGGCGAAAGCTATCCGTAGCAAGCGGGCGAACCTGCGGCGCGTCCGTGCAGGGCAGCGAATCAACGGCATGCGGAGCTTGGCCGCGAGGGGTCGCGCGTCTCGGAGGTGTTCCCGCGCAGAGCGTGCTGACCGGGGCCTACCCGCCGCCGGGGACGTGCCCGCACTGCGGGCGGACGCTACAAACCTAGCCGAATTGATCGTCCTCTTCTTCATATGGGCGTTCATCGGCCTGGCGTTGAATTCGAGCTGCATCCAGAAATTCGACCTCTTCGCCGAAGTCCAGCAGTGTCCATAGTCGCCGGTAGTACGAGGCCAGGATCTTTCCGGCTACTAGCAGAGCTTGATCGCTTCGAATTCCATCTCCGGGCAGCAGTACCGATGGATCGACGAGAAGGCGGCCTGCCAAGCGCTTGATGTCATCTTCTGCGGTGGCGGGCACCTTGGAAACCTTTTGCCAGGGAAGGCGTGCCCATTGATGAAGAGCGTCGTATGCCTGAGTGCTTCCGGGAACTGCGGTCAGAACCTTCATCAGGTGGTCTGCCGGAGACGCTGGCGCGCTGATGGATAGAATGCCCGGCGAATTCACGGACACCCCGTCCGAATGAGCTCGCGCCTCAAACGGGACGGCGGTTCGTATGTGATTGAACGTGTGCATCAAGGGAAAGCCGCCATCAAAAACGAAGCTCAAGACACCCGCCGGCATGGCCCTGCCCTTCTTCGGCTCCGTGAAGAAGCTAAAACCATAGGCGTCGAGGTATCTTCTCTCGATCGTTGCCAGGAGCTTGGCGTCCCACTTTTTTCCCAGAAGAAAGCTCGGCTCCGCAACCGACCAATTCGGGCGGAGGGACTCGTCATGAAATGCGTCCGGATCGGGAAGATATTTGGGAGGCAATTCGTCGAGAGACACCAGGTACACCGACTGTATCCAGTCGTTGTCCTTTTCGACGACGAAGCCTACGGCGTCGCTTGGTCCCTTCAGGATGTCCAGCATCGAACGACGGCCGGCCAGATACTCAGCGATTGCTCTCCGCTCGGATCGAACAATTAAGGTTCTCTCTCTGGAACTTTCCCGGGCGCACCACTTCTCTAGATAGACTCCTCCCTCCTCTGACCTTAGCTCAGACAGGATTGCTCCTTCGAAATATTCAAGGTCCCTCGTCGGAGTTAGTTTTCTTGGCAGACGAGCGAGCCGGATAGGGAACTCGGGGACCATGTGGATTACTGCCCGTCTTTCTTGGCCTCTGGAGGCGCAGCCTTCGCATACGAAGCTACGCGACCAGTAAACAGAGCGCCCTCTTTGGGATGAAGATCCATGTGCCCGCTGGCGGTGGGGTCCGACATCAGTCCGTCCTCTTCCACGATGGCTAGTTCGCCTACGTGATCTCCGTATCGACTGGCCGCGTCCTCTCGTTTCGCCAGACTACGGAATCTCGCCTGCGCAGACTCAACAGAATCGAAAAACGACAGCGCAAATCGGTCGCACTTCTCCTTCGGCCTAGGTTCGGAGACTCCCCACAGCGCGGGTGGGTCGAAGTTGCCGTCCGAGGCCGGGTTGTGCATGAAGCGGAACGCCTTTACTTGCCGCGGACGAAACCGGCTTGGGTTTGGGCACGGACGATCTGTACATTTTTCTAAATATGACGCGTACTTAAGTATCATTCTTGGCGGAATTCTCTTTCTCCCCCTGGGGTCCAGAAGATCATTTCCGGCCCGGACGGTCAAGTACCGTCCCCGATACGCCCATGCTAGCGGTCGCCACGTTCCGTGCGCCTGCACGAGAATTCCCGCCGCTGCACGAGAATCAGGGCTCACGGGCACTTTCTCGTGCAAAGCCCTCTCGGGGGTCCTTTAGTAGCTTAGAACCCTTGCGTCGCGATGAAGCGAACCAGCTCCTCGTACCCGCCGATGGGCCGACCGTCCACGAAGATCACCGGAACGGTCTGGCGGCCGTTGGCGGACTTGACCAGCTCGGCGCGCGCTTCCGCGTCGCCGGTGACGTCGATCTTCTCGAACGGAATGCCCTGCTTTTCCAGCAAGGCCTCGGCCAGACGGCAGAACCCACAATAGGTCGTCCCGAACACTCGGACCCGCGGGCCGGTAGGTGTTTCGATGGCCACGCTCTTGGGATGCGGGTCAGCGCTCGTCGGTTTCGCCGTCGTCGGCCAGGTACTCGAGAATGACCTCGTCGAGGCTCTTGTCCGAGACCAGCTCGGCCGCGAACGCCTCCGGCGCGGCGGCGATCGGCGAATCCCACGGCATCCGGATCTTGCCCGTCGGGACCACGGCCGCGCCACCCTCCGCCGAGGCCTGCACCGCGGCCGGCGGCGGCGCGACGCGGGTCGGGGCCGGCGTTTCCCAGGGCATGCGAATCTCGCGCGCCGACGCCAGCGGTTGCGGCTGAGACTCCGGCGTCGCAGAGGCCGCGCGGGCGCGGTTGCCGGCGACGTAACCGGCCCCGTCGCGAACGGCGTAGTGGCTGCCGGCCCGCGCGCGGGCGGGCCAGGGGGCCGGAGCGCTGGGTTTCCCGACCGTGCCATGAACGGGCGGTTGCCCGGCGCCCACATTGATGACCACGTTGCGCCTCACCACCACGCCGTCGGCGGCGTTCGAGATCCCCACCGACGGACGCTTGGCCGCCGCCTGTTGGACCGTTACCATCGGCTTCGGCACCACCTTGGCGGGCGCGACCGGCGGGGGCGCGATCGGCGCGGCGGCGACCGGCACGGCGGCGGCCGGCGCGGGCACCGACTCGACGACGGCGGGCGGCGGCTCGACGGCCGCGGGTGCGGGCGATGCGACTTCGGCCGGCGCCGCCACGGCCGCGGGCGCTCGATCGGCCAGCGTGGCTGGCTCGCCACGCGCCGTGAAGAACGCCGCGATGCGCGCGTCGTGCTCGGCGTGTGTCAGCTCCATGATCATGAGCTTGTGCAGCTTCTGCATCGCCGAGCGCACCACGTCTTCGGGCGACGAAGGGTCGTACTCCTGTTTCTTCGAGGAGAGGATCGTCCCTTCATAGAAGAGATGCGTGTAGAGCCGCGCATATCCCAGCCCGGAATCCTCGGTTTGGACGTGAAACACCCGTCCGCCATGGCGAAGATTGTGGTTGTACCCGAGCACCGGGCTGCGCGTGCGCTGCGACATCGAGACGACTCTCAATTATATCGCTAGTGCTCGGAGATTCCTTGAAGATCGCCCCACTGCTTCATTTGCTCCGGGCGAGCGGCGGGTTAAGATTTCGCGCCCGCCGCCCGCCACGCCGGCGAACAACCATGACGCGACAAGCAAAGATCGAGCGCAAGACCTCGGAGACGGCCATCGAGCTCACCCTCGAGCTGGACGGCAGCGGCCAGCGGCGTATCGAGACGCCGGTGCCGTTTTTCAACCACATGCTGGAGGCGGTGGCGCGCCACGGGCTCTTCAATCTGGAGGTTCGGGCCACCGGCGACGTCGAGGTCGACCCGCACCACACGGTCGAGGATGTCGGGATCTGCCTGGGCCAGGCGTTTCGCGAAGCGCTCGGCGATCGCAGCGGCATCACCCGCTTCGGCGAAGCCACCATCCCGATGGACGAGACGCTGGTCGCCGCCGCGGTCGACTTCAGCGGGCGGGCGGCCTTCGTTTATCGGGCCGACGCGCTCAAGGGGCGCCGGGTCGGGACGTTCGACGTCGAGCTGGGGCGCGAATTCTTCGGCGGCTTCGCTGGGGCGGCGCTCTGCAACCTGCACCTCGAGGTCCGCTACGGCGAGAACGCCCACCACATGATCGAGGCGCTCTTCAAAGCCTTCGCGCGCGCCACCTCGGCGGCGGCGCGGCTGGATCCACGCGTGGTCGGCGTGCCGTCGACCAAGGGGACGCTCACCCGGTGAGCGCCGTACGGATCGCCGTCGCCGACCTGGGGAGCGGGAACCTGCGCAGCGTGGCCAAGGCGCTGACCGCGGTCGGCGCCGAGGTGGTCGTCAGCGCCGACGCGGAGGTGGTCGCGCGCGCCGACAAGCTGGTGGTGCCGGGCCAAGGGGCCTTCGGAGCCTGCGCGGCCGGGCTGGATCGCGGCGGCGGCGCGCTCCGCCAGGCGGTGGGCGGGTTCATCGCGGCGGGGCGGCCGTTCTTCGGGATCTGCATCGGCATGCAGCTCCTCTTCGGTCACAGCGAGGAAAACCCGGACGCGCCGGGCCTGGGGATCTTGCCGGGGCGCGTGCGGCGGTTCGACAATCAGCCCGGCCGCAAGATCCCGCACATGGGATGGAACCAGACCCGACGTGGTCCCGCCGCGGCCGGCGACCTGGCCGACGGCGCGTTCTTCTACTTCGTGCACAGCTATTACCCAGAGCCGGCGCGCGCCGAGGACGTGGCGTTCACCACCGACTATGGCGCGCCCTTCTGCGCCGCGGTCGCGCGCGACAATATCTTCGCCACCCAGTTTCACCCCGAGAAGAGCCAGGCGGCCGGGCTGGCGCTCTTGCGGCGGTTCGTGGCGAGCGCCTGACGCCATGCGGATCTTTCCCGCCATCGATCTGCTGGGCGGCGCGGCGGTGCGCCTAGAACAGGGGCGCCGCGAGAGCGCCAAGATCTATGATCGCGCGCCGTGGGAGGTGGCGGCCCGCTTCGCTGCCGCCGGCGCGTCGCGGATCCACGTCGTCGATCTGGACGCCGCCTTCACACGCGCCAGCGCGGCGCGCGTCGACAACCACGCGACGTTGAAGCGCATCGTGGCGGCGGCCGGCGGCGAGGTCGAGACGGGCGGCGGCGTGCGCGCGCTCGACGACTGCGCGCGCCTCTTCGATCTGGGTGTCACGCAGGTCATCCTGGGCACGGCGGCGGTCAAGAATCCGGCCTTCGTCGAAGCGGCCTGCGGGCGCTGGCCCGGCGGCATCGTGGTGGCGGTCGACGCCCGCGCCGGCAAAGTGGCCGTCGAAGGCTGGACCGAGGACACGCAAGCCGACGCGATCGACATCGGTCTGGCGGTGGCGCGCGCCGGCGCCGGCGCGGTCCTCTACACCGACATCGGCCGCGACGGCATGCGGTCGGGCCCCAACTTCGACGCCACCGCGCGCCTGGCCGAGCGGCTGGCCCCCTGCCCCGTCATCGCGTCGGGCGGCGTGGCGCGGCTCGAGGATCTCGACGCGTTGGTGCCGACCGGATCCTTCGCGGTGGTGGTGGGCAAGGCACTCTACGAGGGCGAGTTCACCGTCGCGCAGGCGCTGGCGCGCGTGCAAGCGCTGGCCGGTACGAAAGCGCGGACCGGGTATGCTCTGTAAGCGGGTCATCCCCTGCCTGGACGTCGATGGCGGCCGGGTCAAGAAGGGCGTGCGGTTCAAAGAGCTGCGCGACGCCGGCGATCCGGTGCTGGTGGCGGCGGCCTATGACACGCAAGGCGCCGACGAGATCTGCTTCCTCGACATCACCGCCTCGTCCGATGGGCGCGCCACCATGCTGGACGTCGTGCGCGCCACCGCCGAGCGGGTCTTCCTGCCGCTCACCGTCGGCGGCGGCGTGCGATCGGTCGAAGACGTGCGCACGCTCTTGCTGGCCGGCGCGGACAAGGCCGGCATCAACACCGCCGCGGTGGCCGATCCGGAGCTGGTGCGCCGGGCGGCCGACGCCTTCGGCAATCAGGCCATCGTGGTCGCGGTCGACGCGCGCCGCGTGCCGGGCTCTTCGCCGCTGCGCTGGGAGGTCTACACCCACGGCGGCCGGCGTCCGACCGGCCTCGACGCGGTCGCCTGGTGCGAGCGGATGGCGCAAAACGGCGCCGGTGAAATTCTGCTCACCAGCATGGACCGCGACGGCACGCGCGACGGGTTCGACCTCGAGCTGACCCGCGCGGTGGCCGATACGGTGCCGGTGCCGGTGATCGCCTCGGGCGGCGTCGGCAATTTGGAGCATCTGTACCAAGGGATCGCCGAGGGACACGCCGACGCGGTGCTGGCGGCGTCGATCTTCCACTTCGGCGAGTCGACCGTCGGGCAGGCCCACGACTATCTACGGTCGCGCGGCGTGGCCGTGCGGGATCGGGTGGCGTGATGGCGGTCGACGACGCGCCGCTGCTGGCCGCGGTGACCTTCGACGGCGCCGGACTGGTGCCCGTGATCGCGCAGGACGCTCGCAGCGGGGTGGTCCGCATGGTGGCCTGGGCCAACCGCGAGGCGCTCTCGTCGACGCTGGCCACCGGCGCCGCCCATTTTTGGAGCCGCTCGCGCCAGGCGATCTGGCGCAAGGGCGAGAGCTCGGGACACACGCTGGCGGTGCGCGAGATCCGGATCGACTGCGACGGGGACGCGGTCCTGTATCTGGTCGACGCCCAGGGACCGTCCTGCCACACCGGCGCCACCTCCTGCTTCTTCCGGCGGGTGGCCGAAGGCGGGAGCTTGGTGACCGACGGTGGCCCGCCCGAGGCGCCCGCGCAGATGCTGCCGCGGGTGGCCGAGGTGATTGCGGCGCGCCGACGCGAGCGTCCCGAAAAATCCTACGTGGTGTCGCTGCTGGACGCGGGGCTGCCCAAAATCAGCGCCAAGATCGAAGAAGAGGCGCGCGAGCTGATCGAGGCGTTGCCGGAGGGCGACGCGGTCCACACCACGCACGAAGCGGCCGATCTGTTCTTCCACGTGTTGGTCGGCCTGGAGGCGGCGGGGGTTTCGCTCGACGCGGTCTTCGACGAGCTGCGGCGGCGGTTCGGCGTCTCGGGCATCGACGAAAAAGCGGGCCGGAAGAAATGACCGGCGCGGCGACGCGTGAAGCGACCCGCCGGGACATTCGACGAATCCTGGGGC
The DNA here is from genome assembly GCA_035648655.1 of Polyangia bacterium. Taxonomy (GTDB): domain Bacteria; phylum Myxococcota_A; class Polyangia; order Fen-1088; family Fen-1088; genus JADGRB01. The sequence goes on from DASRLC010000340.1 coordinate 10,533, forward strand.
CCGGCGGGGCGGCGGCCGAGATTCTGTCGGGCTACGAGGCGCGCGCCGGGCAGCTCGCGATGGCCGAGCGGATCGCGGAGGCCATCGAGGGAAACGAGCGCCTCTTGATCGAAGCCGGGACCGGCACCGGCAAGACGCTGGCCTATCTGGTGCCGGCGTTGCTCTCGGGCCGCAAGGTGGTGGTCAGCACCGGCACCAAGACGCTGCAGGACCAGATCGCCACCGTCGACTTGCCGCGGCTGCGCACCATGCTCGATCGCGCCGGCCTCCTCGATCGGCCGCTCGAGTGGGCGGTCATGAAAGGCCTCGGCAACTACGTCTGCCGGCGCCGGCTGCAGGAGCGCGACCGCCAGGGGACGCTCATCGAGGACCCCGACTTCCAGCGCCTCTTGGCCTTCGCCGAATCGTCGCCGACCGGCGACCGCGCCGACCTGGCCGACCTGGCCGACGAAGCGCCGCTGTGGGGCGAGGTGTCGGCCACACCCGAGACGCGTATCGGCGCGCGCTGCGCCTTCTTCGAGAGCTGCTTTGTGACTGGAATGCGCCGGCGAGCCGCCGCGGCGCCGCTGGTGATCGTCAACCACCACCTCTTCTTCGCCGATCTGGCGCTGCGCGCGCGCTGGCCCGAGGCGCAGGTGCTGCCGCCGTACGAGGTGGTGATCTTCGACGAGGCACACCAGATCGAAGAGGTCGCCACCGAGTTCTTCGGCGTACACGCCTCGACGCAGCGGCTGTTCGCGCTGGGGCGCGATCTGGGGCGCGAGAGCGGCGTTCCGACCGCGCGGGCCGAGTCGGCGGCCGCGCGCCTGACCGCCGTCGCGGCCGCGCTGGCCGACACGCTGCGCGACCTGCTCCCCGCGCCGCGCGCGGGCGCCGACGAGAGCCGCGGGCCTTTCCCCGCCGCGCTCGGCCAGGGACCGGCGCGGGCCGCCTACCACCGCCTCGACGAGCTGCTCGAGGAGATCGCCGCCTGGCTCGATCCCGACGGAACCGCCGTGGCGGAGTCGCGGCGACCCGCCGAAGTGGCGGCGCTGGGCCGGCGCGCGGCCGCGCTGCGAACCGATCTGTCGGTGCTGATCGACGGACGCGGGCGCGATCACGTCCGCTGGCTGGGCGCCTCGGTCCGCAACGTCGCGCTGCACGCCTCGCCGGTCGACGTGGGGCCGCTCCTCGGCCGCGCGCTCGACGCCTGCCCCGGGCCGATCATCCTCACCTCCGCCACGCTCACGGTGGCCGGTTCATTCGACTACCTGCGGGCCCGGGTCGGCCTGCACGACACGGCGGCCGAGGCCAGCTTCCCCTCGCCGTTCAGCTACGCGCGCCAGGCGCTGCTCTACCTGGCGCCCGATCTGCCCGAGCCGAACCGCGACGATTTCCCGCTGGCGGCTGCCACCCGGATGGGCGAGCTGTGCGCCATCACGGGCGGCCGGGCGCTGTTGCTCTTCACCAGCTTCAAAAATCTGCGGATCGCCGAGGCCTACCTGCGCGCGACCTGGATGCCGACCTCGCCGTTTCCGCTGCTGGTGCAAGGCCAGCGCCCGCGCCACCTGCTGCTGGCCGCGCTGCGGACGCACATCGGATCGGTGCTGCTGGCGACGCAGAGCTTCTGGGAGGGGGTCGACGTACCCGGCGAGGCGCTGTCGCTGGTGGTGATGGATCGGATCCCCTTCGCCGTGCCCGACGATCCGCTCACGGCGGCGCGCATCGATCGCATCCGCGACGACGGCGGCGATCCGTTTCGGAGTTACCAGCTGCCGCGGGCGGCGCTGGCGCTCAAGCAGGGGTTCGGGCGCCTGGTGCGGAGCCGGGGCGACCACGGCATCGTCGGGATCCTCGACGGGCGGGTGGCCCGCAAGAGCTACGGCGCTACCCTGCGGGCCAGCCTGCCGGTGGATTGCCCGCGCACCGAATCGCTGGAGGACGTGGCGGCGTTCTGGACCCGGGTGCACCCACCCCAGACGATCCAGTCAACCGCGTCGGTGCCACCGTGACCGCCGTCTGGCTCTGCCTCGGCGCCTACCTCCTCGGCTCGATCCCCTTCGGGATGGTGGTCGCGCGCCTCAAAGGGGTCAATCTGCGCCAAGTGGGCAGCGGCAACATCGGCGCCACCAACGTCGCGCGCGCGATGGGCAAGGGCTGGGCGATCTTGGTCCTGGCCGCCGACGCAGCCAAGGGATTCGTGCCGGTCTGGCTCGGTTGCCGGCTCGGATTGGCGCCCGAGCCAGTGGCGCTGGCCGGCTTCATCGCCATCGCGGGCCACATATTCACGATCTTTCTGCGCGGCCGCGGCGGCAAAGGGGTCGCGACATCGCTCGGCGTCGCATTGGCGCTGTCGCCGCTGTCGGCGCTCGTCGGGTTCGGCGTCTACGTGGCGGTGTTCGCCGCCACCCGCCTGTCTTCACTGGGATCGCTGCTGGGGGTCTGGACCTTCTCCACGCTCATCGTGGCCGGCCACGGCTTCCCCTGGCCCTACGACGCTCTGGCCATCGGCGGCGCCGCGCTGGTGACGCTGCGCCACCACCAGAACATTGGACGGCTGTTGCGCGGCGAAGAGAAACGGACCTGAGCGCGCCCTTGAAGACCGACGCAGGTGTACACTTGTGACAGATGCGTAAGACACTGACCTTTCGTCTGACCGAGGAACAGGAGGTCTGGTTGGTGCGGGCCTCCAAAACGACGGGCCGCACCCGTGGCCAGATCGTCCGAGAGCAAATCGAAAAAGCCCGGCTCGGTCCTGAAAGTCATCCCTTCATGCGCTTGGCGGGCGCCGTCACCGGAGCCGCCGATCTGTCTCGCCGCAAGGGATTCTCGAAAGGCTCGAAAAGATGAAGGGAATAGCCGACACCGGCTTTCTGGTGGCCTTCGCCAACCGCAACGATAGCCACCACGCCTGGTCGGTGGGCATCGCGGCCGAGCTCACCGAGCCACTCCTCACCTGCGAAGCGGTCCTGGCCGAAACGGCCTTCCATCTTCGCAGCGTGGATCTCACCATCCAGATGGTGGAAGAGAAACTGGTCGAGATCGCTTTCGCTCTGCCGGAGCACCTGCCGCAGGTCGCTGCCTTGGCGCGCCGGTATGCCGACCGCCAACCCGATCTCGCCGACCTTTGTTTGATCCGCATGAGCGAGCTTTTCCCGCGCCACACGCTGGTTACCGTCGACCGCGCCGACTTCCGCGTCTTTCGCCGAAACAAGCGAGAGGCGATCCCGCTGCTCTGCCCGCCCGACTAACGCGCCGACGGCGCAGACCTCGACGGTCAGCGCGGCGGAAACGTGCCGGCCGCGCGGCGCAGGGTCAGGTCCGCCACCGCCACGTCGAAGTGGGCCTGGGCCAGCGCCTCTCGCGCGGCCACCAGGTTGTCCTGGGCCTGCAGCAGATCGACCTGCGTGACGGTCCCGGCCTCGTACTGCGAGCGAACCAGCTCGAGCGTCTCCTGCGCCAGCGCCACCGCGCGCAGGTCCGCCTGCACCGCCTGGTGCTTGGTGTCGAGGAAGCTGCGGCCGTTGATCAAATCGTCGCGGATGGTGTCGGTCAGCACCTCCGCCCGCGCGTCCGCCTCGGCGGCCTGGGCGGCGGCCAAGTGCCGCTGCGCGTCCCGAACGCCGCCGTCGTAGAGCGTCCAGTCGAGCTGCAGGCCCGCCGACCAGGCGTACCGGTCGCCGGTGAAGCCGACGTAGTTCCCGACGTTGGCTTTGCCGAACGCCGACAGCGTCGGCGCCCAGCGCCAGCCGTAGGCGCGTCGCTGCGCGTCGGCCGACCTCTCCGAGAATGTGAGCGCCTTGAGCTCGGGTCGCAGGTGCAGCGCGGTGTCCAGATCTTCGCTGCCGGGCGCGGAGGACGTTTCGGCGACGCGGACCTTGAAGGGCATATCCATTTGAATCAGCGTCGCCAGCGCCCGATAGGCCTGAGCCTGCCCGTAGCGCGCCTCGAGCTCCGCCTGCTGCGAACGGACCAGCGCCAGCTCGGCCCGATCGACGTCGACCTTGGTGACGGTGCCGGCGGCGAACCGGGTCTTGGCGTTGTCGAGCGTCGCGGTGTCGACCTCGATGCTGGAGTGGCGGGTGACCAAAACTTCGTCGGCGGTCGCTGCTGCGTAGAAGGTCTGCGCGACGCTGAAGAGCACCGAAGCCTCCGACGATTCGTAGTTGGCCTCCGAAGATCGGACCCCGGCCTTGACCGCCTCGAGGGCCGGATAAGCCGCCGGCGCCAGTAAAGGCATGGTGGCGCTGATGCTGGCGTCGAGCTGGTTCTGCTTGAGGATCGTGACGTTGTAGTCTGGGCCATCGGCCATCGGCATGACGGTGAGGCCGTCCGCCATCAAGATCCCGTTGATCAGCCGGCCGAAGTCGAGCGTGGCGTTCTTGTAGTTGCGGGTGTACTTCCCTTGCGCCGTCACGACCGGAAACAGCGCGGCCCAGGCCTGCTCGACGTTGGTCTGCGCCTGCGCCAGGTGCGCGCGCTCGGCGATCAGGCTGCGGTTCACCCGCTTGGCCATCGCCAGCGCGTCGTCGAGGGTCAGCTCGCGCGGAGGCGCCGCCGTCTGACAAAATGCCGAAATTGGCGCCGAAACCGAGGCGGCGATGGCGAGCGCCGCCGTCAACCCAACCTGTCTCCGTGGCCTCACGGCATCGCCTCCGCGTGGGGCGCGTGTTGACCGTTGCCGGCGACGACGGCCTCCACCTTGGGCATCACCTCGTCGGCGCCGGTCTCGGAGTCCGGGCGGCGGCGCAGCCGGAGCACGCGGCGGGTCCAGGTCGACAGATCGTCGAACAGCGAGTAGGCCACCGGCGTCGCCAGCAGCGTGAGCAGCAGCGATAGGAGCTGCCCGCCCACGACCGGGCCGGCGGTGGCGCGGTTGAACTCGGCGCCCACGCCCTTCGACGTCAGCAGCGGCAGCATGCCGGCCACGAACGCCAGCGTGGTCATCAAGATGGGACGCAGCCGATCTCGGTTTCCGTGCAGGATGGCGTCCAGCCGCGACAGCCCTTCGGCCCGGAGCTGGTTGATGTGCGCGATCTGGAGGATCGAGTTCTTCTTTACCACGCCGAAGAGCACCAGCACGCCGAGCATCGTGAAGATGTCCAGCGACTGGCCGAGCATGAGCAGCGAAATGAGCGCGAACGGCACCGTCAGCGGCAGCGCCAGCAAGATCGTGATCGGGTGCAGCCACGACTCGAACTGGGCGGCGAGGATCAGGTACATGAAGATGAACGACATCCCGAAGGCCAAGATGAAGGCCTTGCCGGTGCGCGCGATCTCGCGCGACGAACCAAAGGGGACGAAGCGATACTGCGACGGCAGGTTGAGCGCCTTGACCGCCTTTTCGAGGGCCGAGCCCACCTCGCCCGAGCCGACGCCCGGGATGGTGTTGGCCAGGAACGTCACCTGCACCTGGCGCGCATAGCGGTCGATCTTGGACGGGCCTTCGGCGCGCTTGAGATCGACCACGTCGAGGAGCGGCACGGCGCCCAGGCGCGACGAGGGGACGGTGAGCTGCGACAGCGCCTCCTGGTTCGACCGGAAGGCCTCGTCGGCGCGCACCAAGATATCGTATTCGCGTCCGGCCTCCTCGTAGCGCGACACCTTCACGCCGCCGATGAGGAGCTGCGAGGCCAGCGCGACGTCCGCCACGTTGACGCCGAGATCGGCGGCCTTGCGCCGGTTGACGGTGGCCACCAGCTCGGGATTGCCGGTCACCAGCGTGGTGTCGACGTCGACCGCGCCGTGGATGTTCTTCAGCTTGCCGACGATCAGGTCGGAGTATTTGATCACCTGCGACAGATCGGGCCCGGTCAGGATGTACTGCACGGTCGCGGTGCTGAAGGTGCCCCCGCCGAAGGCCGCCACCGCCGAGGCGCTGATGCGAAAGTCCTTGGGCTGCTTGGGAACGATCTCCTTGCGCACGCGGTCCTGCAGCTGATCTTGCGAGGCCTTGCGCCGGTCGGGCGGCACCAGGCGCACGAAGATCGAGGCCAGGTTGGGCGTCTGCTGGCTGTTGTCGCCGATGGTCAGCAGCGTCGTCTGAACCTCGGGCCACTCGCGCACCTGGCGGGCGATCCGCTCGGCGTCGATCTGCGTAGCGGCCAGGCTGGTCCCCTCCGGCGTGCGAACACTGATCTCGAACTGCCCCTCGTCGTTCTTGGGAAGGAAGCCCTTGGGCACCGCGGCGACCAGCCACTTCATCGACACGAGCGCCAGCACCGCGGCCAGCACGACGATCCAGCGGTGCCGCATGACGAAGGCCAGGATCTTCATGTAGCCCCGCTCGATCGGGCCGTAGAAGGCGTTGACGAACCGCTCCAGAAACGACTTGCGGCGTTCGGCGTCTGGACGCAGATCGAGCCGCAGCCAGCGCGAAGCGAGCATCGGCGTCAACGTGAAGCTGACGAACAACGAGATCGCGATGGCCGCGCCCATGGTGAGCCCGAAGCTGCGCAGGAAGCGCCCCGGGATGCTGTTCATGAAGGCGACCGGCAGGAACACCGCCAGCAGCGACAGCGTCGTGGCCAGCACCGCCAGCCCGATCTCCTTGGTGGCGTAGATGGCGGCCGGCATGGGCCGGATCTTCTTCTCATCGACGAAGCGGAAGATGTTCTCCAGCACGACGATGGCGTCGTCGATCACGATGCCGACCGCGAGAGCCAGCGCCAATAGTGTGATGGTGTTGAGCGTAAAGCCCATCAGCCACATGAGCAGGAAGGTGCCGATGATGGAGGTGGGGATGGCGAGCGCCGCGATGATGGTGGTGCGGAACTGCCCCAGGAACAGCAGCACCACCAGCGCCGCCAGGAACGACCCCAAGATGAGGTGCTCCTTGACCGCGTCGACGCTGGTACGCGTGGTCTCCGTGTTGTCGCGGATGACGCTCAGCTGGTAGCCGGACGGGAGAGTCGGGGCCAGCTCCTTCATGCGCGCCCGCAGGGCATCGACGACCTCGACGCTGTTGGCGCCCGACTGCTTGCGGATGGAGAGCACCACGGCCGGCTTGCCGGCGATGCTGGCGGCGGTGGAGGCCTCCTCCTGGCCGTCGACCACGCTCCCGATGTCGCGGATCATGATCGGATGGCTGTCGACGTCGCGAACCACCAGGTCGCCGAGCGCGGCGACGCTCTTGACCCGGCCGCTCACCCGGAAAGTCAGCAGGCTGGGCCCGGTATCCACGGTCCCCCCGGGGGTGGTCACATTCTGGGTGACGATGGCGCGCTGCACGTCGGCCGCCGTCAGCCCCGCGGCCCGCAGCCGCTCCGGATCGAGAACCACTTGAATCTGCCGCTTGCGGCCGCCGACGATCGACACCTGCCCCACGCCCGAGACGTTCTCCAGCGCCTCCCGCACCTCGTGGTCGGCGTACTCCGTCACCTCGCGCAACGGCCGCGACGATTCGAGTGAGAGGAACAGCACCGGCGCGGCGTCGGGATCGAGCTTGTTGATGACCGGGCTCTTGGTCCCGTCGGGGAGATCGGGCAGCACGGCCGAGACGTGCTCGCGTACCTCCTGGGCCGCCACGTTGACGTCCTTGTCGAGCTGGAAGCTGACGATGACTTGCGAGACGCCCTCGGTCGACACCGAGCGCAGCTCGTCGATGCCGCTGATGGTGTTGATCGCCTCTTCGATCTTGTCGGACAGCTCGGTCTCGACCTCTTCGGGCGCCGCGCCCGGCAGGGTCGTGATGACCTGAACGACCGGCAGATCGACGTTGGGAAAGCGATCGACGTTGAGCTGCTTGTACCCGATGATCCCGACCACCACGATGAACAGGATCAGCACGGTCGCGAAGACCGGGCGGCGGACGCAGATGCTAGCTAACCACTGCACGGCGGCTCCTCATTTCACCCGCGCGCCGTCGCGCACGTCGGGGGTTAGCTCCGCCACCACCTGCTCGCCGGCCTTGAGGCCGTTGACGATCGGCACCTGACCGCCCTGCGGCTGGCCGACCTGGACCAGGCGATCTTCCAGACGACCGCCGACCGCGACGTAGACGTGGTTGAGCGACCCGTCGTTGCGCACCGCCGTCGCCGGCACCGCGGGCAGCAACTGCTCCCCCACCGGCAGCCGCGCCGTCACGAACATACCGGGGCGCAATTCGTGGGCGTCGTTGTCGAAGACCGCTTCGACGATGGCGTCGCGGCTCTGCGCACGCACGACCGGGCCCACGTAGCGAATCTTGCCGTGGTAGACGCGCGACGACTCGCCGGCGGCGGCGCGGAAATCGAGCTGCATCCCCTGGCGCACCAGCGGCACGTCGGCCTCGGGGACGGTGATCTCGACGCGCAACGAGTCCACGTTGACCAATGTGGCGACCCGCGAATCGACCCGCACGTACTCGCCGGCCGTGACCGCACGATCGACCACCAGGCCCGAGAACGGCGCGCGGATCTCGGTGTCGCGCAGCGCGTCCGCCGTGAGCGTCTTGTGCGCCTCCGCCGATTGAACGGAATACTTGGTGGTCTCGCACTGCGTTCGGGTCTTGTCGTAATCGGCCTTGGCAATGGCGCCCTTGGCGAACAGGCGATCGGTGCGCTCGCAGTCGACCTGGGCCTGCGCCGCCTGCGCCTTGAGCGACTCGACGTCGGCGGTCGCCTGGGCCGCCTGCGCGCTCACGGCGCGGGCGTCGAGACGCGCCAAGATGGCGCCCTTCTTGACGTACGATCCACGCTCGACGTAGGTGGCGATCACCTTGCCGGCCGCGCCGGCCGCGACTTGGGCCTCCTCGGCGCCGATGAGCGAGCCCGAGAGCGTGAGCACGCGCGGCGTCTTCATTTCGCGCGCTGCCACCAGCATGACCGCGATCGGTGCCGTGTCCGCGTCGGCCGAAGCCGCCGGCGCTGCCGGATGCGAGCAGCCGCAGAGCGGCGCGAGCGCCAACGCCAAGAGCGGCGCCCAGCCGCGCGTCAATCCGATCGCGCCGATCGCGCCGATCGCGCCGATCGCGGCCCCCGCCGCGCCCGTCGATTGGCCCGTCATCCGACCCCGCGTCCCGCTCTTCCCGTGACCTGTTTTGCACCCAGGTTTCAGCATCGTGATCGTCCCCGTCCTTTTGGATGTAGTCGTACACGACAATAATTTAGGTTGTCAACCATCAACGGAACGGACAATATCGGTTCCGTGGCATTCAGGCGCAGCCCCCCGCAGCCCCATACGGCGCCCGATCCATTTTGGGGAACGCTGATCGAGCTGCTGCTCGGCATGCGCGGCTGGTGGAGCGCGCTGTGCGACGAGCTGCACCTCACGCCGTCGCAGGGCCTGGCGCTGCGGCGGCTCGATCCCGAACGTCCGCTCGCGATGAGCACGCTGGCCGAGGCGCTGGCCTGCGACGCCTCCAACGTGACCGGCATCGTCGACAAGCTGGAAAGCCGCGGCCTCATCGCCCGGCGCGGGGCCGACCACGACCGCCGCGTCAAGACGCTGGTGGTCACCGAGCGCGGTCGCGCGCTGCGCGATCGGCTGATCGCCCGCCTCCTCGAGCCCCCCCCCGCCGTCTGCGCTCTTTCGGGCGACGTGAAGGCCGTCCTGACCGCCACGCTGCGCGCCGTTCTCGACGACCGCGCGCGCCCCGCAGAGCCCGCCGCGACGCCCGAGTCGCGCCGTCCCGTCCGCGCCCCGCGCGGCTGACGGTTGCCGGCGGATCGTGCGAAAACTCGCACGGTCATTGGGAAAATGCCGAATGCGAAAGGCTATCTGGTAGCATGAGCCGCGATCGCGCTCTCGAGTAACCAACCGTGTCGTGGCGAGGCTGAGCAGGTGAGGCAAGGAGGCATCACGTTGGGTCCCGAACGCAGCGGGCTCCGCTGGAAGCGTAGCGGGCGGCTCTCGGCACTATTCATCGCTTCGGTTTTTCCGATGACGGCCCAGGCCACTGGCGAAGTTGCACCGCCCGTTGCGCCCAATCTGTCCGCGCCCGCGCCCGCCGATTCGACCTCCCGTGCCCTCGACGACACGACGGCGGCGCCCCCGGAGGAGGTCACGCCGACGCCCCCTTCGAACTCGCCGCCGCTGGTGATCACGGGCTACATCGACGTCGGGTTCGCCAAAGCGCAGGGGAACGGCACCAGCTTTCCGTCCAACTTCGCGCTGCCCGCCGGCGCGCCGGCCAACGCGCCTTACGACTACTACGTCGACATGTTCGCGCCGGCCGTGAATTCCCGCGGCGAGGCGGCTTCGACGAACATTCCCCCACCGCCCGCGCCCGGTCTGCCCGGCTCGAACGTGGGCGGGTTCTTCCCCCGTTCGGCGGGCATCGGCGGCAAGGCGTCGTTTCTCCTCAACACCGCGGACGTCGACATTCGCTACACGGCGCCCGAGATCCCGGTGTTGATCTTCACGCGCCTGCAGGTCATTCCACGCCTTTACGACGCCGATCCGACCGAGAACCGGGTGGGCGGCGAGTCGACCCGGCTCTTGCTGGAACAGGCCTTCGGCAAGATCGCGCCCATCCGCAGCGCGGAGCTCTCGATCAGCCTCGGCAAGTTCGACTCGGTGTTCGGCATCGAGTACCTCGACAACGAGGCCAACTTCCGCGTCGGTATCACGCCGTCGCTGGTGGCCCGCTACACCACCGGCCAATCGCTGGGCGCCAAGGTGTTTTACCGCTATCAGCTGATTCCGATCTTCTCGGCCATCAGTGTCAATGCGGCGATCACCAACAGTGGCACGTTCGTCGAGGCGCTGCAGGGGCCGTCGCGCAGCCTGACCGGCGTCCCGATGTTGTCGGTGCGGGTCGGCTACGAGCTGAACCTGACCCGGGTCTCGTTCAAGTTCGGGGGCAGCGCCGAGCACGGGCCACGCAACGACCAGAGCTTCACTTCTGACGCCCCGCAGACCTTGTTGGGCGCCGACGCACGCCTGATCCTACCGACCCTGACGCTGTCAGGCGAGTACGTCCACGTCGCCGAGGAGGACGCCGGCGACGTCACGACCATGGCGGTCGCCAAGCTGGCCGGCATGGGGCCCTACCCCGAGATCAACGAGTTCTATGCACACGGTTTCTGGGTCCAGGCGGCCGAGGAGCTGCCGCTGTCGCTCGATCTCTTTCGCTTCACGATCTACGCCCGTTACGAGCAGCGGCACGCGGAGTTCCCCGACTTCACGGGCAGCAAGCTCACGGTCGACCGCACGACGTTCGGCGTGAACGTGGGGATCGGCGAGAGCTTGCAGGTGAAGGCCGAATACCTGGTGAATCGAGAGCTCGAAGGCGCGCCCAGCGTCGCCAACAACGTCTTCACGTCGTCGGCGGTCTGGACCTGGTGATGGAGCTGACAACCAAAATGAGGATCCCCCGCATGCGCATCGGCAGTCTCGGGTTGGCGGGTCTGTGCTTGGCGATCGGCGTCGGTGCGGCGCGCGCAGCATTGGCCGCGCCTGGCGAAGCGCGCTGGCTGGGCGACGATCTCCCGCTGCCGCTCACGGTGAAGTCGCCGCAGGACATCGGTTTCAAATCCGCGACCGAGCGGCAATACCTGATCTTCAACCTGATGGCGGGGGGCAAGCTGGCCTTCCAGCGCGGCGACTACGCGACGGCTATCGAAAAATGGAACACGCTGCTGCGGGTGCCCCTGCTCGATCCGCAGATCGGGCAGGTCGTGACGCCGTTTCTCAACGACGCGCGCGCCCGCGCGGGCAAGCCAGGCGGCGCACACCCCGAGCCACCACCCGCGGAGACCGTCGAGGCGGAGCCGGTCGCCGAAGACCGAGACAAGCCGTCCGAGAGCCAGGGCCACGGCGGCGCCGCCGCGTCCCGACACGCCGCCGGACTGGTCAGTGTGGCCGGCGTCGTGAACGGCGGTGGTCAGATCGGCCCCGGCGGAACGGTGATCTGGCTGCGCCGACTCGACGGCGCGACGCCGAGGACCGCCCCGGCCGCCAACCAGATCGTCACCCAACGCGACAAGACCTTCCTGCCGCACATCCTGGCCGTACCGGTTGGAACCTCGGTGCAGTTCCGCAACGACGACCGCATCTATCACGACGTATTTTCCATCGCCAAGCCGAACGATTTCGACGCCGGCATCCGCGCCAGCGGCGCGACCTACACCAAGGTTTTCACCCACCCCGGCGCGGTCGGCCTGCTATGCAACATCCACTCGACCATGAGCGCATACGTCTTCGT
>DASRLC010000341.1:0-6060 GCA_035648655.1 Polyangia bacterium
CGCTTCCGACACCTGGAGCACGCCTCCCCAGCCGATCGCTTGGGCCTCCGTCGCCGCCCACAGCCTCCGCGTGCGCTCGTTCAACACGCCGCCGAGCATCAGGTACTTCCGCCGGATGCGCTTGACGTCATCGGACCTCGCGATCCTCCATCAAAGAGCAGACATCGGCGTTCGACGCCAAAAACTTGCCAGTCGGCTTGAAACGTCTACCGTTGCGCGAGTCCTTAGCGTCGTCGATGGTGTCGCCCAGCACGGGCGCGCCTTCGAACAGGTGCCCGAGCAGGTGCTGTGGGCCCAAGCGAACATTCGTGGACGCCTGCGCCCCAAGGAACAGCGCCCGAGCTTCCCACTCTTCGAGCTTGCTGCCAAGCTGCGTCAGCACCTCATCGAGGTTGCGAGGTGGGGCGCCTGTCATCGGATGACCCTCATCGTCCTGCTGCCCCCGTCGAGCTTGACGAGCCAGGGCCGCACGACCAAGTCGTCCTCAGCCGGTCACAATCAAGCAATAGGTCCTCTCCGACTCAGTAAACTGCTTTCAAGCGGGCTGCTGTGGCCGGAAAGTAGCGTCACGATTTGTGTGACACGTTCCGCGTCGTGGGGACAGTTTATGCAGTCCACTCGAACGCGACGTCGCCGTCGCGGAGGCAGTCTTGCAAATGACCCTGCGCACATCCTTCTTCACACTTGCCATCCTGGGAATCCTGGCTCACTGGAGCGGAGCTCTCTCTGCACAGACGGCCGTCACGATCTCGATGACCGGGCCGCTTCCCACGCCCGCCATCCACAGCCCGGCGGTGATCGGATGGAATCCCAACACTCCCTTCATCCACGCCATCGCGGCGACCGGCACGGCGCCCCTGGCATATTCGGCGGTCGGCTTGCCGGCGGGCCTGTCGCTGGACGCCAGCACCGGCATCATCACCGGAACGACGCCGGCAGCCGGTTCCTACCCCTTCACGGTGACCGTCAGCAACGCGGTGGGCAGAGCGACCAGCACTATCACGTTGACTTCGGGGTCCACGATGGCTCTTACGCCGTCGATGGGCTGGAACAGCTACGACTCGTACGGGGGAAACGTAACCGAGGCCCAGTACCTGGCCAATGCCCAGGCGCTCAAGACGACGCTGGCGCCCTTCGGTTGGAATGCGGCGGTCATCGACTATCATTGGTACGACCCGGAGGATCTCACGGACGCGAACGGGCGCTGGTTGCCGTCGCCCACCCATTTCCCTTCCTCCAAGAACGGTGTCGGCTTCAAAGCGATTGCCGACCAGGTGCACGCCATGGGCTTGCTCTTCGGGATCCACATCATGCGAGGCATTCCCCAATCGAGCTACAAGGCCAACACGCCGATCGCGAATTCAACCTATACTGCGCAGCAGGCAGGCAACAACCAGGATACGACCTCGTGGGATCCAACCCACAACTACGGCGTCAAGGGCGCGACGGCGGCCGGCATGGCCTGGTACGCCTCGATCTTCGCCCAGTACGCCTCCTGGGGGCTCGATTTCGTGAAGGTCGACGATTGCGTCGACGCCTACCACTCGGACGAAGTCCACGCGATACGGGCGGGGATCGACATGAGCGGGCGATCGATAGTGTTCAGCTTGTCACCGGGCCCGAACCCAACGAGCAGTGTTACAGACCTCACCGCGAACGCCAACCAGTGGCGAATCGTGAACGACTTCTGGGACGTGAATCCGTTGACGCCGCTGTACGACAACAGCCAGAACAATGTCTTCTACTTCGCTGGACAGTGGCAAGCCGTGAGCGGCCTCAAGCAAGGGCACTGGCCTGACACGGACATGCTCCCGCTCGGGCAACTTGGCTCTCGCCAGACGGCGTTCACTCACAACCAGCAAGTGACGATCCTGGCGCTGTGGAGCATTTTGCCGTCCCCGCTCATCTTCGGCGGGGAGATCACGGCACTTGCGAACGATGCCTGGACGACAGCCCTGCTCACGAACGAAGAGGTGCTCGCCGTCGACCAGGATGCTGCCGGCATCGAGGCCAAGCGCATTGCGCAGCAGGGACTGACGGAAGTGTGGGCGCGTGACCTTTCCCTGGGTCGCAAAGCAGTTGCCCTCTTCAATCACGATACGAAGGACGCGACGGTCTCGGTGAGTTTCTCCCAGCTTGGGATTACCAGCAGCCCGGTCGCCGTCCGCGACGTCTGGCAGCGTATGGACGTGACCGGAATGACCACCGGCCTCTCGCCGAGTGTGATCGCGGGCAGCGCGGTGCTGTACGTATTGTCGCCACCGGGTTCGACCGGCACGGGTGGATCGAACGGTGCCGGCGGATCAGCCGGAAGCCGCGGCGGGGGTGGAGCGGGCGGCGCCGGCGGTGCAGCCACCTCAGGCGTCGGCGGCGGCACGTCCGCGAGCGGTTCAGGTGGGGTTGGCGGACCTGGCGGTGGCACCGGCAGCGGCGGCGCCACATCGAGTGGCGGCAGAACGGGCGCTGGCGGCGGTGCCACATCGAGTGGTGGCGTCACCGGCGCTGGCGGCGGTGCCACATCGAGTGGTGGCGTCACCGGCACAGGCGGTGGCACATCCAGAGGCGGAAGCACGGGCGGCGACGGAACCTCCAGCGGTGGGTGCTCGTGCAGCGTGGCGACGGAGGGAACGCCGATCGCGCCAGTGTGGCTCTTCATTGCGGCGATCGCCCTCGTCAGGTCGCGGCGCCGATCGCGTTGTGGGCTAACGCAGCGGGCAGCTCATCGCTGAAGGCTCTCAGGAGGCGTCAGGGGTGATGGATGGGCGAAGCTTGTCCTCAGCCAGAAGAGCTCGCCTGAGTTAAATCACGGATAGTCGGCGTAGGTGAACCACCTGGCTCTTGAACGTGACCGGCGCAGCGTCGATCGCTACCGCGGTCATGATGTCGCACCATGGGTTCTGCTGCGATATCCGGAGGTTTGGCGTGGCGTTGGAGGCGCTTGGGCAGCGGCGGTCGAGGCGACGTCCCGGCTGCGTGACGAGTGGCGGAGCTCTCGAGCCACGCTGCACGGGTACCACCACGCCGAGGACACGGGCGTCTTCCCCAACCTCGCACGCGAGTACCAGACGCTGCGCCGGACGATCGAGCGCCTGACGGAGGACCATCGCCGCATCGATCCCCTGATCGACCGGGGTGTCCTTCGCCAAAATGCGATCCAGTTGAAATCTTGGACGTTTTCCGGGTGGGTACGGGCGTCGCCCAAACTGATAGACCGCCGCGGTTCTCTCACTCCTGCTTACCGTACTTTGCCGTAGCCAGGTCCGCGCTCCAAACCCGCAGCGCGCTCGCCAATCTAGAATCTCGCCCTCCGCCAGCAGGTTGCCGTTCTGCCGCGCCGACGACCTCGCCCTTTCCTGGCTTGGACCGACCGAGTCTTCTGGAGCGCGTCCTCGCGCAATTGGTCGCGTTGGCGCACCTCCCTCGTCCAAGCTGGCCGGCATCTCGCTCCCCGCCGACCCGCGAGCAGCGACCACGGTCATGGCCGACTCCGGAGTCGAGAACGTCAACGCCGCCGTCGACGCGATCCTTCTGGCTCGAAAGCCTTCACCGTGTCCTCGCTCAGGTCGAGGTCACCGAGTCCAACTCGATGATCGAGGCGTGGTGGCGCTCCCTGAAACACAATTGGCTCTTCCTCAACTCCCTCGACACCGTCGAGAGAGTCCGAACCCTCGTCGCGTTCTTCGTCGAGGAGCACAACGGCAAAGATGCCCCATTCCGCATTCCGCGGCCAGACCCCCGACGAGGTGTTCTTCGATACCGCGCCCAACCTCGCGGCCGAGCTGGTCGCTGCCCGAGCGAAGGCCCGCGAGCTACGCTTGGCCACGAACCGGAGCGCGTCATGTGGACGGTGCACAACGGCGCCCGAGCCCACCCCGACTTCTCAGATTTCACCGTTATTACAAGTGTGGCGCAGTTGCATACGCATTTGTTCGGAATGCTGTCGTTCGCAGTATCGCTGTCGAGCGAGCATCACTTCAAATCGACGCCGACGCGGTCGTCGTAGTAGTGGACCATCTCGGCGAAGAAGATGTGGAACATGCCGGCCTCCGCCCACTCTTGAAACCGCCGGTGGAGGGCTGACACGCTGCCGAACTACCGCGGGATCGCCTTCCACTGGCAGCCGGTCTTCAGCCGGTAGACGATGCCAGCCAGCGCGCGCCGGTCATCAACTCGCGACCGACCTCCGCGCGCGTGCGAAGGTGGTGCCGGTAGCCACGGCTCCACGTATCTCCACACCTCGTCGGGAACGTCTTCGAACTTGGCCTTCATGGCCAGTAGAGATCATGCCCGGGAATGCACCACAACGTTTCAATATGTTCCGGGAGGTGCTCTCAATGACCTACAACCAGCAGTGTGACGCTGTTGGCGGACACTGAAAGGCCGCTGATAACGCCGTTGGAAATGGTGGCGCTCGCGCCAATCGTGGGACCCCCTCCGTTCACGCTCTGATAGATCTTCGCGCTCGCTCCGGCTGTGAAGTGTTTCAGGGTGAGGGTGATGCCCGACTGGTTCGAGGCGCCGGTGTTGACCAGCATGATCCAGACGGTGGTCGGATTGCTGGCGGAATCGGTCGCTGCGTAGGCATGAACGGCCGGATATGAGCTGGCGGCGCCGACGGACACGTTGCCGAACTTGCCGCCTGAGCCATCGTAGTTCCGGAACATCGCGAAAGCGTTGTAGGCGTAGCTGCGGACGTGATTGTTGCTGGAGTTCTTCGGCGCCAGGGTTGTCCAGTAGGCGGCGACGCGAACTCCGACGGCCCCGAAGGTGCCCAGATAGTCGGCCGCCTGAGCGGCCGCCGTGGGGTCGGAGGTGTCATTGGCGACGTTGTACTCGCTTACGCATGTGCCCGTTCCGGGATAGGTCCCATTGATCCATCCCCGAAAATGCGAAAACGTGTTGGTCCACATCTGCTGCGCGCTGCCGGGATAGTGTGCATCGAGACAATCGAAGATCCGCTGATGATGCGCGGCTTCGTATTGCTTCCCCTTCGCCATCATGGCCATGGCGTACGAATTACCGATCGTGTAGGGAACGGCCGCGCTGCCCCAGGTGCCCACACCGCACTCGGTCTGCATGAGGTTGATCATGTCGTCCGGATTCATGACCGACAAGAAGAGGACTTGTGCGCTCGGATCGACACCCTTGATGGCGGCGGCGTAGGCGACCGACCGATTCATAATGTCGTCGTTGGGCGAGACCCCCGACTCCTTGCCGGAGGCGATCTTGACTGAGTAATCGAGGCAATTGGTCCCCGGCGCGTAAAGGGCCGGATAGATGTCCTGTCGCAGGCCCTGCCAGTTGTCGGGCTCGTTGTCGAGTTGGTAATACTTTATGCCGCCGTTGGCTGCCGTACCGAAGGTCGAGACGAAGTGCGTCATCCAACTCTGCATGAAGCTGGTGTCGAGATTGTTCGACCCCTGGTCCACCAATATGGATTCCTGGGTGCCGATAGCCTTGCAGCAGGTCCCCGAAGAGAGAAGCCCTCCGTCGGGAAGTTGCGGATAGTTGCAGAAGCTCAAGTCTTGTCCGAGGGCCGAGCTGTACGTGCTGTCGGACGACGTCGCGACGTTTGCCAGCCAGCCGGTTATAGGGATAGTCATCAGCGTGTCGAGGCCGTTTGACTTGTTGGTCTGGACGAACGTGTCGCTTCCGCTTCCGCCCCCGGCGTAGTTCGCGCAGTTCCAGTCGCCGCCCGAGTTGTTCATGTCCTTCTGCCAGTTGTAGCTCTCTTCGGCATCGCCTCCCCAGCGATCGAGCGTGGCCACCTTGGGAGAATCGTCCGTGCTGTCGGTCGCGAAGGCCACTCCGTAAATATCGGGCGATATCGGCGTGAGCTGAACCGTCGTGTCGACGGAGACCCCCGAACCACTTGGGGTCTGACAGGCACCGCTTGCGCTGCACATTTGCGTGGGCGGGCATCCGCCACACGTCCCGTTGCATCCGTCACTTCCACAGGTCTTGTTGGTGCAGGAGGGTGTGCAGGCGGAGCCGGCAGCCCCGCTCATGCCACCGGCGCCCGCGCTACCCGAGCCGCCCGTCGTTCCCCCGGATGCCCCG
>DASRLC010000342.1:0-9423 GCA_035648655.1 Polyangia bacterium
GTCAACAGCACCACGGTCTCCGGCAGCGCCCGCACCCGTTCGACCAACGCGCGCAGGACCGGTGGCACACCCTCCGGATGCCCGGTCACGAACACCCCGGTCCCCGCGGGGCGCGCAATCGCCGAGCGCCGGCAGCCGACCAAGAACTCGGGCAACGGCGGCGAGCTGGCCTCGATCTGATCGCGGTAGAGGCGGCGGCCCCGCTTCCAGGTGGCCATGGCGACGAAGAGCACCACGCCCACGGCGATCGGCAGCCACCCGCCTTCGACGATCTTGAGCAGGTTGGCGAAGAAGAAGGTCAGGTCGACTCCCAAGAAGAGAATCAGCATCGGCAGCGCCTTCCAGAGCGGCCAGTTCCAAGTGCGGCGCGCGACCTCGAAGAAGATGAGCGAGGTGAGGACCATCGTGCCGGTCACCGCGATGCCGTAGGCCGAGGCCAGGCGGGACGAGTGCCGGAAGGTCAGGACCAGCGCGAGGCAGGCGATCGCCAGCACCAGGTTCACCTCGGGCACATAGATCTGACCTTCTTCCTCGTTCGAGGTGTGGACCACCGTGACCGGCGGCAGGAACCCGAGCTGCATGGCCTGGTGGGTGAGGGAGAAAGCGCCCGAGATGAGCGCCTGCGAGGCGATCACCGTGGCCGCCGTCGACAGCGCGATGAGCGCGTAGGTGGCGGCGCCGCTGGGCGCCTGGGCGAAGAACGGGTTTTGGCCCGCGGCCGCGTCGCTCAGGATCAAGGCCCCCTGGCCGAAGTAGCTCAGGACCAACGACGGCATGACGACCGCGAACCAACCGGCTCGGATGGGCGTCGCGCCGAAGTGTCCCATGTCGGCGTAGAGCGCCTCGGCGCCGGTCACCGCCAGCACCACCGCGCCGAGCACGATGAGGCCGCGCAGGCCGTGGGCCGAAAAAAACCGCACCGCGTATCCCGGGCTGAGCGCCGCCAGAATCCCCGGACGGTGAACAACCTGAGCCAGCCCGAGCACGGCGATCACCAAGAACCAGACCGCCATCACCGGACCGAAGACGCGGCCGATGCGTCCGGTGCCACGCGATTGAACGGCGAAGAGACCGACGAGCACACCGCAGGTGATCGGCAGGATCGCCGGTTTCAGCCAAGGCGCCGGCACCTGCAGCCCCTCGATCGCCGAGAGGACCGAGATGGCCGGCGTGATCATCCCATCGCCGTAGAGCAGCGCCGCGCCGGCGATCACCAGCAGCGCGGCGACACCCATCGAGCCGCCGCGGGCCTCGCGCGACCGCTCGGGGAGCAGCGCCAGCAACGCGAAGATGCCGCCTTCGCCGTGGTTGTCGGCGCGCATGATGACCGAGACGTACTTGAACGACACCACCAGCGTGAGCGTCCAGAAGATCAGCGAGAGTACGCCCATGACGTCGCCCGCGTCGAACGCGCCGCGGTGTCGCCAACCCAGGCAGGCGTGGAGCGTATAAAGCGGGCTGGTCCCGATGTCTCCGAACACGATGCCCAGGGCGCCCAGACCGAGGCGCCCCACCCCGCGCGGGCGCTGGACCGCTACTTCAGGAACCGCCACGCGGACCGCGGGCGCGGTCACGCGATCGACCGCGCTTGCAAGGAATCAGCCCGGCCCACCGTCGTACGTTACATGCACGTACGTTCCGAGTCGCGTGTTGTAGGCCAGGTAGTACCCGGGATGATCTGGATCGTCGTAGAGGACGATCCGATCGGCGTTCCAATCCCAGTCGTCGGCATAAGCCCAATCGGCGGGCGCCAACACGAAGAACGAGCTGCCGAAGAAGAACCGATGGCGACCAGGCTCCCAGCCGCCCAAGCGATAGACGTGACCGCGCCCGATCGGCCCGTGGAATCGGCCGTGCGCCCAGGGGTGGTCGACGTGGTAGCGCGCGTCGCCGCGGCCGCCTTCGTGGCCGACCCAGCGGGCGTTCGGCTCGACGTGCGGCCGCTCGACCCGCGCCGGCTCGGCGCGCACGGGCGCGACGTGCGGCCGCTCGACCCGCGCCGACTCGGCGCGCACGGCCTCACCGCGCGCGTGCCCGCGCTCGGCGCGAACCGGCGCCGGTCGAGCCGGCGCCGCGCGGACGGGCGCCGGGCCGCGCGGCGGGCCGCTCGGGAAATGCCCACCCCCGCCGCCACCGTGGCGCTGCGCCAGCGCCGGCGCCGCGTCGAACGCCAGGAATAGGCCGACGGCGGCCAACAGCGAACTCTGGAAGAACCTCATGCACGAAAGCTAGTGTCGCGGGCGCTCGTCACAACGGTGCCCCAGTCGAAATAACCGGCTCCGCAGCGGTCATTTCGACCGATCCCACCCGGGCGGGAGACGCAGACGCCGGATCGGCTAGGCTGCGCGGATGGGATTGCTGGACGAGTCGGGTTTGGATCGGTTGGTCGCGGCCGGCTGTCCAGCCTGCGGCGGGCACGAGCTGCTGTTCCGCGCCTACGTCGACGGACGGTTGCCGCTGCTCGACGCCGAGCCGACCGGCCGCCTGACCTGGGTCTACGACGGCGAGAAGTTCGTCGACGGCGTCTACCAGGTCTCATGCGCGGCTTGCGCGGCGTCGCTCTTGTCGGAGGAGATCTGCCCGCGCTGCCACGCGGAAGGGGGGCTGGCGCGGGCGCTCGCCAGCCCCAACCGCTGGCCGGTTCCCGCCCGCTGTCCCGGCTGCGACGGCGAAGAGCTGCGTTATATCGCCTTCGTTCCCGCGCGGGTGACCTACCAGGGCCGCCGCGCCGACCCCGCGCGCAGCTCGACCGAGCTGCTCGACGCAGGCTTCCACGGCGCGCGCGTCGACTGCCGCGACTGCGGCACGGTGGCCGCGCTCACCGATCGCTGTCCGCTCTGCGACGCGCCCGGGCCGCTGCGCGCCCGGCCGGGGTAGAAGCGCCGGCGCCGGCGCCGTCCTAGAATGGGGCGATGTCCGAAAAGCCACACGACCTGACTGGGCGCACCTTCCTCGTCACGGGAGCCAACAGCGGGATCGGGCAAATCACCGCCACCCGACTGGCCGAGCGCGGCGCGCAGGTGTTCCTGGGCTGCCGCGACGGCGCCAAGGGTGAAGCGGTCGCCGCGCCGCTGCGCGCGGCCGGTGCCAGGGTCGAAGTTCTTCCGCTCGATTTGGCCGACCTGGCATCGGTGCGACAGGCCGCAGCGACCTTCGTGGCGCGGGGGTTGCCGTTACATGGGCTGATCAACAATGCGGGGTTAGCGGGAACCCGCGCGCTCACGCGCGACGGTTTCGAGCTGACCTTCGGGGTCAATCACCTGGGCCACTTCTTGCTCACCCGACTCTTGGAAGCGCGGCTGCGCGAGGGGGCGCCGGCGCGGGTGGTCAACATCTCGAGCCAAGCGCACCGCAGCGCCAAGGGGATCGACTTCACGGCGTTGCGCGAGCCCGCGCGCTCGCGCACCGGGCTGCGCGAGTACGCCGTCTCGAAGTTGGCCAACGTCCTGTTCACCCGCGAGCTGGCCCGGCGCTGGGCCGGCAGCGGCGTCACGGCCTACGCGCTCCATCCGGGCGTCGTGGCGACCGGCATCTGGCGCCGGCTGCCCGGACCGCTGCGCTGGTTGGTCACCCGCTTCATGATCACGCCCGAAGAGGGCGCCCGCACGACGATCTTCTGCGCGACGGCCCCCGAGCTGGCCGGCGTGAGCGGGCGTTACTACGATCACCAACGCGAATCGACGCCCAGCCAAGTGGCGCAGGACGACGCGCTGGCCGCGCGCCTGTGGGACGAGAGCGACAAGATGGTGGGTTTGTTACCTTAGAAGGCGTTTCCATGCGCCCAACCTTCGCCCCCCCTCCGATCCGTCTCGCGGTGATCGGCGCCTGTCTGGTCTCGGCGCTGGTCTTGAACGACTGCGGCTCGGCGACGCTGGGCAGCAGCCCGCCGGGTGGTACCGCCGGTCAGGGGGGCGGTGGCGGCGGCACGATGGATGGCGGCGCGGGCGCCAACGGAAGGGCCGATAGCGGCGTGGACGACGGAGGAGGCGCCGGTACCAACGGCTCTAGCTGCGCGGCAAGCACCGCGGGCACCAACGGCACCGCTGGCAGCAAGGGCACCGCGGGCACCAATGACACCGCGGGCGCCAACGGTTCGGTTGGCACCATGGGGATGGCTGGCACCACCGGGACGACTGGCACCGGTGGCACCGCGGGAGCGGCTGGTATCACCGGTACCGCTGGCACCAACGGATCGGGTGGAACCACCGGCGCGGCCGGCACCGACTGCGCCGGCGCCGCCACCGGCATGGGCGGCTCGGCAGCCTGAAGCGGACGCGAACCCTTGCCGGGCGGCGCGCTCAACGCGGCAGCGCGATCGCGCGCGCGGCCGCGATCTGTCGAGTCGTCTCGGATTGAACGAAGGCCACCACCTCGACGTCGGCCCAGGTCAGATCCGCCGGCTTGCGCAGCGTGATGCGCAGCGGGCCAACCGCGGCGCCGATCGGGCGGCGATCGGAGAGCGCGCGCACCACCGCCGCCTCGACCAGCGTCTCGCCGCGGTTCTCGCCGCGCAGCACGCGGGTCTGGGTGCTCTTGGCCGCCAGCGCCACCACCGCCCGCCAGTCTGGCGCGCGATCGAAGCCGGCGCGGGGCGCGACCCGCAGCGTGACCGTCAGATCGTCGCCGGCGACGGCCGCCTCGCCCGTCAGATCGACCTCGGCCGCGCGCGCCGCCGCCCGCGCGATCTCCACGGTGGCGACCGCCCGCTGCCCGCCCGGAAAATGAACCGTGCCGTCCACGATCATCTGCGGGGTGTAGAGGCCGGAGAGACCGCCGGCGCCTCCCGGCGATCGCAAGCGGCCCGAATCGGCGTACCACCGCTGGCGTTCGGTGAAGGCCGGCGACGCGAACGGATCGCGCCAGCCCAGATCGTCCCAGTAGTTGACGTGAAAGGTGAGCGGCAGGACCTTCTCCGGTCCCAGCCCCAGGCGCGGAAAATCGCGCACGAATTCGTCGGCCGGCGGACACGAGCTGCACCCCTGCGAGGTGAAGAGTTCGACCAGCACCACCCGGTTCCAACCAACGGACGCTCCGCGCGCCGGGCGCAGGTCACCCCCTGCGACCAACAGGAAAATGAGCGCCGCCGTCGTGAATCGGGTCGCCACGGGGGTTCTACGCCGGTCGAGACGGTCTGGTTACGGACCAACGCCCCAGTGGCCGCGCTCCCGACTGCCCGACCATCCGACTCGACCACCCTTCAGGTACGGGCACAGTATGCTGTGCCGGTGAGCTCGAAATCCTTGGCGCCGACAGCGCCGGTGGCCCGGTTCGCCGAGAGCCTGGAAGACGCGACCTCCGGCACGGTGCTGTACGTCGACGCGCGCGGACAAGCTCGGCCTTCCGAGCAGTACCGGCGGCGTGTCGTTTTGGGGGTGGGCGGCGCGGCGGTCGCCATGGGCGTTTACACGGCCGCTTTGTCTTACGCGGGAGGACCGATCGGCTTCGTGGTCGCCGGTGTCTTCAACTTACTGGTGGTGCGGAACCTCGCCGCCTGGAGGACGCTTTACCGGGCCACGGTGCTGCAGGTCGCCCGCCAGAACGGCGAAGCGGAGACGCTGCTGGTGCGCCTGGTCGGCCGCCGACTGACGCCGTATCGAATCAAGGCCAACGCGGAGCAGGCGCTGGCGCGGATCGCCGTGATGCGCGGCCGGTACGACCAGGCGCTGGTGCTGCAGTCGTCCGCGGTGCGGCGCCTCTCGAAAGATCGCCGGGCGCGCTCGCGGCGGCGAATAATCGAGTACGAACGGGTGGTCACCTTGATCAACCTCGGGCAGATCGCCGAGGCGCGGCGGCGCTTCGACGGGCTGCCGCGGGCCCTAGAAGGCGACTACCTGCGCGTTCAGCGCACCATCGCCGAGCTCTACCTCTGCTTCGGCGAGAACCGCCACGGCTTCGACCCGGCGTTCCTGGACGAGCAGGCCGACATCGCGCTCGGGTTGCGTTCGGCGCCGGCGCTGCTGGTCTTGCTGGCCTGGGCGCAGGTCTTCGCCGGCCACGACCGCCGCGCCGCCGAGCTCCTCACGCTGGCCCGCGAGCGGTCCGGCCAGGAGCAGATGCGTAAGGTCTACCCGCGCGTCTGCACCTGGATGAACGCCTTCTAGACGTCGCTGAGGCGTCCCTATCGGTACCCGGCGGCCTGCAGCCCGAACATGCGCGCATAGCGGTGGCCGGCCGCGACCAGCTCGGCGTGACTGCCGTCTTCGATCACCCGCCCGGCTTCGAGCACCAAGATCCGATCCGCCATCCGCACGGTCGGAAAGCGGTGCGAGATGAGGATGGTGGTACGCCCGGCCGCCAGTGCTTTGAAGCGCTGAAACACCGCGTGCTCGGCCTCGGCGTCGAGGGCCGCCGTCGGCTCGTCGAGGATCAGGATGTCCGCCTCGGTGCGCATGAACGCGCGCGACAGCGCCACCTTCTGCCACTGTCCGCCCGACAGCTCGACGCCGCCGCCGAACCACCGCCCGAGCTGCGTCTCGAGCCCCGACGACAACCCCGCCACCAATTCCTTGGCGCCGCCTTGATCGACCGCGCGCCCCACCCGCAGATCGTCGGTCAGGTGATCGACGCTGCCGAAGGCCACGTTCTCGCGCAGCGCGAGCTGATACTCGTTGAAGTCCTGGAAGATGACGCCGATGCGGCGCCGCAGCTCGGTCTCGTCCCAGCTCCGCAGATCGCGGCCGTCCAGCAGCACGCTTCCCTCCGTCGGCTGGTAGAGATTGGCCAGCAACTTGATGAAGGTGGTCTTGCCGGCGCCGTTCTCGCCGACCAGCGCCAGGCTCTGCCCCTTGGGAACAAAGACGTCGACCCCGCGCAGCGCCCAGCGCTCGGCGTTTGGTCCGCCACCTGGGTAGCGAAAGCCTACCCCTTCGAAGCGGATACCCTCTTCGGCGCGCACCGCCGTCAGCGGCGGCGGTGACTGACCGGCCACGTCGAGCGCGCGGGCGGGCGGCAGATCGGTCGGGATCGCGAGGTAGTCGAACAGGTTCGACATGTAGAGCGTGTCCTCGTACATGCCGCCCAGCGCCGAGAGCACCGCCTGGAAGCTCTGCTGGCCCTGCCGAAACGCCACCAGGCCCAGCGTCATGTCGCCCAGCGAGAGCTTTCCCCGCACCGTGGCGACCACGATCAGCGCATAAGAACCGTAGAACACCGCCGTGCTCAAGAGCGACAGGGCGTAGCCCCAGGCCGCGCGCCGCACCGCCAGCCGCCGATCGTCCGCGAAGAACGACTCGGCCAGCGTCCGATAGCGATCCAGAAGCAACGGCCCCAGGCCGAAGAGCTTGACCTCCTTGGCGTGCTCGTCGTTGGCGAGTACGTACTCGAGATAGGTCAGGCGCCGCGAGTCCGGCGAGCGCCAGTTGCGCAGCCGGAACGCCGCGCCCGAAAAGCGCGCCTCGGCAATGAAGGCCGGGATGGTCGCCACCAGCACCGCCAGCGCCATCCAGCCCGAGAAACGAACCAGAAGCGCGATGTAGCCGATCAGGGTCAGCCCGCCGCGCACCACCTGGAAGTTGCTCTGGATGAGCGAGAGCGGCCGCGTCGAGGCCTCGCGCCGGGCGCGGGTCAGTTTGTCGTAGAACTCCGGATCCTCGAAGTGTCGCAGCTCGAGCCGCAAGGCCTTCTCGAGGATCCTCACGTTGAGATCGATCCCCAGACGGAGACCGACCAGCTGGCGGACCAGACCCAGCACCCGCTCGCAGCCGGCGATCACCACCACCGCCGCCAGCTCGACGCCGACCAGCCGCACCGCGCGCAACATGGCGGCGTGGCGAGCGATCCCCGGCCCCGCCGAGCGCGCCGCGATCACCGCGTCGATGATCATCTTCCCGACGTAGGCGACGAAGGGCGGCAGCGCGGCCGCCACGACCGTGAAGATCGTCAGCGCGACCACCCCGCCGGGCGCCGATCGCCAGACCAACCCCAGCGCGCGCGCCGAGTGCTCGGCGCTGGCCTTGAGACGCGCGGCCAGGCCGACCTCCGGTGGGGGCGGCCCGGAGGTCGGGAGCGGATGCGGGACGATCATGCGGGCGGAGCCTAGCGCGCCGGCCGCGGCCGCGTGGCTTTAGGTGTGGAACCGCCCGTCAGCTGCTGCGGGTCTGTTCGGCCAGGTAGCGCTCGCGTCCGATATCTTTGACGATGTAGAGCTGCGCCTCCAGCCATTCGATCGAGTCTTCTTCGTCTTCGAGCAGCGCTTCGAACAGCTCGCGGGTGCCGGCGTCCTTCTTGTCGAGACACAGAGCAATCGCCTGATTCAGGCGGGCCACCGCCTCACGTTCCAGATCCAGATCCAGCTCGTGCATCTCGATCGGCTCTTCGCCAACGCGCACCGGGCTGAGGCGCTGCAGGTTGGGCACGCCGTCGAGGTAGAGGATTCGCTCGATGATCTTGTCGGCGTGTTTCATCTCTTCGATCGACTCTTCCCGCTTCTTCTGCCCGAGCCGCAAGTAGCCCCAGTTCTCGAGCATCTTGTAGTGGATGAAGTACTGGTTGATGGCGGTCAGCTCGCTGGTCAGGATGTCGTTGAGCGCGACGAGAATTTCCTTGTCTCCCTGCATGGTTACGCGTCCTCACCTGTTCTGGTTGATTTTGAGAATTACTTTCAATATCCTTAGGGTCTGTTCAGGAGGCCCCGTGCTCGTCTGTCACTGCCATCGCATCGGTGATCGAACCATCCGCGAGTGTATTCGCAACGGCGCGCGAACGGTCGACGAAGTGAGTCGATCGTGCGGGGCCGGCACGACCTGCGGCGGATGCCGCCCGGCCATCGGCGCGCTGGTGGGTGACGAGACCCTGCAGCGGCGCTGCGCGGAAGATTCGCCCCAGGCTTCGCTGCTGGCGCTCGGCCCGCTGTTCCGCCCTGCCACCTCTCAGTGAGCGGCGCCGGAAGCTGGTCCGGCGACCGGGATCGCTAGAAACGCTTCCAGCCCGCGCCAATCGTCCTCGCTGAGGCGCGTGCGCTTGCGGTGCGCGATCAGCTCGGCGTGCAGCTTGTCGGCGGGCTCGCTTCCCGGCGCCACAGGCCGATGGCAGGCGCCACACCGACTCCGGTAGACGCCCACGATGTGGGTGGCCTCACTCTCGGACGCGGGCGTCGGGCCCACCGGCGCGCCCGACGTCGCACAACCGCCCAAGATCGCGCTCAGCAGAGCGGCGATCGGCAGGTGGCGGGATGGCGAGCGCGACATGGGCTGGTCCGGACGCGATTTTTACACGATCAGCGGGCCGCGAAAGCCAGCGCCAGGAACACCGCGAAGAGGCGGAAGGTCTTCAGGGCACCAGGCTGCAGTCGGCGAGCGGACCACCCGCCGGTTGGTTGTCGACGCAGAGGAGAAGGGACGGGGGATGGGCGGCGTCGCCGGTCTCGCCGCCGATGGCGAAAACCGTGGCGACCGCGCCGAGATCGAGGGCGAAGCTCTGAGCGAC
>DASRLC010000343.1:0-2156 GCA_035648655.1 Polyangia bacterium
GTCCGGCACCGGTGGTCGCGCCGGCCGAAGTGGCGTGTCCGGATCGGGCGCGGGAGCCGGTGGACACGGCGTCGATGCCGGGACGACCGCGACGGCCTGTGGCCCGCCCGACGCCGGCGCCGCCTGTCTGAGCTGCCTGGCGGCCGGCGGCGCCTGCGAAAATGGCGTTTGCACCTTCATCTGCGGCTCCGGCTGCTCGCCCTGCGTTACGGCGGTCGTTTGCCCGCTGGGAATGTCTTGCCGGATCGACTGCCCGGCCGGCGGCTGTAACGCCCCGATCGACTGCCGCGGCGCCGCCGACTGCACCGTCACCTGCGCGGACACCGCCTGCGGGGGCGGAATTCAGTGCGGCGGGACCACCTGCAACGTCACGTGCAGCGGCACCAACTCCTGCGCCGCCGGCGTGGCGGCGACCGGCTCCACGAACACGATCAGCTGCACGGGCATGGGCGCGTGCCACGGTCCCATGACCTGCGGCGGCAACAGCTGCGACACCGAGTGTACGGGACCGTCGACCTGCGCCTCGGGCGTCACCAGCTCGGCGGGGAGCAACCGCATCTCCTGCCACGGCAGCAACGCCTGCGGCGGCGACGTCCGCTGCAGCGGCAACGTCTGCACCACCGACTGCTCCGGCAGCCACGCCTGCTCGAACGGCTACTGTTGCTTCGCCGCCAGCTGCCAGACCACCCCGACGGGCGAGCCGGCCTGCCGCTGACCGTCGCGGGAGCGACGACGCGATTGGTTCGGCGGCGCCCGTCGCGGGGGATCTAAAGGACCCTGTGAGGCCCTTTTCTCAATTGCCCGCGTCGGCGGGCGTGAAGTCGATGCAGGCGCCGCCGGGCAGGCAGATGTTCGGGCTGCAGAAGTAGCCCTCGGCCATGTAGTTGCAGCAGGTCGCGTTCGAGCCGCACGGCGGCGAGGTCTGCGCGCCGCAAGGATCGGTAATCGTGGTGCTGAGGTTCAGTCCAACCAAGGTGCAGACACAGGGGACGCCGTTGAGCTGCAAGCCGTAGGCCTCGTCGCAGGTGCAGAGCAGGTTGGGCGGCACGCCCGGTTTGGTGCACTCGCCGCCCCCCTTGGTGCAAGGCAGGCCGACCCCTTTTTCGTTTCCGGTCGTCGGTGGACATCCCGGAGGCAGATCGAGCGCCAGATCGTAGACCGCCGCGTCGTGCTGTCCCCCGGAGGACGAGCCCGACGAGCAAGCGCCCAGAGCCAACAGCGCCAGTAGGCCCCCGACTCGGAGACCAAAAGGATGACCCGAAGATAAGAGGCTAGAAGACCGCATGGGCGCTAGCTTAGCGCGCCCGCCGCGTCAATTGAACGTCCGACTGACCCGCAGGGTGTAGGAATTGGTCCCGATGTAGTCGAGGACGCCGAAGAAGGTGGCGCCGCTGGTGAGGCCGAGACGCGCAATCAGGTCGACGCGCACGTCCCCGAAGTGAAGCTGGACCGCCGGCGCCACCCAAGCGGACCGGACATCTTTGACCGTGAATTGTGGATCGTCGACCGAGTTGACCTGGATGTCGGAGCCGAGCTCGACCGAGGCGCCCAGAAAGTCGAACGGCGCATAGCCGATCGCGACGTGAGAGTCCCAAAAGACGATCGTCGGCACGACCACCTCCTGGCCTTCGACGACGCCGTTGGGACCGGCCAGTACCAGCATTCCTTGGTTGACGACGAAGGTGAAGCGGCCCAGCGCGCCGCCCAGGACAGCAGTCGGCTCGATGTGGAAGTAGTACGGGAAGGACTCGGTCACCAGCGAATTGTCGGTGGAGAGGTGAAACTGGAAACGCGTCGAGTGGGTCGCGAGACGGGTTCGCAGCCCGAACCCGCCGACCAGCGCCTCTCCGGCCAGGGGCACGGTCCAGATCGCGCCGACCCGGACGTCCCCAAACGAGTAACCGGTCTGGTGCGCGTCCTCGGGCGCGGGCGGTCCGCCGCCGGGCACCTCGGTCACGTTGATGGTCGTGATCTGCAAAAACGGGATCTCCGCTTCGTATGTGACGTGGTGTCGCCGCCAGGCGCCGCCCAGCGCGAAGCGGAAGTTGTACCCGCTGCCGGCGATCACCTGCAGCGCCGAGAGATCCTTGCTCTGCGCGAAGGCGCCGTCGATGTAGAGGCGGGTGGGTGATTCGGGCAGGCGCAACGCCGGTCCG
>DASRLC010000344.1:0-3603 GCA_035648655.1 Polyangia bacterium
GCACTGGAGGTAGCGGTGGCGCGACGTGCAGCGTGTCTCCCGTGACCCCGAACGCTTCGGGTCAGGCGAAGAACCTGCTGTGTTACCTCTACAGCGTCTACGGCAATCATGTCCTTTCCGGCCAGCAGGAGACGAGCTGGAGCAACCCGGCCGGTGACATCACCTGGTACACGAGCAACGGCATGCAGTCCCCCGCGATCCTCGGCGGCGACTTCCTCTACTCGGACGGCGGCGGCCCGACCTCGGAGACCACGACCACGGCGCGGGCAATCGCCTACTGGAATGCCGGCGGGATCAGCATGATCCGCTTTCACATGGGGATGCCGCCCAACGCCGACAGCTACGCGAACTCGATGCTGACGCCCAGCGGCTCGTTCTTCACCAACGTCATCACCTCGGGAACGGCGGAGAACACCTCCTTCGTCTCTAAGCTCGACTACATGGCGTATCAAATCGGCGTCATGAAGACGAACAACGTGCCCGTCCTGCTGGCCCTCTTCCACGAGACGCAGGCCAACGGCTGGTTTTGGTGGAGCAAGGGAACGGGCGCGCAGTTCATCGCGCTCTGGGAGTACGCGTTCAAGTACCTGACCACCACAAAGGGCCTCAACAATATCGTATGGCTGATGCCCTTCAGCGGCTCACCGAGCTCAGCCTATTTCCCTGGCAAGACCTACGTGGACCTCTCGGGCGGGGATACCTACGGGACGAACCAACCGTTCACCTCGCTCTACACCGCGAGCCGCGGCGTGGTCGGAACCACGATGCCCATCCCCCTCCACGAGACCGGCCTCATCCCGACGCCGAGCGCGATGTTCCCGACGGCGGCGCCTTGGGTACTGTTCAACATATGGGCTGGGTACGAGTCGGACGGCACGCACAACACGGTGGCGAACATCAAGAGCGTCTACGCGAGTACGTCCTTGATCACCCGCAATCAAATCCCTAGTCTCAAATGACGGCCTGACTCGGCCGCCTCCAGGCCAAGCGTATGTCGAGACCACGAGCGGCGATGTTGATTGGCGCGTGCGCGATCGCGCTGGGGCTCGCTGCGTTCGTGGCGCGCGGCGGCCCACGCTCCAGCGGAGATGCGCCCAAGACGGGCGGGGCGGCACCGGGACCGGTCTCACCGGCTCCGGCGACGCCAGCCGAGCCTCCGACGATCGGCAACGCGCAATCCGTCCGCGACGGCGCTGCGGTCGGAGCCGACGCTAAGCCGCTACAACTGACGGCGAAGGATCTGGCCGCGATGGTGAACGAGGCGGCGCTCATGGTGCGGCTGCATCAGCTCGCAGAGACCAATCCCCCCCTTTCGCTTCGGCTGGCGCGCGAAGGGAACGCCCGCTTTCCACACACCTCCGACGCGCCGGAGCGTGCCTTCATCGTCGTCAAGTCGCTGGTCGACATGGCGCGGTTCAAGGAGGCTCAGGACGAGGCGCGGAAGATGCTCAAGGATTACCCCAACGACCCGCACACGCTCGACGTGGAACGCCATCTGTTGTCGAACCCACTCTAAACGCCGACCCAGTTCGTCACCGTCAGCCTGATGTTCGAAAACACGATCTGGCTTTGCCGGGCCGTGAACAGCCCCGCGTAGAATGAAGGTCCCGTCCCCAATCCGCCATCTTGTAATCTGTGGCCATGCGTGTCCCCGATGGATCCCGTTCCCTCATCTTCTTGCTGGGTCTGGCCGCGGGTGGCGGCCCATCGGTGGGGTGCCACAGGCCCGTGGCCGACCAGGCGGGGCAGGCGGGGCCGAACCCGGATTCGGTCAAACAGTCCTTCGCTGGGCTCGAGAAGCAGTTCAGCGATCTACAACAGAGTTTTTCTAACCTGAGCCAGGACGTCGAGGCCATTCCGGCCAACCTGCCGGGCTACCCGCAGCTGCGCGCCCACTTCTACGCGGTCGAAGAGGCTCGAGGCGTCACGGACGCCAAGGTCACCATTCTTTCCGGCCGCCTCGGGTCGGCATTGCGCTCCGGAAAGCCCGACGAGCTGCGGCAGGTCTCGAACGACATCGACAAGGCATCCCACGATGGCCGGCAGATCGGTGCGCTCTACATAAAGCTGCTGCATGAGGTGATGGCTTTCCAACGGGTGGCGGACGAGCGGAAGTCAGCGCTCGCCGCCTCCAGCGACCCGCCGCCGCCGACCAAGACCAAACGGTCGAAGTCCAGGCACTGACCTGCGCCGACGGGCTCGCCGGATCGCCCGACGGCCGCAGGTTCGGGCGCCTCGGTCGTCCCGGTTTACGAGCCGGATTTCAGGGCCGTGAACTCGCCAGGATTGTGGATGGTCGCCGTCTTGACCGCGCCCACCCCGCCTGCAAAGTCCGTTGTCAGGTCGGAGTAGCCGAACTTCGTCACCGGCATGGTGCCGCCCTTCACCGGGAACCCGGTCGAGTCCGCCTTCACCCCCATGGCATTCATGATGTTGTAGAAGTACTTGTTGATCGGGGCGTTGGCGATGGTTTCAGCGGTCCCAGTCTGCTGGGTGAGGCCGTTGGCCATCTGATCCGTTCCGCCGTCCGTGCACTGCGACTCGCTGTTGCCTTGCCATTGGGCGGCGGTCGCGCCGGTAGAGCCGATGGCGGTGTCGACTTGGACCGTCGCGCCGGTCTTGAAGTAGCCCCCGCACCCGCCGGCCTGAATGATCGGCAGGTTGTTCAGATTGTGGGCGTCGCCGTCCGACATCTCGTTGAACCAGACCGTGGCGGTGTTGTCGAGGAGCGTCGACCCGTCGGCGTTCGTGATCCCGTTGAGCATGCCGATCAGTTTGGCGAACTTCGTCGCGTAGTAGGTGTCGATTGTCTCCAGCTTCGTGAGGGCGCCCTGCACGCACGTCCCCGACATGTTGGCGTTCGAAAGTCGGTGGGAGAGGTTGTGCGACTCGTCGGTGATCCCCAGTCCCTTGTAGTAGAAGTTCGGGGGGTACTTCAGGAAGATGACGGGGTTGTAGTTGCAGCACGCCGCCAGCACCGCCATCACCGAATACATGTCCGCCCCGTCGAGATCGGTGGTGACCATGTTCGAGAGCACGTCGCCGCTGCCCGCGTTTGCCGAGCTGGCCTTGGTGACGTTCGCCTGCGTCGCCTCGAGCATGGTGGCCGTAGCCGACGAGCATTGGCTCGACGATATGACGGTGCCCACGTCGTTGATCAGCGCCTCCCAGGCGTTGAGCTTGTTCATGTCGTCGGCGCTCATATCGAACCGCTTCAAGGCGTCGAGGTCGCTCTTCACGAGATCGGAGACCCTCTGGCCTCGGGTCGAAGCATAGGTGGCGGCCGTCGTCGTGCCGCTGCTGAATAGACCCGTCAGGGCGCTGAACACCTGCGCCGGCGTGCCGAGGCCTGGATAGATATTTGCGGCGTCGGTTGCGGCGGCGCCGGACGGCTTCAGGTAGGAGATGTTCGACTGCGGTGTCTCGCCATTGGTGCCACCCGTGTTGCCAACCCGCATGAACAGCGGCGTCCCATTGGGGCTGAGCTGCTGGGCCATCACCTGATCCAGCGAGCTGCCAACTGGCATGGCGTTGAACTTCGTGTCTTGGTCGAAGCTGAACGGATCGGTGGCGTTGGGCGTAACCGGCTGCAGGGTGAAGTAC
>DASRLC010000345.1:0-13736 GCA_035648655.1 Polyangia bacterium
GCTCAGTGCTACGTGAAAAGATCTGTGAAAACCGGGCGTTGCGGCGCACGCGTAGCACCACGATCACCGCAGCCTCTATACTTTTCCCAACGAACGCGCCCTCTTAGGGCAGCGTGAGCTCCTGTCCTTTATCTTGCAGTCACCGTCATTCTCTTTCCATCGCCATTCCCCGACCCGATTGTCCGCCGCATGGCCCGAGAACCTGGGCGTACATGCAACAGAGGCAGCACGACCTCGGTCCGTCCCTAATCAGGGGCGACGGCTATAGTCCGATCGCACGAGACGCATCGCGCCCTCCGTCCGAGGGATTGGCAGCTTCGCCAGTGCAGTCCATATTTCCTCCGTGCGTCAAGAGTGCTCCGTCCTGGCGCTCTTCGGTTTGGCACGTGGTCCTCGACGCGCGAGGACGGGTGGCCTATCTTCCGTAGCCCCAGAGGCGTCCGGACAACGATCGAGGAGGGTTCGATGAATCATTTCCTAACTGACGCAATGCTCGAAGCGTCCATCCAAAGGATGGACGAAGACTTCGACAGCCACGCCGTTATCACAGACCTCATGACTCACTCGTCGCAGGACTACGTTCGTGATCTATACGCCCACGTGGACCACTCCGATCCGATCCTCGCTCATCACGCCGTCCTCGGCACTCGGCTCGGAAGTCGCCAGAGCATAGAGCGAACGCAAAAAGTATTCAGCCCAAACGTTCGCGGTCAGACCACCGAAAACCAGGGTTGGAGAAAGCGTCGACAGCCCTGACTCCCACGTCGACAATTATCTACAGAGACGAATCTTTCTTTCGCTCTGCGTCGACGGTTTCCTGGTCCCGCCGTTTCATGGCCGGCGCGGAATAATAATCGAGATAAACGGAGTGGGACTTCATGAACATCCTGAGCACCAGCCCGTTTCCCTGCTTGTCGCGCCAGATGTGATCGGATTCTTCGTCGAACGGGATATGTTTCTTAGCGGACTCCCGTGCTGGGCCATATTTGCCGACCACCGAACCGGCCAGATCGCCCAAAAGAGTCCCCGCAATGTTGAGCGCAACCAATTTTCCGTCCTTGAATTGAAAGAGGACGCTCTCCACATCAACGCCGGGAACTGTCACCTCCGGCTCGGGGATGTCGTCCTTGGATTTGGCGATCATCTTCGGTTTCAACTCCAGCGAGAAATCCTGCCTGGACGGGTCCGGCTGATAGGCAGTCAATACCGGGTATTTCGCCAGAACTGCTTCCTCGGATGCTCCCCATTGGACACCACCCCAACCCGGGATTTGGCTTTCGGAGGAGCCTTTCGTCTTGGCCATCGCGGTGAGTGGCAGACTGGCGAGGCACAAACCAAGACTTGCCACACCGATGCGGCGAAACAAATACCCCGCGACCCTCGCGGTACCCCGATTGTTCATCCGGAGATTCTAAACGAATCGTTTCGGAATCGCGCCGCCGGCGACACGAAAACTCAACGCGCGTCGAGATGGTCCGTTCCGGCGCCGATCCGGACCCGATCCGGACCCGATCCGGACCCGGAGAATGCGCGCGACACCACGCCAGAACAGCGCCGTCAACTATTGGATTCTGGGCCAGTATCGTAGTTGCCTCCCTGGCCGCCCGTATCTGCGTCCCCGCTCGCCGACGAACTGCCACCGTCGTGTTGGCGTGATGCCTTCGGAGTGCCTTCGCCTTTTTCCATCTTCCCGTACGTTGTCAGTAACCCCTCCGTCCATGGGCGACCTGACATTTCGTCATCGGCCCGAACGAGTGCGTTTGACCCCTGCATCCACCGCTGCCATCCCTGAGTGGGAGGCGGCGCGTAGCAGGATGGGGCCTTGTCCGGACACATGCGGCTGGCGCCGTACGTGTCCTCCCAAGGCCAAGACCCGAAGACTGCTCGGCGCTTCGCTTCTCGCATGGATGGATACCGGGATCCACGCTGGCTGCCGCACTCTTGCACCGCCGTGTAGACTCATCCCGCGATGGTCAGGCGTGCCCGCCTTCAGGAAGTCCCGGCGATTCCCGCGACGCTGGATCTGCTTCGAACGCGGATGCCGCCTGCAAGATGCGCTGCCCATCTCTTTTGGATCCCGTCGCTCACGGCGAATCCCGAGGAGCGATATGAGGCGATTCGACGGCTCCTAGCCGACTGGCTGACAACTCTTCGTAACATCCGGGAGTCGAACCGTCGTCTTTCCTTCGACATCTGGGTGGGGCAGCACTCGATCCGCGGGCAAAACCTACCATTCATGAAGGTGATAACTCCTTGCAGTCGGGGCAGGCTGTCGAGCGAGGATTTCGCATTGCTCCGGCGCAGGGCGTCGGCCTCGTTCTTCGTGGATAGTCCGGTAGCCGAAGGGATTTTCCCCGAACTGCACGTTGAACGAGGCCGGCTGAAACACCAATGGGAACTCAATACCCGTTTCCTCGGGGACTGCAGCTCGCGGTTCAGACGAGCATTTCAGTTGGTCCGCGATGCGCGGGATCCCTATGCCCAACTCCTTGGTGGAGCAGACATGCCTTCGGACTTCCCCTGGACGACCCGGCGCAGGCCATCGAAGCGGCGCTGATGATGATCTTAAAGCCATTCGACTTGTCGGGGCCGCACGACTCCGCCGCGCCAACCACATTGAGCGCCCGCGGTGCCATCATGCTCAGACCCGCCACCGGAGCGGCGGAGATCAGGAGACGCGACCACTCAGGGGGAACGGAGGCCGAGAAATGGCCGTGCTATTGACATGGAATCCCGCCAGAAATAGGCCGTCCCTGGAAGAGATTGGCGATCTCGCAGTCAGGCTCAGGTCAGGTCGGCAGGCCGTCCTGGATTGGAGCTGCGGGAACGCGCGATATATACGAAAAGGAACGCCGTTCTTCTTCCTTCGTCAGGGACGCGGAACCAAGGGGATAGTGGGCGCTGGAACCATCACCAAAGGTAGCTTTCGCGGGCAGCACTGGGAAGATCGCCGGCGTGGCGCGAACTACGTTTCCGCAAAGTTTCATTTTCTGACCGATCCCGAGCGGCCAAAGGTACCGTGGGCAGAGCTGCATTGCGGACTGCTGACCGGGGGCCCATGGAGTACGCAGGCTTCTGGGGTGAAGCTGACGCAGGAGACGGCATCAGCGTTGGCGTCCCGCGTTGGCTGGCGCCAGATGCTCGCAACATCCGTCGACGAATTCGGGGCTCTCGAGGGCGGCCTTCAGAAGCGCTACGTGGCGCACAGGGCGCGCGAGCTACGTCTCAGGATGCAGAAAATCGACGACGTTCTTGCGGTAGATCGCCGCTTGACTTGCGAGGTGCCAGGTTGCGGCTTCGATTTCGAGCGAACCTACGGCGAACTCGGGAAGCACTACGCGCATGTTCACCACAAGGAGGCTTTGTCGTCGAGAAAACGACCCAAGGTGACCCGTCTCGTCGATCTGGCAATCGTATGCGCGAATTGCCACGCGATGATTCACCGGGGAGGGGAATGCCGTAAATTGGCGTTCCTGGGCGCGCGTGTGCGTCAGCGGTAGGGCCGGCATCGACACGCGATGTTGAGCCAGATGCACGTCGTCGTCGACGTCGAGACTCGCCGATCTGGCCGCTGCAAGCCCACCTGGGCCTCAGGATCACGAGTCCCTCGCGTACCCGGCGTCGACCGGCATTCCGTGCTACCATTTTGGCGGACGAAACTTCCTAATTGACGCGAGATTTCATGACCGCACGTTTGAAGAAGGTGATCGAGGAAATGGCCGACTTGTCGCCGGCGGAGCTCGCGGAGCTCGCGGAGCGCCTTCGGGAATTGCGCGCCGTCAACGACCAAGGCCTCCGAGTATGCCGCGGCGCTGATCTCGTGCGCCTCTTCGAGAGCATCACCCCTGATCCAGAGTTCGCCGACGACATCGAGGCCGGCGTGCGCGAGCGCCGTGCTATGGCCGCCTCTCGGGTCTCCCCTTGGGAACGCTGATCGATTCGAGCATCTTCATCGCCGCTGAGCGCGGCGACATCGCGCTGCGATCTGCACTCACCCTTCTCGACCCATTTCAGGACTGCTTTATCTCCGCGGTCACCGTGTTCGAGTTGCTTCACGGAGTCCACCGCGCGGACACGGCCGCCAGGCGAGCAACGCGCGAGGCCCACGCCGAACGCTTCATCAAGGCGATTCCCATCATCCCCTTCGACGAGAACGCCGCGCGCGTACTCGCGCCCCTGGACGCGTCGCTGATGTCCTCCGGAAACAAGCTCCCTATCGAGGACCTCATGATCGCGGCCACGGCGCTCGCTCACCGTCACGGTGTAGCCACGCGCGACAAGAAGAGCTTTCCGAGGGTGCCCGGCCTGAAGGTGGACGAGTGGTAAAGGAACCTTTCGGCCTTATCTCGAACCAGTGTGTTGGATGTGGGCTGGACACTATTGCTGCCCGACGTGTTTACTTTGAGCGCCAGGGACCTTTCTGCGACGAGGATTGTCGCAGAAGGTCGGGTGACAAATGCGGCAGGGCGATTGGGGGCTCGATGCCCTGCGCCCATCCCACCGGTCATGTCGGCGACTGCAGTCCAGTGTGGCCGTAGGTTGCGGCGTTCGCGGAGGAGGGATCGCTGATGCGTCCACGCGCTGGGATCGTCTGGAGGCTGGCAGGCTACGAGGACGCGGCGGCAGTTCGCCGATCCCTGGCGATTGCACTGGCCGTGGCCTTACTGCTCGGATTGCCTCGGGTCTCGCACTCAGCACCCGCATCCCCCCCGTCGGTGCCGACTTCTTTCAAGACCGAACTCGACAGCCTTAAAGCGAAGGACGGTCTGACGCTGGCGGACGCGATCGCGATCGACATACCGGCGTCCGACCAGCGCTTGGCCGTCCACCTGATCTCGAACAGAGAAGATGCAGGCCTCCGTCATCGGTTCATGATTCTGCGCGCCGGTCCTCCATCACGGGCAGAGTTCTCGTGGCCGGACCCGTCAACCGGTGTTGAGTTGGGCGGCGCGGACAGCCGGAGCCTCTGCGGGAAAGACGTCAATGGCGACGGCTACCCGGAAGTGATTGCCATGATCGATCCCGGTGGAAGCTCAGCGGGTACGTCCGACTTCGTCATCTTGACGTTAACCCCTGAGGGTGTTCGGCAGAGATATAAGGGAAACATTTTTCGAATGGTCGACCTGAACCACGATGGCGTTCCTGAGATTGTCACCATGGAGGAAGACTCTGAAAAGTGGACTGCCGGCATGGGTCACGCCGACGTCCCCGTGATCTTCCACGCGCTGCGGTGGTCTTCCTCTGGTGCGGCGTACCTGCCGGCACCGGACCTAGAGCGCAGACGCGCGTTCAAAGAGGCGACCGTCATCAGAACGTCCCCTCACCAAACGAGCCCATCGGCAACTTCCGCTTCTGAGGCGACTCCTATTGACTTGGCACGCAGTGGCCTTGCGAAAGGTACAGCCACTATTCATTGGACGAAGGACAAGTCAGGCATTACGACGGGGCCGTACTATGGCTGCATGGTTGCCTTCATCACGGAAACGGTCAGCCGAGGGGAAGCCGACGCATTCGCAAGCCTGGTCGTCGTGCCGGACTGGGGGCCCTTTTGTAAGACGTGGCCAGCTCGCCCATCCTATTTCCCCATCGCCGTCCTTTCGCGGAAAAGCGATGGGTTCCACGAGTCATTTCCCATCCCTGCGATGTTGTTCGCATCAGACATCTCTTACGCGAAAAAGCTCCAGACCGGTGCTCAGAGAATGGCCAATGTTGTGAGTGATGCGTGGACCATTCGCGTTCTCGATTTTGGCGGCGCCGGGGGCGAGTTGACCACGATACGGGCGCTGCCCACGAGCGCAGTGCCAAGCGCGCCCGCGGTGCCTTAGAAGTCGTCGCTGACCAGAGAGGCATGGCCGGGCATTCGAACAAATCAGGTGATAAGCACCTGAATCTCCAACCAGATCGGCGGTCTATGATAAGTCGCGTAGTCCGTCCCCGGATTGAACCTGCGATCTAAGACCGAGGTCGGGCGCACCGCAGTTCATATTTCACGGTGTAGCTGGCGTGCGACGAAATCTTGAAGCCCCTCATCGGTGACCCTGATCGAGTTCAATACGCGGACGTGCCGCAGGGTGCCCGTGGCGCACAGCTTGTAGACGGTCGCGGCGCAGACCCCGAGGCGCTTGGCGATACCCGAAACCGTCAACAGGCGGCTGTCTGCTCTGAAGTACGGGTGAAGTAAATCGCCTGTGAAATGCGGTGAATACTTCCGACCGTTGGACTCGGTCGGTGATTCCGAACCCAATAGTTCTCGACGGTTGTGAACGGTTGTGAGCGCCTGCGATGGCTCGTTCGTCGCTTTGGGAGCAGGATGTCGGAGGTTCAAATCCTCTCGCCCCGACCACACGGAGATAGCGTCAGGAAGGCCCTTAGCGATGGTGACGGTCTTACCGCCATGGGCAGCCGACCGCGTCGATGACTGGACGACGGCCGCGAAGCTCGGCCTCACCAGAGCTTACGGTGCCGACGAGCCGGACTACCCGCCCGACGACGTCGCGAAATGAAGGAGGGCGACGTCGCCCTGACGTCGTCCTGACGTCGCTTCCGCAGGCCGACGGCAAGGTCAAAAACCGTCCGGCGGTGGTCCTACGGGTCATGCCCGAGTACGGCGACCTGCTCGTGCGTGCAACAGCCCTGACCGTCGAGGCTACGGCGACCGAGTCGTTGTCGGCTCGGCCACCAGGAAGTCGGCGGTCGCGGGATCGGCGCGCAGCAGATTGATGTAGAGCCAGACGAACGCGACGAAGATCAGGATCGTCGAATCCTGAAAGTGGCGATCGAGATCGGGGTCGAGTGACGCCCAGTAGCCGGCGAGGCAGAGCGCGAGCAGCGGCGCGGCGACGCGCAGGAATGGGACGACCAACGGGATCGCTCTGGCGGCCGCGTCCCGCGACGCGGCCGGGATCCCCGCGTCGCGCGTCGGCCCCGCCCGCCCCACGTCGGCGAACAGTGCCAGGAGGAACACGAAGTGGCTGTAGTAGTTCGACGGGTTGGAGATGACCAGCACGAGCGGCATTGCCAGCACCATGGCCTGGTGCAGCGGGCGTCGGCGCGCCAGCCAAGCCACGCAGGCGACACAAAGCAACTCGAGGACGATGAAGATGACCATACGCGCCTGCAGCACCGCGCCGGCCGCGTTGTCGGTCCCCGCGATCAGCGCGCGCAGGCTGATCTCGTTCACTCCGACGTCGCGGTTGAGCAGCGTGACCTTGTGAAACCACCTCACCCACGCGCCGGGCGAGTAGAGCGCCGCGGTCAGCACGACCATGAACACCACCGTGATCCCCGCGCCGACCAGCACACGCACCGTCGCGCGCTGGTCGGTGAGCCAGGGAACGATCGCCGGGCGCTTCCGGTCCCGCCACCAGCGCTCCCCGAATGACCAGAGAGCGGGCAACGCGACGCCGAGCAGGGCGACGACCGGAAAGGCTCGGATTAGC
Organism: Polyangia bacterium; assembly: GCA_035648655.1. Lineage (GTDB taxonomy): Bacteria > Myxococcota_A > Polyangia > Fen-1088 > Fen-1088 > JADGRB01. Next base: position 7,440 of record DASRLC010000345.1, read on the forward strand.
GCCGAAAACGCCAGGAAGACCCCGGCCAGCGTCCAGCGCTCGCGCTTGAGCGCGGCCGCGCCCAACCCCAGCAGCGCCAGCCAGTCGTGCCGCAACGTTGCGCCGCTCCAGTTGGTGCCAAACATATAAAGATCGTTGGCGCCGAACACGGTCATCGCCAGCAGCATTGGCCACAGGCCAAACGCGCGCCAGAGCGCGACCGCCATCAGCAGGAGTAGGAGGCCGTCGAGGAGGCCGGTGGCGATCAGCAACCCCTCGGACGCCGGGGCATGTGCCATCAGCAGACGTCCGAAGAAGAGCCAGACCGGCGTGGCGTTGGCGCCGTGGTCGGTGAGGGTAGAGAGATATTCCGGTCCCATCACGTCCTCGAAAAAGCCCATGTCCTTTTTGAACTCGGCCCAGCGCTCCGCGCTGAACCGATCGCGCACCGAGCGGATCTGACCCTCGATCTCGTGGACGTGCCGGATGCGGTGGTCGTCGAGGCTGCGCACCTCCTGCGTTGCCAGCGAAGCGAGCGAGCCTCCGAGCCGATCTTCGGCGTAGGCCATCACGCTGGCCAGGTAAACGCCGTCGTATCCCAGCTCGTCGAAGTACTTAGCGAATGGCTGGTAGACCCGCAGATCGTTGGTGTGCACGAACTCGGGGCGGTTGTGCCCGTGATCCCAGAACTGCGGCCGGCCCAGGTTGTAGAAGGCGGAGAAGGCCATCGCGGCGCTGACGGCGAGCGCGGCGGTCACCGCCCAGCGGTGCGCCGGCCAGCGCTTGCCTGGGAGCGCGACACGGATCGCCGCGCCCAGCGCGATGGCGGCGGCGGTCGCCCGCACGAACGCCACCTCGCGTCCGCCCAGGGGCCACCCGTTCGAGATGGTGTCGAGCACCGCGGCCAGCGCCGCCACCGGCACCAGGGCAGCGAGCGCGACCTGCCAGCGGCGGGACGTCGCCGTCGTGAGGATCAAAAATAGAACGAAGGCCGCGATCAGGTTGAGCAGGGACGAGCGGACAGCGGCGGCCTGGGTCTCGCCGGCGATCCTTCGAAGCGGCGGCGGCAGCGCAACCGGACGCTGCGAAAAGAGCTGCAGCTCGGCGACCGAGTAGGCGGAGTCGCCGCCGCGGACGGCCAGGCGGATCCAGCGGCCGCGGCCGGAGAGCTTGTCGGTCCATCGCCCACGCAAGCCCGCCTCGGGGCGCGGCTCGGCCGTCCAGAGCGGGACGAAATGGGTGTGGTCTTCGGAGATCGCGACGTCGTACTCGTCGTTGTTGTCTCCCTGCAGATAGGCGGCGGCGATCGGGACGCTCGCCCCGAGGTCGAACTCCACGAATGCGCGCTCCGACGAGAATAACGCCGCGACGGAGATGTTCCAATCGTCCCCCTCGAAGGCGCTGGCGCCGTCGGTCAGCGCGCGGACGTTCGAGACGCCGGCGGAGGCCGAGGGGCGGCGGCCCGCGAGGAGGTTGTCGTTGGCATGGGCTGGCCGCGCGGCGATCGACGCCAGCGCCACGACGGATAGAAAGAGCCGCACGCGGAGTCGAGCGGGCGGGCGGGGCCGGGTGGCGGCGAGCTCGTGGGTCGTGGTCATGGAACTGGCAGCGGCCATCGACAGATCTCAACCATACAGTCTGGGACAGACTTGCATGTGGCGTTTATTTCGGGCCGTAGGCTGCGGGCGCTGGTTGGCCTGCGCGCTTGGGTGTTCGCGCTTCAACCGCTACCTTCAGGTATGTGGCTTTACGTCGTCGAGCGACGGCAGATCGGCAAGGTTGGGCTGAAGGACGATCTCGATTCGGCGATTTTGGGCCCGGTGCTCGGGCGAATCATTCGCAACCACGGGATCGAACTCCCCGTATCCCGCAGCCGCAAGAACTTGCGGCCGCATGCCGTTCGCGATCAGGAATTGAGTGACCTCCACCGCACGCGCCGTCGCCAACTCCCAGTTCGAAGGGAACCGGGCGGTGTGGATTGGAACGTCGTCGGTGTGGCCAGCGACCAGAAAGTGGCGGTCGGGAATCGTCGCCAGGATCTTCGCGACTTCTGCCAACGCCGATTGACCATCCGGCTTGATCTTGGTCATGGCGGTCCAATCCAGATGTGCTCCAGAACATTCCGAGCAATGGTATAGTGCCGACCAGGTGACGGCCGTCACCGTCGGGACGAACGAAATATTCCAGAGCACCTTCCAGTTGTACCCTCTACACGAGGGAATGCGTTGGTCGAGGAGGAGGTCTTCCATGAAAATCGGCGTTGGTGCGGTTATTTTCCTGTTCTGCGCGGGCTGCAACCACGAAAAGGTCGCGCCCGTGACCCCTCAACCTGGACCCACAGTAGCGGCGTCCAGTGGATCCAAGACGCCTCCCCGCGATATCTCGAGCAACCAGAAGGTGAGCGATACGCTCGCGATGTCGGGTGACATCGTCCGTCTGTGCGGTCTCAAGCCGACCGGGAGCGCGACCGCCCCGAAGTTCGGTTACGACAAGGACCAGCTCACCGACGACGATCACAACGTCCTCCAGCAGCTGGCCACCTGCATGTTGCGGGGACCGCTTCAGGGCAAGGACGTCGAGCTCATAGGCCGGGCCGACCCGCGGGGCACCGAGGAATACAATCTCGCCCTCGGTTCCCGCCGTGCGGGCAGCGTGAGTCAGTACCTGGAGGCACTGGGCGTCAGCAAGACCTATCTGACGCAGACGACCCGCGGAGCCCTCGACGCCACCGGCACCGATGAGACGGGGTGGGCGAAGGATCGCCGCGTCGACATAATGCTCAAACGGAGCTGATCGCGACACGAACACGCGCGGCGTCGGCAAGCCGACCGACGTCCCCGGTCGCGCGTTCTTTTGGCGACGCCAATGGCGGTCGTCCAGATCCCGCCGCCGGTGCCTGCTGGTAGCCAAACCCAACACCTGCTCTGGTTGGGCGACGATGGCCGAGATCGGGCATCGGGCGGTGACTCGATACGCGATATCCTTGAGTGGCAAAAGACTGCACTCTTCTCCCTTCGAAAACCATATCGCCACATCAACCGGACACCGGCGGTGTCGGTACCGTGAGTAAAGCGCCATAATCCACTTGGCGCGCGCTTTGCTCCGGAGTTGCGTCGCTCGGAATGTCCGGGCGATCAGCCAAATCAAAAGGAGAATCACTATGAAGCTCACGCGCGTTATCTTCCTTGCCCTCGCCGTTCTCCTCCCGACGTCGTGGACGATTGCCCAAGCGGCAGATGCGCCGGCCGCCGACGCTCCCGCAAAGAAGACGAAGAAATCGAAGAAGAGCAAGAAAGCGGCCGAGGGCGACAAAAAGGCCGACGACAGCGCCAAGTAAGTAGCCGCTGTTCGCAGTCTTCGAGAGCCCCGGTTGCGCAAGCGATCGGGGCTTTTGTGCGCCGAGGCGGCGAGCCATTTCGGCATCGCCGCCCCGCCCGATTCACTTCCGCCGCCGCGCGCGGGTTTCTGCGAACCCCAGCGGCGCGCGCGGCGCCCGACCTACGACTTGTGCGCGGTCTTGTGCTTGGAGGCAGTCGGACCTCCGACGGTCGTGGTCTTGGCGGCCATGGTCGATTTCGTGGTCTTGTCAGCGGCGTCGGCCGCTTTTTCTTTTGCCAGATCTCCCTGCGTGCTCGTGAGCTGCTGTTGCAACGTGGCGACCTGAGCCTTCAGATCGTCTCGTTCGTGGGTAACGCTTGTCAGCGTCGACTTGGTTGAGTCGAGCTCTGCCTTGGAAGCGTCGCAGCCGACGAGCATGGCCAACACTCCCAAACACATCATCGTTTTCATGGATTTTCTCCTTAGTCGAAACCACCGCGCCGTGCGGGGCGGGGTGCCCCTGTGCATGTTTCGCGCCGGCCCGCCGGGGCCGGCGATCACCACCCCGTGCGCGACGAGGTGGAAAGACTTTGTGCGCCGGCGCGTAAATCGGACAATCCGTAAAGTGCGGTCCTGCTCGTAAGGCGCTGGTCCCGTCGGGTTGGCCTCCGTCGGCGCAGACCCGCACACGCGCCTGAAAGAGCGGAACGTGCAGAGGAGTCTTGGAGCTTCCCGAGGAAGCCCTTGCCCAATATCGCAAGACCGTAGGGTGAGACGGTTTGGCGCTATTTGGCTTTTGATTTGGGCGCCAGCTCGGCGCTCGCGAGCTCTCGGCGGACCTCGGCCAGCTTGGCCATGAGCTTGGTCGCGTTCTCACGCCCCATCCGCAGCAGGATCTTTTGGCCTGCAGAGCTGGCTTCGAGCGCGGGATCCTCGAACAGGTAGAGCCCGCCGTTTCTCGGCGCCGCACCGTCGACCTCGAACCGCTTGATCTTGATCGGGCCGGTGACCGCCGGAGTGGCGAGCAGGTTGTCGATCACGTCGATGAGGCGGTCGTTGAAGTACTTGCCAGGATACCCGAGGTCTTCGTAGGCCTGTTGGAACAACGGATAGAGGCGCACGTAAATCGCGACCGCGCGACGCGTGTCGATGCCCTCTGCGAAGCCGACGAAGGTGGCATATCGGTCGGCATTCGTGGCGCCGATCACGATGCCGCCGTCGCGAACCTCCGTGTCCAGGCTGCCCGCGGTCTGGTGCACCGGCCACCTATCCACCGACGCGTTGTCGGTCGCGAGATTGTCGACAGTGGCGACGATCCTGCGAACGATGCCATCCAGCCCCAGGAATGACCGCACCGCCTTCCGCCCGAGCAGATCGATGAGGGCCTTCTCGAGAGTGGCGTCGGAATTGTCGAGCGATGGGAGCGCGGCCCGCGGCTCCGACGGCGACAGCGGCATGGGATGCCGAATGGCCGGGACGGCCGGTGCAGCGGGTGGCGGCGTGGGGGGGACCGCGGGCGCACGCGGCGTCGCCACCATCGGGGCCGGTCGAGGATGCCGCCACCAAAGGAGGGCACCGCCCGCGGCGGCGAGCACCAACACGGCGATCACCACCCGAGAAGCTCGGCTCATCGGCAAGCGCTCCGATGGAGGCACCGGAGATGGACGAAACGGGACGCGGAGGGATCGGCGACCGTCGGGTCGACTCCCGGTACGTCCGCCGGGCGGCACATTTGTCCCTGCATCTCGTCCTCCTCGGTCTGGTAGCGATCGATCACGAGGCCGCCTACCAGGCGCAAGTACGCAAGGTCCATTCCAAGTGAAAGTCTCGAAGGTTCGGTGCCAGATACACATACGGAGCGGGTCATTCCCCGCACAACCCGCCGGCACCTGCGCCCGCCGCAGCCCGATCCAATTGTCAGGCCTTTGAACGAAACGATAGCGGACGGGTGATTTGTCATCGCTGGGCGCAGGTGCCGACAGTCCGGCGCCGCGGTCTTCCAGCCTTCCGGAGGTCCAGCGGGTACGGCCCACGCATAGGGTGAGCCCATGATCGACCGACGGCGAGCGGACCATCGACACGATTGAATCGGCGCAGCGTTCGATCGATCCCGCCACGCGGTGCTCGGTGCGCTGGCGCGGCCCACGCGGTTGGATCGCCGCTTGCTCAGACAACCGTCATGCCCACACACTTTACGAAGAGAGACCGCAGCATCCCGGGCACTTGGAGTTCATTGCTGTCCAAGGCGGCGTGTAATCATGAGACGATCGCGCAGCGGGTGGTTGTCTTCTTGCCGGTCCTCTGCCTGGCCGGCATCTCGTGCGCTCAGGGAAGAATGTTGCCCGCAGCCTCCGCGCACACCATTCCAGGCGCTCCTGAAGCCGCGGCCGCCGAGGTCGAGGGGGTCAGAGTCTCCGCGGAAGGTGACGACTGGGACGCTTCTCCCGCGGATCTCGCCACCCGCCTGACGCCGGTGAAGGTCCGGATCGTCAACCACAGCGGTTCCCCCGCTCGAATCGAGTATCAGCAGTTCACTCTAGTTGGCGGTCACGGGCACGTTTACCGAGCTATTCCGATCGTCGCGCTCGATCACGCGACGCCCGTGGCTGGCAACGGTACGATTGATCCGATCTACGCCGCGTCGAATTTTTTCGTGGCGCCTCGATACCACGACGTCTACCCGACGCTCGAACCTTGGCCTCACCCGCTCGTTCGCGATGACGCATCCTCCGACCAGCAGGACCAGCGCTGGGGGCGCGGCCTGCCGACCCGGGTGATGCGACGCATGGGGCTGCCCGAAGGCGTCCTGGCGGACGGCGGCGAGATCTCCGGCTTTCTCTACTTCGAAGATGCGACCAAACGCGAGAGTCGACTGACCTTTCGCGCTGAAATCGACAACGAACAACAAGGCGACCAGCTGGCGGAAATCAAGATTCCATTCCGGGTTCAATGACCCGAGCACGCCTGGCGGCAGCGCTCCTGTTCGGCGCGCTTTGGACC
>DASRLC010000346.1:0-7201 GCA_035648655.1 Polyangia bacterium
ACCTATCCCATCGGCATCGAGTTCACCAAGGCCGAGTTCGGGACTCTCAACATCAAGCCCGCAAGCTTCCACGGCGATTGGAACTACGTCATCACGCCGCATGCACCAGCCTGAAACGACAATCTGTGCGCGGGTCCTTAGTTTCTTTACAGGAGCAGCGTCCTCCGGCACGATGACGCCGATTTCTCTGATTATTCAGGAGCCCCTACGTCGAGTCCTCTGTCCAAGTCCGTCCTTATCGAGTCGATTACGAACCTCCTGACCGACGGCACGTCCAAGCGTCAGGTGAAGTCCATCCTCGAAGCGCTCGTGACGGTTGGGCACAAAGAGCTCGAGAAGGGTGGCGTATTTCTGGTGCCCGGATTCGCAAAGTTCGTCGTCGTCAAGAAACCGGCGACCAAGGCACGCAAGGGCATCAATCCGTTAACGAGGGAGCCGACGGTGTCCCAGGCGAAGCCGGCGCGCGAGATCGTGAAGGCCAGGCCAGTGAAGGCCGTCAAGGATGCCGACCTCATCTGCGCCGACTCGGACGGCCATACCCTGCGTTCCGATGCATCGGTCGCTCCTTCGCGCAATTCAGTATCGCTCGGAACGTCCAAACCCGGAGTTACCGCGCCTTGGATCCGGGATCCGGGTTCTTCGTAAACACGGCCTTTGCCACAAGAAAAAAGACCGCACGAGCCGACTTTCACGGCGCCGTGTCTAGGTGCAAGATCTCAGCGGCGTTCAAGGATCGATCGTAGATGCGGATTTCGTCGACGGCCCCCTGCAGTGGCCATTCGAAAGCGGTCGGAGTCTGCTCGATTCCGATATGAAGGGTGTCGTTGCCTGGCAGAATGAACGATTGGATGCTTTTCTGGACCTGGACTGCGTCGCCTTGGTAAAGCGTCGAGGTGAGGCGCTCGCTGTCGACGACCGCGGTCAGGTGCATCCACTGATCCGGCTGGATCTGGCAGCAGATGAGGTTCCAGTAGAGCTCGTTGGGCCGGCTGAAGCCAAATTCGATCTCCGAGGTCTCGCCGTTAACGGGACCTTGCATTTCCCAGCCGCCGGTCCTGGGGATTTCGGTGCTCAAGATGGTGGCCAAATCCGACCCGATATCAGACTGTGCGTAGCGGACCCAGGCCGACACCGTCCAATCGGAAGTGGCGGCGGGGAAGTTTGGAACCGTGACGTAGTCTCCGCGGGTCAGATACAAGCCGCCGTTAAATCGCCCGTCGGTGATCCAGGTGCCGCCGGTCAGCGCGCCGACGTGGTTGTTGCCAGAATGGTCGGGCACGCTCGTGCCCGTTCCCTCGTCGAAGGTCCAGTAGGCCACCAAGCCGGCGTCGGACGATGGAGCGGTGACGACGTCGAGGGTCCCGAGCCCGCAGCCGCCGATCAGCAGAACCGCAAGCATACGTGCGACCACCGAGGCCCGCATCAGAAGCGGGCCTCCAGCGTCACAGTCGCGAACAACCCGGGACGGCCGGTGCGACCTCCTTCCAAGCCAGCAATCGATATCTGAGGCTCGGGAAATAGGAGGAAGGAGCCAGCCTCGACACTCAGGGCCAGGTGGCGGTTGAGTTTTGCCCGCAACCCTGCCGACACCGAGACGGCCAAGGAAACCTGGCTCGCGGCGCGAGCGGTGTAGGGCGCGATCGCCGTTCCCTCGGCACGAATATCATGCACGCCGGCGCCGATGGACAGGAGCGGACGGACTCGAGCTCTGCCGGGCATCACGGCCCATTCTGCCATTGCCAGCTCCTCACTAACGCTGGCGCCCCCGCCCATGACGTTCACATGTGAACGGGTGCCTAGGCCGCCGATGGTGAGGCGGAACGACCACCAAGCCGCCATGTCATAGGCGCCACGAAGCAGAGGCAGCACCATCGTTCCCAGGCCCTGCAAGCTTTGCAGAGCATCGATGCCGAACGAGAAACCAAAGCGGGAGCTGCTGCGTGCAGGAGGCGACGAGACGGCAGCGACCGGCGAGACCAGCGGGGATGCGGGACGCGGGGCCTCGTCGGCTAGCGATTTTGGTCGGGCCACTAAGAAATCGAACATGCGCGCCCGCAAGAAATCGACGGCCTTGACCGCCAGCACCACGGACGCACGGTCGTCACTCTCGTTTTGGACCGAAACGTGACCCACTAGGGTCTGGCCCGTCAGACGATCGGTAAACCAAATATCGAGCGCATGCGGTTCGCCACCGTTGACGAACGCTATGGTGGCGGCGGCGGACGTGGTGTGAGCGACCAGGTCCATTTGAGCGACAGGCGTCGCTGCGGCGGATCCGGGTACAACAATGACTTTAAAACCGACCGACGCGGCCTCGCCCCTGAAGCGATTGAGCGCCTCGGTCACCGCCGGATCGGTCATCGGGGGCGTCACGACGGCGATCACGGCCGGGGAATTGGGGCTCGGCGGGGATGCCACCGAACCCGCAGCGAGCGCCATCGCCCACAGCCCCGTCGCTACGACGATCACGGAGTGCGGGGGTCTTGGAGCAATCCGGCGGCCGCAGTGGCATAGATGCCGTGGGGGTATGCCTGGAGGTACCGACGCGCCACACCGCGGGCGCGGGCATCTCCCTCAGTCCGTCGCAAAAGGACCATTTCCCGCCCAAGCGCTTCCTCTGCATAAGAACCGCCTGCAGTTTCATCCAAATAGCGATCATACCAGGACAGCGCCTCACGAGCGCCTTGGCCCGTCGTTTCGCTCAGCCGCGCGAGAAAGAAAGCAGCGTCCCTGGCCCGGTCCGCTGAGGGAAAACGCGCGCGCAGAGCCAATAGAGAGCGACGGGCGAGATCACCGCGATGGGTATACCGGGCGGCATCCGCCAGCGCAGCGAGGTTCGTTTGGCTATCGGCGGCCATACAGACGTCGATGCCCTTTCTCTTGGCCTGCTCGACAATCGCGTCGAAGTCGCCGTGCGCCAATAGGTCTGCCCACTCCGGATGTGGAGGCAGAGGCCGCCCGGACCGCCGATCATGACTCTGGGGCAGACCGACGTGAGTGCGGGGCGCCAGGGTCACGCGACCGATCGGAGAGAACATTGGAGCCGGGATAGCATCGGCTGCTACGGCCGATCCCGAATCCGCACCTTGCGCACCCGCCTCAGCCGGAGGGATCCAGGGATTACCACTGACATCCAAGAAGACAGACTGACCTGCTTTGACCTCTTGGACCTCCCCCCCCATCGGCCCAAAGAGCGCGACGACGCCGGTCCGCATCCTCAACTCCAACCGCTCTTTGGCGGCGTTCCAGCCTAGGGCAAACGAGGTGCCAGTGACGTGAACGGCGTAAGGTCCCGCCTCGAAAACCCACGTGGTGCTAGGTCTGTGCCGTACGTCGACGTCGACCATCCCATCGACCAGTCGAATGTCAGCACCGTTAGCATTCAGCCGCACCACCGTGAGGCGCGCGGACAGACGCATACCAATCTCGGAGCCGTCGGTGAAAGCCAGCTGGATTCGGCCCCTTTGGGCCCACAAGGCGCCGCCAGTCGTTCCCAGCGGATCGAGGCCGGCATCGCCCCTCACGACGTACCCGAGAGCCTGCGGCGCGGGTTTTGTCGCCAGCCGCAATGCTATCGGAACCAAGACGGCAATGACCGCCACTGCCAATCGCAACTGCGAACCCCTTTGTAGCCACCAAGCCATAGGAGGCTTGTCGGGCGATGTCGGTCGGGACGCCATGACCCGCTGCAGGCGTTGCCACCCAGCCGAACGATGGCGCGCAGAAAGAGGAGCAGGTCCCTGCCGCACCAGATCGGCGAAAGCATCGAGGCGGTCCTCTCGATCCTGGGTGTCGCGGCTCATCGGGCAGAACGCCCCTTCATCAGCGTGCTGGAGAGCCGATCATCTCGCTCGATCTCCTTTTCGATTTTGCGAACCGCGCGCTTAAGCAAGCGCTTGGCGGTGCTCAGCGAAACATTCAAGCCCTGGGCTATATCGGACAATCCCTGCCCCTCGACGTGCCGCAGGACAAAGATAGCGCGCTCCTTCTGGGGCATGCCGTCGAGGATGGTCTGGACGCGTGCCACGAGATCGCGTGTCTCCGGATCGGCGGTAACGGCCTCGGGACCTTCCCGGTACAAGAGGCTTGCGGCCTGACGATGCCGTCGCGCCCGCGCCCGACGGATCTCCCACGAGACCACTCGGATGGTGACGGAATAGATGAAGCTGCGGAGCGCGCTGAGATCGCGCAGACCCGAGACCCGATCAAAAACCCTCAGAAAGACATCTTGGATCAGATCGTCGAAATCGTGCTCCGGCCCAAGCGCACGACGCAGAACGCCATTTACCATCGACGCATATTGTTCCCAAACCTCCCGTTGGGCCCACGGCTCGGCAGCCACGACGGCGCGGGCGAGAGCCGTATCAGCCGCGTCTGAGGCGCCACCGTCAATCGCAGTGGTCGTCGTCCGGCGAGCCCTAACTGTCCCATCGTCGATCATGGCAAATTCCAAGAAAACGAGAACGTTCCCTATCGGAAGGCCGGATGAGCCCGCGGACCACATGCCATCCCGCAGTGACGCCCAGAACAGATACGGCTCACACGAACCGATAGTCTATCCGGCGCCTCGGTCAGTTCCAATGGCAAAGATTTCTTACCCGCACCCACATCTGGCCTTCGGCGATGTCCTGCGAAAAATCTGGCCTTCGGCGATGTCCTGCGAAAACAATCGTGCCAACGGCCTCCTTTTCTTGGACCATTGCCTATAGCGCCGTCACTGCTTCGATCTCCACATCACAGTGATCGCAGCCCCGCTGCCGGACCAGGCGGTCTGAGAAGAGAACGATCTTGACGGGTCTCGGCTTTTGAATCGTCGAATGCGCTCGCTCTCTCAGATCGAGGAGGTCGCTTTGACAGACGCAGTCGTCAGGAAGCCGCCGGGACCAGAACATTCCACGGGAATCGCTGCCGCGCCAGGCGCGTCGCATCGCGGCGGCGCTGGCGCGAGGGGCCAGGGACGGTCTGCGTATTATCTCTGCCTGTTCGCGTTCCTGGCTGGCTGCGGCGCCAGGAGCGGCGATACCGGCGGCGGTGCGGCTGGCGGTGCGGGAACGACGGGGCCGTCGGGAAGCGGTGGCGCCGGTGGCGGAAGTACCGCCGGGACGGCCGGGATGACAGGAGCTCCGGGCGGGCGACTTGGCGGAAGCGGTGGCACCGGCGGAGTTACGAACCCTGGGGGTAACTCCGGAACAGCGGGAGGCGCGGGTTCCGGAGGTATGAAGTCGGTGGGCGGCTCCTCCGGCTCCGGAGGCCAAGCGGCGGCCGGAGGCGCCTCGCAGTCGGGAGCGGCGGGCGGCATGGGCAATGCCGGAATCGGAGGCACCGGCGTCGGAGGAAGCGGCAACGGAGGAACCGGCTCGGTGACAGGCTTCGTGTCTTTTTATCCGCAGGACATCGTTTTCACATCCAAATCGAACAAGGCCAATCCCTACCTGGACGTCACCGATTTCACGGTGACGTTCAGCGGTCCCGGCGGGGTCAAGCTCACGTTGCCCGGTTTCTATACGGGTGGCCAGGTCTGGAAGGTCCGCTTCGCCCCGACCAGTGCCGGAGCCTTCACCTATGTCACTTCGTCCACCCAGGACGCGTCTCTCGACGGGCTGACCGGCACGGTGCCTACGGGAACCATCAATCCGACCGGGCACGGCGCGATCCGCGTCGATCCAGCGCTGCCGCACCACTACCTCTATGACGACGGCACCCGCTACTTCCAAATGGGCTACGAGCTCGACTGGTTGGCCATGATGGACTTCGGCGATGCCAGCATCGCCAAAGCCAAGAGCATCATTGACATAGTGGCGGGAAGCGGTTTCAGCGAGGTGCTCATGAACGCCTACGCATACGATACCAGCTGGAAGAAGGGAAACACCTCGGCTATTGATTTCGGACCCCCGGCACTAATTGCGTGGCCTGGGACCAATGCCGCGCCCGATCAGACCCAAATGACTGAGCCGTTTTGGCAGAACTACGATCGGGTAATTGCCTATTTATTTGAAAAAGGACTGACCGCGCACATTTATTTCAAAGTTTACACCAAGATGGTCAACTGGCCGGCAAAGGGCTCGGCGGATGACGATCTATACTTCAAGTTCATCGTCGCGCGCTACCAGGCGTACGCCAATGTGGTGTGGGACTTCTCCAAGGAATCCTACTATGAAACCGATCAGAGCTATATCGCCACCCGTTTAAATCTGATCAAAGCGACCGACGCCTATCAACGCCTGCGTACCCTGCATGACCCCGACGGCGCCCAGAGTCAGCTTAGTCCGAACTACTATGACAACCCGGCATACAAAGGAACGGTCGACTTCTATACCGACCAATCGTCAAACCAGTACGCCACGGCAAAGAGCGCGCTAACCAAACGCGCGATGCCGTACTTCAACGCCGAGACTACTCTCTATCAAGTCGGCAATGACGGCAGCTTCACTTATGGTCACTACAATTCGCAAGCCGATGTCTTCGCGGCCAGCATGGAAGTGCTCATGGCTGGCGGGTATTTCGCGTTCTACTACAGTCTCCATGCTTGGGATGTAGATAAATTCACAGAGACGCCCAATGGCATCGGCTCATATAAATACTTGAGCGACTTCATGAAGAGCACAGGCTGGTACAAGATGGTCGCCAGCGATCCACTCATTGGCGGAGGCGCCGTGGGAATGCACTGTCTCGCGGATCCCGGAAGAGAGTACATCGTTTTCACGAACGGCGCAGGAAGCCTGACGCTGAACGTCGCCGGCGCGACCGGAACGTTGGCGGCAAAATGGCTGAATCTCGGTACGGGGACGCAGTCTCCTTTGCCGGAACAGAGCAACGGCGCGCATAGCTTCTCGAATCCGTGGAGTGGTCCGGCGATGCTTTATCTGACGGCAGACTGATCTAGCCCGGTTGATCCTGAATGTTGTTTTTGTCACGAGACTGTTCAACTGTGAGTCCCATCCACATGGAGCGCCGATGTTTTCTTTAAGTGTCCGTCCTCCCCGTCACCGGTTTTGTTCGGCAATTGCGGCGCTTCTTTGGTGGACGTCACTTCAGTGCGTCTCCGGCGCGCAGGGGACCAACGGTCAGGACGCGGCGGCGGTGGGAACTGGCGGGTCCCGCACAGGGGGTGCCGGGGGTAACTTGACCTCGAGCGGTGGCAGCGGCGGTGCAGGCTTGGGGACTGGGGGGCTTGCCGGGGCGAAGGGAGGCGGCGCTGGAA
>DASRLC010000347.1:0-2451 GCA_035648655.1 Polyangia bacterium
ATCGGCGGGCGTCGCTGCCGTCGCCAGACAGTCGAGCATCTCGACCGCGTCCTCGGCGGGCGTGGTCGCCGCCGTCGCCAACAGGCGCGCTGTCGCAATGACCTGCGCCGAGGGCGGCGTCTCGTGGCCGCTCGCCGCGCGACGCCCTTCGAAGCGGCACGCGGTCGCCACCGCCGCGGCGCTCACGCTCCGATCGGCGTCCGCCACCGCGTCCCTCGAGACGGCGTCGCGGTGGCCGCCCGCCGCCACCAGAATCGCGGCGCGCCGGATCGCGGGGGCCGCGTCGTGGGCAAGCGCCAGCAGATCGCCGGCCGGGCCGCAGTTGGGGGTCGAAGCCAGGATCGCGTCCAGCGCCGCCAAACGGGCCGCGGTCGACGCCCCGCTCTTCGCCGCCAAAGCCCGCAGGCCGCCGCAGGCCAGCGCGACCTCGTCGGGCGGCACGTCCCAATCCTCGATCGCCGTCGGCACCGAACCGTCCAGCAACGATCCGAGCGCCCCCGCCGCCGCCACGGCGCGCGCCGGATCGACCGATGTCAGCTCGGCGGCAATGGTCGCCAGCAGGGAGATCCCGCCGCGCGCCAGCTCGGCCGCAGCCAGAGCCGCCTCGGACAGGTGCCCATCCGCACCGGCGATCGCGATCGCCAGCCGCGCCGGTCCAATCTTGTCCGCCAGCCGCCCCAAAGCGCCGCGATCGCCACGCTGGTGTGCCTTGACCAGCTCGGAGAACGCCGGGGTCAACCGGCCGGTCCGCTGGTTGGTGCGCCGCGCCCGGGCCGTCGCGGATTTGGGCGCCGCCGACGCCGGCCGGTCAATGGCGGTCGGGCCGAGGACGGCCAAGAGGACGGCCAAGAGGACGGCCAGGCGGGCGAAAATCGGCGATCGAAACACGCCCGTCAGGGTTATCATCCCTTTGGCACCGGCGTCTTGTTTTCCCCTCTCGCCCGCCGCGGCGCCGCCCGCGGTGCAGACGCCTCGAAGATCGCGGGCCTGGACTGAGGAGGCGCTCTGCCGCCGGGCGTCGTCAGCTGCGGGCGAGGTATTGAATTGACCGGGCGTCCGAGATAAAACCAAGGCGGTTCGATCCATCTCGGATCGTCTTAAGGGTTTCCGGGCAACGCCGGGGCCCCCTCCCAGCCCCCCTTATTTTGAAAGGCCGTGCCATGAAACTTCACTCTGCCGGACTGGTGATCTCGTTCTCCCTTTCGCTCGGGCTACTCTGCTTCGCCTGCGCGTCCGGTGACACGGTCAACAACGGCACCGGCACGGGCAACACCACCGGCACCGGCAACACCACCGGCAAGGGCGGAACGACGGGCACCGGCAACACCACCGGTTCCGGCAATACCACCGGTTCTGGCAATACCACCGGTTCTGGCAATACCACCGGTTCCGGCAATACCACCGGCACCGGCAATACCACCGGTACCGGCAACACCACCGGTACCGGCAACACCACCGGCACCGGCAACACCACCGGCACCGGCAATACCACCGGAACGGCCGGGACCACCGGCGCTGGCGGAGGTACAGCGGAGTGTGGGAGCAGCTTTGCCGTGAGCTCGGGTGGTCTCGTTACGATGCCGGCGGTTGGAGGCGGATGCTGGTCGGGCTACGCATACGACGGAGGCGACGCCACGAGCACGATCATGCCGGGGATGTACTCGACGTGCGGAACGCCCTGCATGCTCACGATGACGGGCACCGTGGGCTCAGCGACGGCGGCCAATAGCTATGTTGGCAATGCGTATCTCGGATTCAGCATCGGCCAGGTTCCCCCGGCCACGACACCGAGTACCGTGACTCCTAAGGGCTCAGGCATAACGGTTACGTTTACGAATGCGAGCAGCTCGCCGCTGAGAGTACAGCTCAACGCCGATTCGACCGGAACCACATTCTGGTGCGCGACCGCTACTACGAGCCCTCAGACGATCCTGTACAGCGCGTTCACGCAGCAGTGCTACAACACGCCTCCGGGGCCGGCCTATGCCAAGCAGCCCATCCAATCTGTTTCACTCTCAGTTCCCGGTGGAGCAGCCGCTGCAACCGTGAACGTGACCCTCGTCAGTGTCGTAGAAAACCCGTAGTCGGCGGGAAACCCGCAACCGGGCGATCGGCGATGCAGAAGTTGAAGCGTGGCAGGACCCGGAACCAGAGCGCCGGGTGAGTCGATCGCGCGCCCGTCTGGGCACGCGGCTCGACCGCAGCCCAGAACGATCTCGAGCGGGTTGACCGCGATCGGGATCGTGGCCCTCGCGCTCTCGTTCCACAGCCTCGCCTGCGGCCAAAGCGACAGCGGTGGCGGCCCGGGCCCGCAGACCGGTTCGGCGGGCCGGCCAGCCAGCGGCAGCGCCGGTACCAGCGGCGCCGGCGGCGTGCAGGGCGGGTTCGGCGGCGGCATCTCCACCGGGGCGGGCGACGTCACCGGCACCGGCAATTTCGTCGGTTCGGGAG
>DASRLC010000348.1:0-2337 GCA_035648655.1 Polyangia bacterium
ACCTATCCCATCGGCATCGAGTTCACCAAGGCCGAGTTCGGGACTCTCAACATCAAGCCCGCAAGCTTCCACGGCGATTGGAACTACGTCATCACGCCGCATGCACCAGCCTGAAACGACAATCTGTGCGCGGGTCCTTAGCCATCTCGTCGACGGCCGCCATCGCAGGATCGTCCGCGTAAAGGGAGACCACGTCCGGGTTCATGAGATCGCCAACCGTCGCCTCGCCCTTGATCCACTGCGCTGGCTCCGGGTTCACGAGGTCGGACTTGGAAAGAACGCCGACAAGATTCCCTGTCGCGTCACGCGCCGGCGCTCCACCGATATGGCGACGGGTGAGGCCCCAGGCAGCTTCCTCGGCAGAGGCGTCGACGTCCACCGTGTAGACGTTCACGGTCATGATGTCTTTGATCCTGAGCATCGTCGTTTCTCCCTTTGAATCGCTTCACTCAAGCGGCGTGCCAGAGCCCGTCACCGGGATCTCGGGAGCAGGCCGGTCTACTTCGCGCACGATTTGCAGGCCTATCGAGGGAATCCGCAGGAGTTGCGCTCGAAAGCCCTCATTCGCACCCCGCGTCTGACTACCCATCGTTGGCACGATACGTGCTGATCTGGTGAGGTCAGGAGGATACCCACCATGAAATGCAGTGAAATCATGAACAAGAACGTCGAGACGTTGAACGAGCAGGACAACGTCCAGAAATCTGCGCTCGTGATGGCGGAGACCGGGGTTGGATTTCTCCCGATCTGCGACGCGCGAATGCAGGTGATCGGAGTGGTCACCGATCGTGACCTGACGACGCTCGCCTTGGCGAAGAAGATTGCCCCCGAAACGACGTCGGCGGCGTTAGTCATGACCTCCCCCGCGCTGACGTGCCTGGCGACTGCCGACGTCCGCGAAGCGGAGGAGTTGATGGCCACCGAGCGGAAGGCTCGTCTGATCATCGTGGACGCCGACGGCAGGCTCGCCGGTGTCCTCAGCTTGGCAGATCTGGTCGAGCACGCCCCCGGCCGTCAGACCCTTCAGACGGTGAGCGCCGTATTGTGGCGCGAGGCTCTGGGACCTCGCGGCGGGGCGACCAGGAACCAACCCCTCCTCAAGGACGATCCCGTCGCGTGCAGCCTGCCGGTTCCGTCGGACGATCTCAAGGTGCGCCCGAGCGTATTTGCCGGTGGGAATCGAAACACGGACACGAAGGAATTCCCCGGCTGATCACCCTTCCGCACAATCGAGTCTCGGAGTCTCGGGAGGGCTCGGTGGTAACGGCGGTCGCCGAAACATCGGCTCGACCAGGAAGTGAAGGAGCCGCAGATGCGTAACTGGGGACAGGGTTGAGTCGTCCGCGACAAGCGCGTCCTTCGAGGCGCCAGCTTTTGGCAGGCGGTGTGGTAGCGGCCAGTTGGATCGGAGGAACGTGCAGCCGGCGGGGACCCCCGCAGGTCGACGCGGCGCTGCCTGGCGCTAGTGGCATTCCGACGCACCCGGCGATTAGCCCGATCGAGGTGGCGCTGCGTGCCCAGTCGGCGGAGGCTATCCTAGAGTCCGCCGGCGCGCGCGCCGCGCAGGTTTGGCGATTTGACGGAAAGCTCCTCGCAGGTGGCTCGGCTGCGCTCCTCCCATCGACGAGCTATCTTGGCCCCACGTTCCGCGTACAGCGCGGACAACGTGTCCGTGTTCATTTCGACAACCACCTCCCGGAACCGTCAATCGTTCATTGGCACGGCCTGCAGGTGTCACAGGAGAACGACGGCCATCCGCGCTTTGCGGTGGGTCCGGGCGCCAGATACAACTATGACTTTACCGTCGACAACCGGCCCGGAACGTACTGGTATCATCCCCATCCGGACCGCCGCACGGGGCCCCAGGTTTACGCAGGATTGGCCGGACTCTTCCTGGTGGTGGACCCGAACGATGAGTCGCGAGGTCTCCCCACCGGCGAATTCGATCTTCCTCTCGTGATCCAGGATCGACTACTCGGCTCTGACGGCGAGCTCGTCTACGCGCCGAACCAGATGATAGGTTTTCTCGGCGACAGGATTTTCGTAAACGGCCGCCAGACGCCCGACTTCACTGTTGGGGCAGGCAGCTACCGGCTTCGGATTCTCAACGGATCCAACTCGCGCATCTACAAGCTCGCCTTCAGCGACTATCGTCCCATAACAGTGATCGGGAGCGACGGCGGCCTGTTGGGCGCGCCGGTCCGCAAGCCCTACGTGGTGCTGGCACCGGGCGAAAGGGTTGAGCTCTGGGCGGATTTCGGACGGTCATCTGCCGGCGCGGAAGTATGGCTCGAAAGCCGCGCCTTCTCGAGCGGCGGCGGAGGGATGGGGATGGGG
>DASRLC010000349.1:0-8227 GCA_035648655.1 Polyangia bacterium
GTTCCGGGTCGCCGCATCGGTATTGCAGATTTAATTAACCATCATGCGCCCCGCATCAGGCTCCACGCCGTCACGGAGAGGTGCTACCCAGGTGGACCTGCATGCCGCTCGGCGTAAATCACAGATGGATGGTCGTGGTACCCAACCTGTACGCACTTGCGCCACGAAGGCCCCGGCACTTAAGCAGACGTCGGTGCTTGCCGCTCCCGAAGTGCTCGGTTGAGTAGATCTAGGAAGGTATTAATTGTCGTCGGTTTCCTGAGGACGTACGACGTTCCCATTTGCCGGGCGACTTGAGGCAGGTCCCCCCTGGCCGACATGAGGATGATCGGAACGTTCTCCTCACCGGCGTCGTGCAGCAACATCTTGTGAGCCATTCCAGGGCCACCCAGGACGGGCATATCCACGTCCAGAACGAGAACGTCCGGCAGTGGCGAGCCTCTCAGAACTATAAGGCCCTCCTCGCCGGTTGCTGCACTGTGGACTTCATGTCCCTCCTCCCGCAGAAGATCGCCGAGCGCCTCGACGATGTCATTGTCATCATCGACGAGGAGAAGATGCGCCATGAAGCCTTGGGGATTGTGGGCAATTGCTCCACCACCGTCAATAGCTTGAGGCGAAACGCTATCCGGCCATGGGCTGGACGCAGCAATTGTGGCTCTCTTGACGTTCGCGTGGGTGGAGATCCCATCCTGACGTGAATTCGCAGGGGATGGCGACGGGCTGATGAGGCGCCGGTGACAAAGTGGACGCGGGAGTTGAAGGGGCAGAGCCCGCCGCGGTACTTCGAGGTTGCGAACAAGAAAGACCTCGGAGGATGCCCCATTACAGAGTCGCCGATCCCGGTTTCCGCTACCGCGGCGTCGCGTTCGTGAACAACTGACATCCCGCCTTGCTGCGATATTGGCAGAAGGCCGCCGGGTCGCAGGAGGTGTCCAGGGTCGCGCCAGCGACGAGCGAAGCTCGCTGCCCTGGACGCCGCCTGCGACCCGGCGGCAGCCCGTGCATCGGCAGGACGAGCGCGGTTCGACCCACATGACGCGGATCTGACTATGGCCGGCTTTGAGGTGATCACGTAGGGCCGGATCGAGGTGATCACCGAGGAGTTCGGGGATGCCGCGTTCGTGCTGATCCCAGTGCCGCGCTTCCGCGTGATGGTTCCACTCCAGTGGAACTGGCGCCTGGCCCGCTACCCGAGCGCCGCCAGCTCTTTCGCGCTGAAGGGCCGGCTGGCGAGCGAGACGTATCGCAACGTCGTCGTGATCGACGCGTGCCCCATGATCGCCTGCAGCCCAGGCGCCGAGACGTTCGCCGACAGACCCACGAGCGACCCGAACGTATGCCGCCCGACGTCGTACATCTTCCCGGGCTTGATTTTGGTCGCCTTGAAGGCCGTGGTGAGGGCGGAGCCGATCGTCTTCTTTCCGAGGAACTTCCCCGTGTCGCCGACCCGCGTCGGCGGCGGGCAGACGAGGTCCGTGTCAGTCGTGCGCGGGCTGCATGCGGTCTTCCACTTTGCCAGCTCAGCGCCGAGCTTCGGGGCGATTGGCACGTTGCGGGGTTTGCCCGACTTCGGCGGGCCCACCTTGCCGCTTCGAACGCTCGCCCGCACCGTGAGCACCTTGGCCCCGACGTCGACCGATCCCCAGCGCAGCGCCATCGCCTCGCCCGGCCGCAGACCGGCGCGCGCTTGGAGGTAGAAGCAGACGCCAACCGACGTCCGGCCGAGGGCCTTGTAGAGCCGATCGACCTCGCTCCAGCTCTTGAGGTAGTTGGCGGTCTCCTTTTCGTGGGTCGAGGCCAGCAACGCCTTGAGGTCAGGGTCGCGCAGCGCCGGCCGGACCGGGTTGGTGTCGGCCAGCCCCTCGCGAATCGCCCACGAATAAAACGAGGACAGCAACGCGAGCACCCGTTGCGCCGTCTGTCCCGAGATGGGGTCTTTGGCGGAGCCGTCAGGGGTTTTGGTGCCCGGGGTCGGATTGACGAGCTCCGTGGCCAGCTCCCGGACCCACTTGGGGGAAAGCTCGCGGACGGTCTGCGTCTCCAGCGCGCCGGCTAGGTGTCGCTCCCAGCGTGAGCGGTCTTCCTGAGCCATGCGCCGCTTGTGCGCCACGCGGTAGGCGATGAAGTCGTCGAGTAGCTCTGCGAACGTCCTGGAATGTCCTAGCTCGACACTAACGATCGGCTTGGGCGTGGATGGCTCGACGCCCGGCTCGCCGAGCTGGAGGCGCGCCTGGATCTTCCTCAGCTCGTCGCGCGCCTCTTGCGCCGACTGGAAGCCGGACAACGACTGCCGGACGCCGTTTTCCCTCCATCGGACGCGCCACTTCGTGCCGCGTGGCACGACGGAGCCGTTGCCATACGTACCGTCTCCCGGGACCGGCTGAACCTTCCGTTTCGCCATGGGTGGTGATCTCCTCGCCGAGTATCTTGGGCCCCAAAACGGGCCCACTCGTCAAGAAAATCAGATAAAGCATCTAAATCATTGGGACGACGATCGGACTTTTAATCCGTAGGGCGTAGGTTCGAACCCTACTGGGCCCACCCCGTTCGAGTCGGTCCCTACCTGGCGATCGACTTCCACCAGCGCTTCCGACAGCGGCATCCCCGCGCGTCGGAGCGCCTGCAAAATCTCCAGCCGCCGATCGGCCGCTACCCGCGCGCGCGCCGCCCGCAACGCGCCGATCTGATCGTCCACCTCACGCGCCTCACGCTCGAGCTGCAGTCCGACCGCGGCCGCCTTCACCCGCGCCCGCTCGCGCCGCAACGCCAGCGCCCGCTCCACCGTCGAGCGCGCCCGCCGATCCTCCCAACGCTGCCGCGCCGCCTCTCGCTCGTGCTCCGAGGGCCGAAACCCCGCGTCGCAGCGCACGCACTCGCAATCGCGCCGGTGCATGATCCCATCGGCTTCCAGCTTGGGCAGATGCGCGAGCAGTGAAAGGTTGCGTCCCATGGCTTGACGGTACCTATACCCTTGTTCAGTATAAGGCCGATCCGGCTGACGACAAGAGGGATTGCCATTTTCCCGCGCCGTCGCGCTTGCGCTCCCCCACCCCTTCCATACACACTCTCGCCCTTCCCGCCGGACCCCATCGTCTAGCCCGGCCCAGGACAGTGGCCCTTCAAGCCACGAACGAGGGTTCGAATCCCTCTGGGGTCGCTCGTAACCTGCCGGCTGGGGGTTCCCGCCTCAGAACGTCATCGAGAGCCCGCCCAGGGCCAAGCGGCTGGTCGGGTCGTAACCAAGCTGGAGGCGCATCGTGTCGGGAGCGAGCGCGTTGTGGGCGTTCACCAGATCGAGGAGGTCGGCGCGTGTGGGGGAGAGGATCCACCACCCGATTCCCCCTAGGGTCATCGCGCCAATCCCGAGCAGGATGAACTTACCCGAGGTGCTGTCGTTGTCCTGGTTGCAGGCGCCCCATGCCGCGCTGTCGGCGGCGAAGTTCGGATCGGTGATGCCTGGCTCGGGGCAGGTCTTTCTGCCCAAGAACGCGTAAGCGGTCGAGGCCACCCCGATGACGAGTCCGGCCACGGCAACGGCCTCGCCGGCCGCGACCTGTGACTCGAGGTGCTCGACTCTGGGATCGAGCGCAGCGAACAGCCGGGGATCGCTCGCCCGCTTCGTCTCGAGGTAGGCTCGAAAGCCGTTCAGATTCGCTTCGAACGTCTGATCCCCGACCTCGAGGTGACTCGGCGTCACATATATCGGCAGCGAGGCCGTCGCGAACGCCCTGGCCGGCAACGCGGCAACGACGAGTGACAAACACAAAGTGACCGCCGACAGCTTTCCCATATATTCCCTCCAGCACCGACCGAAAGGACTGACACACGAGCCCGCTCGGAAGTTATTCGAAGGCGCGGCCGGTATGGCGCCGACCCATTCTTCGTCGACAACACCCATCAACCGCTAGGCGATCAGCAGCTGGATGCCGCTTCGGCACAACAGCGACGGCTCGATCGACATCTACCCATCGTCTCTCTTTCGATGGGGAAAAAAAGCTGCAATCGAGCTGCTAGGGTTGCGGAATGGCGGCTCCACGACCCGCGAGGAGGACGCGGCAGCTCCCCCTGAGGCCCGATGGGACGTTGCGACTCGTGGTGGTGGCGGACACCCACTCGCAGCCTCACCCGCAGGCGGCCGAGTACCTGGCGGCCCGCCGGCCCGATGCCATCTTGCACGCAGGGGACATCGGGGATCTCGCGGTGCTCGATGGGCTCTCGCGCATCGCCCCCGTGCACGCCATTCGCGGCAACATCGATGTCCACGCGCCCGACCTACCGGACGTGCTCACGCTCGATCTCGTGCGCAGCGCCGAGGACCCGCAACCGCTGCTGCGGATGCTTCTGGTTCACATTGGCGTTCATGGCCCCAAGCTGCGCGCAGAGGTCACGGCGATGGCGCGCGCGCACGGGGCGCAGGCCGTGGTGTGCGGGCACTCGCACGTGCCATTTCTCGGACGCGACCGCGGGCTCACGGTCTTCAATCCCGGATCGATCGGGCCGCGTCGGTTTAACCTACCCATCGTCTTCGGCACCATCGACGTAACTGCCACGGGATTGCGGTTTGCTCACGTGAACTGCGAGACCGGAGCGCCCTGGACCCCGCCCTAGGGCTCGGTGACGCTCGTTGCCTGGTCTGGCCCGTCCGGGGTCGCAGGTCCTGAATGATCTCCCGACGCGGCGACCCGAAAAAAGAATGACGAGTGTCCTCGCCATCTCGCCTCCTCGGCCAGGATACTTCACCTGCGAGAGAGGGCCTGCAAACGACCCCGGTGCGGCGCCTAACGAGCAAATCGGACAAGAACACCGCGGGCGGACGTCCGCCGGAGGTTGAATGCATCAGCTCCTGTTGCGCGGATAGGTAGAGGCAGAGCGGTGTTCGATCATGCTGCGGCATCCGCGCCACCAGCGCGGCGACCGCGGATTCGGGCGAGTCGGCGTCGCCGGCTACGCATACGTAGTGAGAGTCGAGGTATTCGAGGATCTCTTCCTTCGCGATCGTCTTCTCCACGAGGGCCCGGGAGCCACCGCAGGATTGTCGGCCGACAACCAACAGGACCGCCCGCTTGGATTCGCCGGCCGCGACCAACCCCTCAGCGAGGCGATCGTGCCAGAACAGTGGCGAGACGAAATGCGGATGTCGGCCGGTCGCATCCATTTGCACCTTCCTATCACGAGTTGATTCGCTGTCATTTGCAGCAGCACGATGGCCTCGGCCCGCCGTCCAAGCGCGACGAGGCAATCCACCCGCTGCAGGATTGTCGCGTCGAGTTTCCCGGGCAGGGCGCCCGTGACGACCAACGCCTCCTCGAAGTTGCCGAAGGGGGAGCCGTAGGCGGGCCGCCGCCCTCGGTGGAGCAGGTATCGAATCCGACGGTGGGGAAGGACCAGGGACGCTTCTGGCATATGCTCGGCGGCATCTCCGATGTCGGCGATCGAATATTCTTGGTCCGATCTGTTGATGGCCTGCCGGGCTGGCGCGCTGGGGCCGCACCTGCGGGCGTCGCCGTTGCCGGTCGAGGCGCTGCTGTCCGCGGCGCCGCCGCCGGGCCCGGGGCTGCCCTACGGTCGCCTTCCGATCTTCCGCGACGCCGTCGGCGAGGTGTTGCTGGTCGGCTGGCGAGAGGAGACCTTCTGCGCGCCGCACGACCACGGCGACGCGGGCGGTTTCGTCCACCTGTTGCGCGGCCGCCTGGTCGAGCGCCATTGGCGCTGGCGGATGGGCGACCTCTGCGCGGTCTCCGAGCGGACGCATGCGGCGTCTGAAGTCGTGGCAGTCGGACCGCGCGCCATCCACGACATGAAGGCCTCGGACGCCGCCGTCGGCATCCACTTTTATTTTCCGCCCATTCAAGGGATGCAGGTCTTCGATCGCCTCCGGCGCGAGACGCTGGTCGTCTCCGAGGATTGCGGCGCCTGGATTCCGCAAGACGACTCGCTCGTGCTCTCTCGCGCCCGCTGGCCATGAGCACCCTGATCTGGATCGGCTACACCACGCGCTACCGGGAGGGGGGGGCCAAGTTCGCACGGGTGGCGGCCACGATGGAAGCCGACCGGCGGGCCGCGAACCCCGCTTGTCTGGTCCGCAGCGAACGGGTCGAGAGCAAGCTCGAGTTCGTGCGGGCGATGGAGCGGGTGCGCGACGGGGGCCATACGCTGGCCGAGCTGCATTTCGTCGGCCACAGCGGGATGTACGGTCCTATGTTTCGAACCACTTCCATGCCCGAGCAGTTCAGCCCGCACGAGTGGCGGAACCTGAGGCTGCCGTTTGCGCCGGGTGCCTCGGCCTACTTCCACGCCTGTCGCACCGCGCGCTGGTTCGCCCCCTTCTTCGCGCGAACCTTCGCCGTGACGGCCCATGGGTACCATTGGTACACCACCATCTCGACGAAGCCGGACCGGTTCACTTGGGAGGGCGTCGGCGTCGGCCCAGACGGCGGGCCGCTCTACGTCATCGCCATCCCGGGCAAGAAGTCACACGGGGTCACGGGTAGCGCGCTCAAGTACAGCGGCCTTGCGCCGGCCGAGGCCATGAAGCGGTTCGAGCCACGCGATCCCGACGGCGACACCGGCTACGACGGGGTGGCCGAGCTGTACGCCGAGGTGTTCGGCGACATCGGCGTGCGGCGCGACGAATGGCGTTGGTTGAAGAAGCACCTGCCGCGCACGCCGCTGCCGCGGGTGCTCGATCTCGGGTGCGGCAATGGCGCGCTGCTCGCCAAGCTGGCCCCGCGCATCGCGCACGGCGTAGGTGTCGACCGATCGTCGCGGATGATCGATCTCGCGCGTGGCCGTGCCCAGGCCTCTGACGACGCGCATCTGCGGTACCAGACGATCGACGGCCCGGCGCTGCCGTTCGCGGACCGATCATTCGACGCCGTGATCTCGCTGCTCTCGTTCCGTTACCTCGACTGGGATCCGATCATGAACGAGATCCGTCGGGTACTGGCGCCCGGTGGTCGGCTGCTGGTCGTCGACATGGTGACGGTCCCTCTGCGCGGGCGCGAGCTGCCGTGCTTCGCCCGATCGAAGGCCCGCCAGCTCGTCGAGCACCTGCGCCAGCCCGAGTTTCGGCGGGCGCTCCGGAAGATGGTCGGCGACCCACGTTGGCAGGTCATGCTGAAGCACAACCCGATCCGCTCCGATCACGAGCTGCGCTGGTACCTCGAGAGCCGCTTCCCCGGTCGTCGGGTGGAGATCCTGACCATCGGCTGGAACACCCGGGTGGTGGCTTTCGACTCGGGACCGCTCGAACCCGGCTGGGTCCCACCCCAGAGCTACCCATGATCGCGATCCTCGACTGGGGGATCGGGGGAATGGGCTTCTTCAAGCTGCTGCGCGCGCGCCACCCCGAGGCGCCGGTGATCTACTTTTCGGACACCGGCGCCCAGCCCTACGGCAAGCTGCCCACCTCGGCCTTGTTGAGGCGGGTGCACCAGGTGGCCGCGACGCTGCGCGAACTTGGCGCGCACCGACTGGTCATCGCCTGCAACGCCGCCAGCACGGTGCTCCCGCGCCTGGGCGTGCCAGGCACCTCGGGCGTCCTATCGACGGCGGTGGGAACGATCGAGGTCGCCGGGATCATCGACCACGCCGTGCGGCTGGTGCGTCGCACGGATCCCCGAGGTGTCCAATCCGTTGGCGTCATCGGCGGCCGACGCACGATCCGCTCCGGCATCTACCAGCGCGCGCTCGGCGGTGGTAGGCGGATCGTCATCCAGCGGATCGCCCAGCCGCTCTCGGCGCGCGTCGAGGCGGGCGAGCTGGCGTCACCGCGCCTCGAACGCGAGCTGGCGGAGATCCTCCGACCGCTTGCGAAGGTGGATGCTCTGGTGCTGGCCTGCACCCACTACGCGGCGCTGGCCGCCCGTTTCACGGCCCACCTGCCCCACGCCCGTCTGATCGATCCGGCGCCCGCGCTGGCCGACTGGGTCGCGGCGCGTTGGCTGCGACCGACAGCGCCGACCCCCGTACCGACGGTGGCATCGCGTCCACGCGTCGCCAATCTCTTCCTCACCACCGGAGATCCGCGTGCCATGCGCACCGCCGCATTCCGAGCCTTCAACGTTCGGATTGGCCGTATCGTCGCGGTGCCGTTCGCGTCCTAGGTGCAGGTAATTCGGTACGTATGGGTGTGGTTGTCGTCGTTGGTCGAAAGGATATCCACCATCCCGCCCCCCCGCAGCGTGGCGAGGTTGGCGGGCGTCAGCGTGATCATGTGCGTGTG
>DASRLC010000350.1:0-2633 GCA_035648655.1 Polyangia bacterium
GGCCTGCAGGTTGGGGCCGGTGCCGTTGGCGCAGGGCTCGGGGAGGCGGGGGTCCCGGTGGCCGCCCATGTAGTACCAGGGCCAGCCGAGAAGCTGCCTTCGGGGACGCTGGTGACGTAGTCGGGGACGAGATGGTTGCCGAGGTCGTCGCGCTCGTTGACCGAGCACCAGAGCGAGCCCGTGATGGGGTTGATCGCTTCGCCGACGCAGTTGCGAATGCCGTGCGCGTAGACCTCGACGAACTTGCCTTCGGGGGTGTATTCGAGAACGTCGGCGCGGTGGAACTCGCGGGGGTGGGTGTCGGCGTCGTCGATGTTGGATCCGGAGCCGGCCGAGACGAGCATGTGCTGGCCGTCTTTGGTGAAGACGATGTCGCGCGTCCAGTGGCCGCCGCCGCGGAGCTGGGCGAAGCCGGGAAGCTCTGGAACGATCTTTTCGGCGGGGCCCGTGGCGACGAGGTCGCCGGACTTGTAGGGGAAGCGGACGACCGAATCGGTGTTGCCGACGTAGACCCATTTGGGGTTGGGGCCGGCGGGGTAGAAGGCGATGCCGAAGGGAAGGTTCAGCCCGGTGGCGAAGGTGGAGATCGTCTGGGCCTTACCGTCGGGGCGCACGCCGCGCAGGACGAAGATTTTGTCGCCGTGGGAGTCGGAGAGAAAAATGTCGCCGTTAGGGGCGGTGCGGAGTTCTCGCGGCTCGCGGAACGTGGATGGGGCAGCGGGCACGGAGGGCGCCTGATTGTTGATCGACGAAGAGGCGGCTGTGGGCTTGAAATCTCCACCCGCGTAGAGCGTGACCTTGAAGCCCGGAGGCGCGATGGGCCAGGCGTTATCCGGTTTCGGGACGAGATGCGGGCCGTTGTTGACGGCCTCGGCGGGTTTGGGCTCGGGGAGGTCGGCGAGGGTGATCTTGTGGCGGACGCCGGGGGCCTGCCGGTTGAAGTCCGTGAATGCGGCCTGGCCGGTGAGGACGGGCTTTTGCGCGTGCAGGGTGCAGGCGGCAAAGGGCAGGGCGGCGAGCACGCAGACAGTCAGTTTGGGCATGGGGAGTCTCTCCGGGTGATGTGGTGTGTGGTGCTTTAAAAAGCGGGTCCTTCGCGGTGCTCAGGGTGACAATTCATCCCGTGCTAGTGTTTTGACGTTGGAGCCGCGGGCGAGGTCGCAGGAGCGGGGGAAGTTTGCGGGGCGGGCATAGCGGCGGCCGCGGCCATCGCGCGGATTTCGTCAGTGGTCGCGGCGGCGGTCAATATGGCGCGGTCCTTGTCCTGCTTCAGTTCGATGGAGTCGGTGAGCTTGCGCATGGCTTGGGCGCCGGGCGTTTCGGCGGGTTGGGCGTCCTGGATGCCACGGAGGATGCCCAGCAATGTTGTCATCGTTTCGACGGTGTGTTTGGCGACGCCTTCGGTGGGAGCGATTTCTTCGACGCGCAAATGCACAGCGCCGCTGTAGCGCAGGCTGGCGACGAGGTCGGTGTCTTCGCTGAGTGGGAGTTCGAGGCCCATGACGGCGATGTGGCCGTTTTCGGCGAACGGGAGGCCGATGTGGCCGATGGCCCAGGCCTGCGCGAGCAAAGGAACTTCAGAGTAGCGGGCGGCGAGGAGCGACGATCCCGGCGTCCAGAGCGCGGAGGCGTGCTGGCGGTCGACCATGGAGTGGACCTGCTCGGCGGTGGGCATGTTCGACGCTGCGATGGTGTCGTAGCCGAGTTGTACGACGCGGACGGTCTGGCCGTCGATGGGAATGCTGTAGATGTCGCGGCCGCCGTAGTTCTCGCGGGAGGTAGCGGATTGGGCCAGATATTTGGCGAGGCGCTGGCCGTCGAAGCGGCCAATGAAGACTTCGGAGACGAAGAGTTCCGCCCTGGGCACTCTTTCGCCCGGGCGGCGGGGCTTCGTGCCCGGGGCGACGGGGACGCGATGCAGCGCGACGGCGGCGGCATCGATGTCGCGTTCCGGCACGATGCCGGTTGCGTCGACAAATTGCTGATACTCCAGGCTGTGAGCGAGTGAGGATGTGTCGAAGTGCGTGGCGGCGCGGACGGTCTTCAGGTGGACATAGATGATTGCATCGGATTCCGGCAGCAGGCGCGCGGCTTCGGGCGGGGCCTTCTGGCGCAGGAACAGCGCGACCGTCACCGCTATCAATACTGCCAGCGCGATAAGCAACGACCTATGGGTGCGTCTTCGCATGATTTATTCGGGGATCGAAAAGGTAAAAATTTTGCCGGTGTCGGCGAGTCCGCGCTGGTTGGCCGCGCCCGGCGGCAGCACGCCGTACTCGCCCTTGATGATGTCCTTGGGCACGGTGAAGGCGTACATCTGCGGGGCGATGCGCTCGGGATGGAACTCGAGTTCGTTGCGCCCCGAGCCTGACTCGGAGGTGAACAGGCCGCCCGTTAAGGTGCGGAAATCGCGGCTGTCCTTGTGCTGCTCCAGGCGGAGGAAGTCGTACTCGGCGGCGTCGGTGCCGGGGGGTGTGTAGATCAGGATTTGAACGCCGGTCGAGAGGACCAGCGGAGACTTCGGGCCTTCGAGATGGCCGTTCATATCGCGCTTGATGAGGCCGTCGGAGAGCGCGTTCTTGACCCAGCCGCTGGACTTGAAGACCACGCGCTCGGTCTTGAGCGGGACCCAG
>DASRLC010000351.1:0-9640 GCA_035648655.1 Polyangia bacterium
GCGCCGGGACCTTCGGTACTGCGGGCACGTCCGGAACCGCGGGCACCTTCGGCGGTGGTGGACTCGGCGGCACGACGGGTGGTGGCGGTGGCGGCCGCGCAGGGACCAGCGGTGCGGCCGGCACGAACGGCGCCGCCGGCACCAACGGCACCGCCGGAACGCACGGGACGGCGGGCACCAACGGGACGGCGGGCACCAACGGTATGGCGGGCACCAACGGTATGGCGGGTACGAACGGTGCCGTTCGTGCCCGCGGCACCGCCGGGACCAATGGCGCCGCGGGAACGAACGGCAGCGCCGGCACGAGCGGCGGCACCTCCGGCGCGAGCGGCTCGGCCGAGGACGGCGGCGAGGGCGGCGGCGGTACGACCTGACTCCAGCACCGGCACGACCCGCCAAGATCTCCCCTTGGCTGCTCAGCCGTGAAATGCTTTGCCGCGTGCTACCCTTGACGGTGTCGCCTCGGTCATCGGCGTTGCGATCTTATCTTTAGTATCCGGGAGGTCTGCGTGGTTCTTCGATCAACCGGCTTCTTCGTGCTCGCTTGCGGCCTGGTCGGCGCCAGTTGCTCGGTCTTGTTCCCCGGCAACGACGCGCCCGCCGCCCCGACCACCACTTGGACGGTCCACGCCGTCCGCGTCAACACGGTCGGTTACGTGACGCTCCGCGAGAAGGTCGCGACCGTCGTCCAGCGCGCCGGCTCGCCCGATCTGTCGGGCGCCACGGCCGAGATCTTCGACATGAACAACGTCCCCCAATGGAGCTGCGTGCTCGGTGCGCGCACCACCGATCCGGACTCCGGCGCCGACACCTACGCGGCCGACTTCACGGGCTTCGACGTGCAGGGGATCTTCTATCTGTCGGTCCCCAGCTTGGGCACCGACGCCACCGCCCAGTCGGCCCCCTTCGAGGTCTCGGACGACGTGTTCCGCGATGCCCTCACCCGCTCCATGATCGGAATGTACGGCCAGCGGTGTGGCACCCAGGTCAGCATCACGCTGGGCACCGACACCTGGTCGCACGCGGCCTGCCACCTGAAGGACGCCTACCTCACCTATCTGACCGGCGCCGCCACCATCTCGCCCAGCCTCGGCGGGTGGCACGACGCGGGCGACTACGGCAAGTATGTCACCAACGGCGCCTTCAGCGCGGGCATGCTGCTGGCCGCCTTCGAGCACTTCGGGCCCACGCTGTCGACGCTGGCCCTGCCGATCCCCGAGACCGGCGCGACGGCGACTGGTGGGACGGCGCCGCTCCCGGACTTCCTATGGGAAGTGAAGTGGGAGCTCGATTGGCTGCTCACCACGCAGCAACCCTCGGGCGGCGTGCCGCACAAGCTGACGGCGCTGGCCTTCGAAGGCTTCATCATGCCGGACCGGGACAACTCGCAGCGCTATTTCACCGGCATCGGCACCGCGGCGACGGCGGACTTCGTGGCCGTGATGGCCGAAGCCGCGCGGGTCTATCGGCCGTATGCGCCGTCCGACGCCGCCAAATACCAGGCCGCCGCGCTGCTGGGCTGGTCGTATTTGCAGCAAAGTGCCGGCCCGGTCATCCCCGCCGACAACAGCGACTTTGGCACCGGCAGCTACGGCCAGTCCTCCGACGTCCCCAACCGGATCTGGGCCGCCGCCGAGATTTGGGCCTTGAATGCCGATGGGGGCGCGCTGTCGTACTTCGAGACCAACGCCAAGCAGGTCGACGTCAACTTCGACTGGGACAACGTCGAGAACCTGGGGACCTTCACCTATCTGCTCTCGGCGCAGACCGGACGCGATCCGGCGGTCGTCGCGGCGCTTTCGGTCAGCTTGACCAGCTCGGCCGACATGCTGACCGCGACCGCCAACGCCGCCGCGTTCGGGCGCGATCTGAGCGGCTACTGGTGGGGGTCGAACGGCGCCGTGGCTCGCACGGCCATGAACCTGTGGGTCGCCAATCTGCTGGCCCCCAACCCGGCCTACCTCGACACGATCGCCAAGTCGGTCGATCACTTGCTGGGCCGCAATTTTTACGACCGTTCGCAGGTCACCGGCCTCGGCTACCACCCGCCGCTGCACCCGCACCACCGTCCGTCGGCCGCCGACACCGTCTTCGACCCCTGGCCGGGTCTGCTGGTGGGCGGCGCCAACTCGACCTCCGACGTGCCGGCGGGCTCGGACGTCAATTGGGTCGACGTCCAGGCCGACGACGAGGTGAACGAGATCGCCATCAACTGGGTCGCGGCCTTCGTCTACGCCACGGCCGCGCTCACGCCGCCGTCGGCACCGCCGTCGATGTAGCCTGCCCGCCCGGCCTGGATTGGAGTAGCATCCCGGCCATGATTTCACGCGCACTTAAAGGTCTCCTGGTCTCCAGCGTTTTGCTCCTCGGCTGCGGCAGCAGCAGCAGCGGCGGCGGCAATGGCGCCGCGTTCGTCGGGACCTGGACCTATATCAGCGGCAGCACCCTGACCCCCTCGAGCTGCATGGTCCTTGGGACGACCATCCCACCGCTCGACCTGACGGGGGACACCGTTACGATCACCGCCGGCGCCAGCGCCTCCGAAATCGACTTCGTCGAGGGGACCGCCTGCACCATCAAGTTCACGGTGAGCGGAACGACCGCCACGGCGACGTCCGACCAGAGCTGCACGCTCCCGGTCAGTGGCATCTCGGCGGTTCTCAACGTCACCTCCTGGACCCTCACGCTCTCGGGCGACACGCTGATGGCCGGCTTCTCCGGCTCCGCCCCTATCGGCGGCACTTCCTGCACGGCCTCCGGCACCGGAACCCTGGCCAAGAACACCCCCGACGCCGCCACGACCGACGCCAAGACGTCGGACTAGCCGAAGCATACAACGACCAGGCGAGCACAGCCCGGCTTCGCCGGGCGAAGCGAGGTGGCCCGGGGGGCGCGAGCGGCAGCGAGCAGGCCCCCGTCTAATCAGTAAATCTGAATCTCGGGCTTGAGGACCGAGCCGATGAGAGCCGCGCGGCTTTCTTGAGGCAGCGGCGTGAGGTCGCGGATGAACTCGTCGAGGGAGCCGCTGTCGTCCTGGTCGAAGAGGACCGCGAAGCCCTTATAGGCGACCGTGCGGACGACCCGTCCCGACGCCTGGCAGGTCTTGCCGCCGCTGGCCGAGAGGACCACCGAGATGCGGCGATCGAGCGAGACCTCGTGGCGCGATTTGAAGAAGCAGCCGCCGCGCGAGATGTCTTGCAGCTCCGCGGCTTCCTGACCGTGTCCCAAAAAGAGCAGGGTGACCGGCAACCCCAACCCCAGGCGTGGATACTGCCGCTGCTCCGTCCCGCCCATCGCCGGTAATCATGCCACAGAAGCACGACCGTGCTATCACTGGCCGCGTCATGCCCGCCGCCGCTGATTCCGCCGGGCGCGCGGGTTTCGTTCCCATCTCGCCGCATTTGGTGCCGCCGACCTTGTTCGCGCGGCGCAAGCACTGGGCCGAACGGTTCGGTATCGCGCCGGTGTTGCCCATGTCGCGCGTGGAGATGGACGCGCTCGGGTGGGAGTGCTGCGACGTCATCCTGGTGACCGGCGACGCCTACGTCGATCACCCCAGCTTCGGCATGGCGCTGGTGGGCCGGCTGCTCGAATCGCAAGGGTTTCGGGTCGGAATCATCGCGCAGCCCGATTGGCGCAGCGCCGAGCCGTTCCGTGCCCTCGGCCGCCCGACGGTCATGTGGGGCGTCACGGCCGGCAACATGGACTCGATGGTCAACCGCTACACCGCCGACCGGCGCTTGCGACACGACGACGCCTACACGCCGGGCGGGGCGGGCGGACAGCGGCCGGACCGCGCGGTCATCGTCTATGCCCAGCGCTGCCGCGAGGCCTTCTCCGACGTGCCGATCGTGCTGGGTGGGATCGAGGCCAGCCTGCGGCGCATCGCCCATTACGACTACTGGTCCGATCGGGTGCGGCGCTCCATCCTGCTCGACGCCAAGGCCGACCTGCTGGTTTACGGCAACGGCGAGCGGGCCATCGTCGAGATCGCGCACCGGCTGGCGGCCGGCGAGGGGCCTCAGGAGATCGACGACCTGCGCGGCACCGCCTTTCACCGGGCGCCCGGCGCCACGCCGGCCGATTTCAGCGAGATCGACTCGCGGGAGATCGACACACCGGGGGCGCCGGCGCAGCCCATCGATCCCTACGCCGACACCACCGCGGGCTCCGGCTGCGCCCCGACGGCGGCGACCGCCGCGGCCCCCGACCTGATTCCGCGCGCCAGCCTCCGGCCGCGCGGGCGCGATCGCGCGCGCACCGTGATTCGCTTGCCCGACAGCGACGCGGTGACCGCCGATCCGGTGCTCTATGCGCACGCCTCGCGCCTCCTGCACGTGGAGTCGAACCCCGGGAACGCGCGGGCGCTGGTCCAGCGGCACGGCGATCGCGAGGTCTGGCTGAACCCGCCGCCGCTCCCGCTGTCGACCCCCGAGCTGGATCGGATCTACGAGCTGCCGTATACGCGGCGCCCGCACCCGCGCTACGGCGACGCCCAGATCCCCGCCTACGACATGATCCGGTTCTCGGTCACCATCATGCGGGGCTGCTTCGGCGGCTGCTCGTTCTGCTCGATCACCGAACATGAAGGGCGGGTGATCCAGAACCGTTCGGAGACCTCGATCCTGCGCGAGATCGGGCGGGTGCGCGACACGGTACCGGGCTTCACCGGCGTCATCTCCGACATCGGAGGGCCCACCGCCAACATGTACCGGCTCGCCTGCAAGAGCCCGCAGATCGAGGCCGCCTGCCGGCTGCCCTCCTGCGTGTACCCGCAGATCTGCTCGAACCTGAAGACCGACCACGGGCCGCTCATCGAGCTCTACAAGAAAGCCCGCGCGGTGCCCGGTGTGAAGAAGGTCTTGGTGGCCTCCGGCGTCCGGTACGACCTGGCCGCAACCTCGCCCGAATACGTGCGCGAGCTGGCCTCCCACCACGTGGGCGGCTACCTGAAGATCGCGCCCGAGCACACCGAGTCGGGACCGCTGTCGAAGATGCTCAAGCCCGGCATCGGCACCTTCGAGAAGTTCAAGCGTTTGTTTAATGAAGCCTCGGAAAAGGCCGGCAAGAAGCAGTATCTGATTCCGTACTTCATCGCGTCCCACCCGGGGACGACCGACCGGGACATGCTGGCGTTGGCGCAGTGGCTGAAGCGGAACCGCTACCGCGCCGACCAGGTGCAGACCTTCCTGCCGTCCCCGATGGCGACCGCGACCGCCATGTACCACAGCGGGCGAAACCCGCTGCACAAGCTGCAACGCGACGGCGAGATCGTGCCGGTCGCGAAGGGGGCCAAGGCCCGGCGGCTGCACAAGGCCTTCCTGCGCTACCACGATCCGGCCAACTGGCCGCTCCTGCGGCAGGCGCTGCGGCAGATGGGCCGCGCCGATCTGATCGGCAATGGCCCGGACCAGTTGATCCCGTCGCGGCAGCCGGCGGTGGGCACCCCGCCGGTCGGGGCGGCCCCTGGCGGGGCGTTCCGGACCCAACACGCCCGCCGGCCACAGTGTGCCCGCCCGCGCCGCGCGCCCTGACGACGAATGGCCAGCGCGAAATCGATCGCCCGGCTGGCGATGTTGTGGCCGCTGGTTCTGGCGGCACCCGCGCGGGCCCACCAGCAGTCCGCCACCTTTGGCGAGGTGACCCGTGGGTCGTCGGCTGGCGGCGTCTCCGCGGGCTCCGACGCCGGCACGATCGTCTGGAGACTGCGCGTCCGCGCCATCGATCTGGCGACCGCCCTGAAGGCCATGCCGGCGATCGCCGGCCCGCCCGACCCGGCCTCGGCGAATCGGCGCCGCTCGGCCTATCTGCAAGCTGGCCTTCACGTGACCGCGGACGACCGACCCTGCGCCGCGGGCAGCCCGTCGCTGGCCCTCGATCCGTCCGGCGTCGAGATGGAGCCGACGTTCATCTTCGTCGAGCGCTTCGCCTGTCCCGCCGGCTGGACCTCGCTCCGCTTGCGCTACGACCTTTTCTTCGAGGTCGATCGGTTTCACGAGAGCTTCACCCGGCTGAGCTTGTTCGCCCCGGCGGCGGGGGCCAAGGACCGCGAGAGCCTCTCGACGATCGTGTTTCGGGACGGCCTGCGCGAGGTGTCGCTGGCGAGCGGCGACGAACCGTCGATCTGGCGCAGCGCCTTCACTTACCTGCGTCTCGGGATCTTTCACATCCTGACCGGATACGACCACCTGTCGTTCTTGATGGCGCTCCTGCTGGGGGCCGCGCTCTGTCGTCGCACGACGGCGCAGACGATCGCGGCGGCGGCCACGGTGAGACAGGCCTTGCGGGGGACCATCGGCGTCATCAGCGCCTTCACGGTGGCGCATTCGATTACGCTGATGGTGCAGGTGCTGCGCCCCGGCTGGCTACCCACCCGCTGGGTCGAGCCGGCGATCGCCTTTTCGGTCGCCTACGTCGGCTTCGAGAACTTGATTCCCCGGCCGCCGCGCCATCGCTGGCTGCTGGTGTTCGGCTTCGGCTTGGTCCACGGCCTCGGGTTCGCCTCGGTGCTGCGCGAGATCGGACTGCCGCGGCGTGGGCTGGTGCTCTCGCTGGTGTCGTTCAACCTGGGTGTCGAGATCGGCCAATTGCTGGTGCTGGCTTTGACGTTTCCGCTCATCGTCGGGGCCGCCCGCCGCAACCCGCGACGCTTCGAACGCTGGGGTCTGATGCTCGGCTCGGCCGTCATCGCCGCCTTCGGGACGGTCTGGCTGATCCTGCGGTTGGCGCCGCGCTAGCCGAATTTTTTTCAAAGAAATTTGCCGGCCCGAAGATCCAACCGGCTCTTCCGGCCGTACTGGGAGTGACTACTGTCAGCTCCTTACCACGGTGTGTACCCGCAATAGCGGCCACGAAAGGACCACATGAAGCGCGTGAACTTGATTATCGGAGCGTGTGTTTTGACGACGGGGGCGGCCATTGGGCTCAAGTTGCACGCCGCCGACCACAAGGACGGCCCGGCCGAGATGAACGACCCGGCCGCCGACATCACCGACCTCTACGGCTGGATGTCGACCGACAAGACCCAGGTCAACCTGGTGATGGACGTCTATCCAAATGCGCCGGCGGGGACGATGTTCTCGGACGCGACGCTGTACGTCTTCCATCTGAATTCGGCGGCCACCTTCGGGGGCACCGCCACCGAGACCAAGATCATCTGCGGCTTCGACAGCACGCAGAAGATCACCTGCTGGGTCGGCTCGGGCGAGTCGGTGACCGGCGACGCCAGCGCGACGGCCGGCATCACCAGCGCCAGCGGCAAGACCAGGGTCTTCGCCGGCCTGCGCGATGATCCGTTCTTCTTCAACCTGACGGGCTTCAAGGCCACGGTGGCGGATGTCATCGCGGCCGCGCCGACCCTGACCTTCGACGGCACGGGCTGCCCGGCGCTCGACGCGACCACTTCCGGC
Source organism: Polyangia bacterium (assembly GCA_035648655.1). Classification (GTDB taxonomy): domain Bacteria; phylum Myxococcota_A; class Polyangia; order Fen-1088; family Fen-1088; genus JADGRB01. The sequence goes on from DASRLC010000351.1 coordinate 7,410, forward strand.
ACGCTGGTCGCGCAGCTCGCCCACGGCACGGCGGGCGCCGCTCCGGCCAACGACTTCGCTGGGCAGAACGTCCAGAGCATCGTCATCCAGGTGGCCACGAGCCTGGTGACCCCGGGTGGCAAGTTCCTCGGCGTATGGGCCAGCACCCACGCCCGCGGCTAATCCCCCGTCAAATCTTCAAAAGGAAAATGAACATGTTTAATAAATCGACGATTCTGGCGGTGGTCATCGGCGCTCCGGCGCTCCTCTTCGCGGCCTGCTCCAGCAGCAGCAACCCATCCGATGGCGGCGGCGCCGGCGCCGGTGGCACCACCGGCGGCGCGGGCACCACCGGTTCGGGGGGAACGGGCGGTACGTCCGGTCCGCCGACCTTGGGGACGCAGATCGACCGCATCGGTCGGCCCGCCATCAACACGGCCATCAGCGACCCGTTCGACGGGGATGCGACCATGCATGGGGCCAAGCAGGACGCCTACAACGTGGCCACGCCGGCCACGGGCAGCACCTTCGAGGCGGCGTTCGAGGCCAACCTGGCGATCCTCGACAGCCTCGATACGGTCTGCGGCAATCAGTTCGCCGCCGACAAGACCAAGACCGACGCCACCCGCTACAAGGCGCTGGCCGACGTGCTGGCCGATGACCAGCTCTACATCGACACCAGCTCGGGAACCTGCACCACCTACCTGGGTGTCGAGGCCAACGCAACCGGCATCATCCCGAACACCGATTGCGGTGGCCGGACGCTGAGCGAGGATGTGATCGACGAGAGCTACTCGTTGCTCGCGATCGGCGCGACCACGGGCGTGGGAGACGGCGTGGCCGCCGACGACAAGGCGTCGGCCCAGACCGCGACCTTCCCGTTCCTAGCCCCCCCGAACTAGTCCGCTAGCTCGGTTCCATAAACAAGATGACCGCCGCGATCGACCGGACCGCTCCCTGGATGATTCTCGGGAGGGCCGGGTTGGTCGCGGCGGTTTTCGTTTTGGGGTGCGGCCGCGCGGGCAACCCGACGCCAGCCGCCCCGGCGCCCACCCCGGGGTCACCCGAGGAGACGGCGGTCCCGCTGGTCCGCACGACTTCGGGGGCGATCGCGACCCACAACTTCCTGGCCGAGCTGGCGCTGGCCAAAAAGCAGCACGCCGACCAGCCGACCAACCTGAAGCGCACGCGGGCCCTCGTCGACCATCTTTTCGATCAGGCGCAATTCTTCGGCAAGCTGGCCTCCTACGACGAGGCGGAGGCCTTGGCCAAAGCGGCTCTGGTCGACGCCCCGAAGAGCGGCGAGGCGCATCTGCTGCGTGCCCACACGCTGTCCGCGTTGCACCAGTTCGTCGCGGCCAGCGCCGAGATCGATCGGGCCGAGGCCTTGGGCGCCCCCCCGGAGCTGGTTCGACATTCCCGCGTCGGGATCTGGCAGGCCACCGGCAAGATTGACCAGGCGCTGGAGGCGCTGGGGGCCTGGCGCCGCATGCGACCCAACTTCACCAATCTGTCCGCCGAGGCCGGCGCGCTGGCCGACAAGCACGACTACCCCCACGCGGCCGCGGTCTTCTCGCAGGCCAGGCGGGACTACGACGACGTGTCTCCGTTCGCGATCGCCTGGAGCGAGTTCCAGGAAGGGCACATGTGGGAGAGCGCCGGCCGATCGGATCGGGCGCGCCCGCTGTTCGAATCGGCCCTGGCGCGGCTACCCCTGTACGCCGCGGTGGCTGGGCACCTGGCGCATCTGGTGGCCGCCTTCGGCGATCCCGAGGGGCTCGATCGCGCCCGCGCGTTGCTGGAACCTCTGGTCGCCCGAACCGACGATCCCGAGTACGTCGGCGAGCTGGGCGCCATCTACCGGCAGCTCCATCGGCCGGTGGAGGCCGATCGGCTGGTCTCGCAGGCCACGCAGCGATACGAGGCGCTGCTGGCCCGACATCCGGAGGCCTTCTACGACCACGCGGCGCGATTCTTTCTGCACGTGGCGGGCGATCCAAAACGGGCGCTCGGGCTGGCCCAGAAGAATTTCGCCCTGCGACCGACGCCGGACGCGCGCGATCTGTTGGCCGAGGCCGAGCGGGCCACTTCGGCGACGGCCGGACTGGAGCGTTAGGCCCCGCTCAGAAATTACCTGATTACTGCGCAGCGGGGGATCGACAAACGACTCGGGGCATGATCTATGGTGGGGATGGCAAGCGAGACCGAGATTCGAAGGAAATGGGACGCGCTGTCTCCGATCCTCGACGAAC
>DASRLC010000352.1:0-20880 GCA_035648655.1 Polyangia bacterium
TCACTGGACGGCAGGGTGGACGATTCGGAGTGGCGATCGGACACGGCAGGTAAGTAACACAACTCGCCGCGGGCCGGAATCGAGCGGGGGCGGGCGGGGCCTCTCGGACGCTGGCCCGGCCGGCCGAGATGTCGGCCGAGATGTCGGTCAAGATAACGTTCCCATTCCGGTAAACCGTTTGACACGACCGGCAACATGCGGTTGTAATTCGCTGCTTCAACCCCAGGCACGGAACCGGAATAAGGACCAAGGGAGACGGCTCATGAAAATGTTTAATTCGCGATCTACGATCTTCGTCGGACTCGGCAGCGCGGCGCTCATGCTCGCGGCGATCGGTTGCGGCAGCAGCTCCAGCCCCAGCGATGGCGGCACCGGTGGAACCAGCGCCGGGGGCGGCAGCGGCGGCACCAGCGCGGCGGGCGGTAGCGGCGGAGCGGCTGCGCCCGCGCTGTCCTTCACCTTCGACTCGTCGGTCCAGAACTGGGCCATCAACACCTACCACGACACCAATTCGACCAATCTCGGCTTCGAGCTGGCGCCCGACGCCGGCATCGACGCGTCGACCGTGCCCACGCTCACGCACGATACGACCGACGGAAGCCCGGCGACGCCGGCCGGTTGCCTCAAGCTGACGGCGACCTTCACCGGCTACAATCAATACATCGACGTCAAGGTGGGCATCTCACCGACGGTCGATCTCAGCGGAAAGAAGATGCACGCGCAGGTGCAATTGGCCTCGGCGACCGGTGGAACCTTCCCCGGTGGCGCGATTCTCGAGACCGACAGCACCCAGGCCTACACCTACGGCGGTTCCACCGGCGCCCAACTCACGGCCGGTACCTGGACGCCGCTGGTGCTCGACCTCGATACCGTCTCGACGACCGGTTACGACGACACGATGGTCATTCAGGTCGGCGTTCAGTTCTACTCGGGCTCCGCTCCGACCGACGGGGGCACCACCCTCGGCCCGATCGAAGCGACCTTCCTGATCGACACCGTTCAGGCGCTCTAAGCCCGATCGCTTCAACCAAAGAGCCTGGTCGCACACCGCGGCCAGGCTCTTTTTCTGTCTGCAGAAGTGGTTCCCCTGCGGACCAGACACGCTGCGTAGCTTCTAACGCCGCAGCGCGGCCCTGATCGCCGCGGCGGCTTCCGGATTGGCGTATTGCGGGCGCTCCCAGCCGAAGATGTCGTAGTGCGCGCCGGTGATCCAGAGGATCGCGCTCTGCGCCGTGCGGCCCCCGGGTCGCGCTAGGTAACGCAAGAGACCCTCCTGACCGCGGGCGACCTCGAGGGCCAGCTCCTTCTCCTCGGCGGGCGTGGCGTCGCCGGCCCAGAGGTTGGGGTGTTTGAGGCCACCGCGTCCGATGCCGAACTCGTCGATGTGGAGCGGCGGGATCTCGCGCCCGTGCAGGCCCAGCGCCGTCTCGAGGATGTCGTGGCGGAAGCTCTGCTCGGCGATGACCAGCGCGTCGGCCACCTCGTCGACGGTCGGCAACCGTCGGCCGCGCTCGGCGGCCGGCACGGCCACCGTCAGGTCCATGTACTGCGACAGCGCGATGGCGTCCAGGCCGCGAATGTAGCGGCCGAGCGCCTGGCGCCCGGCCGGCGTCATGCGGTTCACGTAGTCGTCGGGGATCTCGAAGTGGTGGGTGAAGTCGTGCGAGAGCATCACCTTGCCGTCGAGGCCCAGACGGTGGCGCTCCTTCTTGGCGGCCGCCAGCAGCAGCTCCCACCGCTCTGGGCCATAGACCACCGAGTTCATCAGCTCGACGCCCAGCTCGAGGCGGATCGGTTTGGCGGGCGCGGCGTAAGCGCGGGCGAGCACATCCTTCAGCATGCGGAGCGCGCCGAAGACCACCCCGTTGCGGTAGTCGTCGCTCATCGGATCGAGATCGAAGAAGCCGCGCCAGGGACAGCCGACGCGCCAGCTCCCGTTGTCGGAGCGAAAAGGATCGAAGCCGTGGTGATAGGCCGGCGGATCGAGGTGGGGTTTGATCACCACCGTGAAGCCGCGCCGCAACGCCGCTTCCACGGCTGCACCCAGCTCGGTCGCGTCGGGCCCCGAGGTCAGGTCGATCTTGTCGAGCCCCACGTAGGCGTAGGTTGGGATGAAGGCCACCAGCGGAAAGCCGATCGCCCTCAGCGCGTCCAGCTTCTGGGGGGCGTTTCGGAGCTCGCCGCGCCAACCGCCGTAGCTGATGCCGAGCGGCGCGCCGCTGGCGGCGGTCGCCGCGCCCATCGATCCCGTGACGGGCGGCGGGCTCTCGGGGGCGCCCGCGCGGGCCGCCATCGGCAGCCATGGGATCGCAACCAACGCGGCAATTCGAAATAGTCGGATCATGGTGGGCCCAGCGTGCCGTCCGCTCGGCCGCCGCGCAAGCGGGCTTGAACGGCGCGCTGCCCCGTGAGACAAAATTCAAACCATGGGCCAGCCACTTCCGAGTCGACGTAAGGTTCTGCAAGGCGCGGCGGTGGCGGCGGGGGGCCTGCTGATCGAAGGCTGTCACAGCCTGCCGACGGCCGCGACGGCCGCGTCGGCGACGCACGGGCATCTGCCGGGCGCGCTGGAGGTGCGCGGGACCCGCTTCTTCAAGGACGGCAAACCGTTCTTTGTCAGCGGTATCAATTACTGGGCGGGTACGACGCTGTCTCGCGCCGGAAACATTTCCGGCCTCGACCAGGTCAAGCGCGACCTCGACGGCATCCAGGCCGCCGGCCTCAACATGATCCGCACCATGGGCGGCACCGAAGGGCCGGACAGCGCGCCCGAGCGGATCGTGCCCACGATTCAGCCGGCGCTGGGTCAGTACGATCCGGCCGGCGTCGCGGGCATCCTCGGCTTTGCCGACGAGCTGCAGAAGCGCGGCCTGCAGGGCATCTTCATGCTCAGCAATTTTTGGCAGTGGTCGGGCGGCTTCGCCCAGTACCTATCTTGGGCGGGCGCGGGCGCGATTCCGTATCCACCGCCGGTGCCCGGCGGAAGCTGGGATCGCTTTCAGAAGTTCTGTGGCTCGTTCTACAAAAACGACAAGGCCAAGGAGGGCTACCGCGCCTACCTCAAGTTTCTGGTGCCGCAGCTCAAGAACAACCCCTCGGTGATCTGGGAGCTGGCCAACGAGCCGCGCGGAATGACCAACATCCCGGCGTATCGGGATTGGATCGACGAAACCGCGCGTCTCATCAAGTCGCTGGCCCCCGGGCAGTTGGTCACCACCGGTGGCGAGGGGCTGACCGGAACGCCGGTCTACGCGGGCGTCGATCCCGTCAAGGACAACCAGAGCCCGTCAATCGACTTCATCTGCTTTCACATGTGGGCCGCGAACTGGAACTGGGTGCACCGCGAGAACATCCCGGCCGGCTATCCCAAGGCGCTCGATCTGGCCAAGAAGTACCTCAACAAGCACGCCGTGCTGGCGGCCCAGGTGGGCAAGCCGTTGCTGCTGGAAGAGTTCGGCTTCCCCCGCGACGGCGGTAGCTACGATCCGGCCTCGCCGACGACCTACCGCGATCGGTATTTCCAGGAGGTGTACGCGCTGGTGCAGTCGCTGATGGCGACCACCCCGATGGCCGGGATCATGCCGTGGGCCTGGGCCGGCGACAGCCGGCCGCCGCGGCCCGGCGAGTTCTGGAAGGTCGGCGATCCCTTCACCGGCGACCCGCCCCACGAGGAGCAGGGCTGGTACAGCATCTACGACAAGGACACCACGCTGAAGCTGATCACGGAGTGGTCGCCGAAAATCACGGGAATGTCGACGGGGACGGTCGCCAAGCCGGTCGCCACCGCGACCGCCAGCCCGGTCACTTCCGCGGCGACGACTTCGTAGGCGCCGCGACCGGAACCATCGCCGCGGCCAGTCCGCCGCCGGCGGCCAGCGCCACCAGCGTCAGCGCCGCCGAAATCATGGTGGGCACGCCTACGGCGAGCAGACGATCTGGGGATTTCCCCAGCTGGCGCGATCCCAGGAGGCGCCGTCGCCCGCGTTGTTGACCATCAGCTTGAGCCGCCGCACCCCGGTAACGTCGAGGGCGATGTGCCCGACCGCGGGGTTCTGCCCCTGATTGCCGGTCAGGGTGCCGCTGTCATAGACGTTGAAGCCGTCGGCCCAGACCTGGAAGTCCACCGTTCCCTGTCCGTTGGTCGAATCGTCGATGCCGACGTCCGCCGTGAACATGCTGCAGGACTTGTTGAGGCGGTAGATGACCGCGGCGGGGGCGGCCATCCCCAGCCCCTTGGCGTAGGTGGTGCCCATGAGCGAGATCATCGTCCCGTCGCCGGCGTCGGAGTAGCCGTTGCTCATATCCTTCTCGACCGGGCCGAGGCCGTTGGCGGAGTAGGTCCAGGTCAGATCGCTCAGATCGGCGGTGCCCGAAGGTCGCGGCGGCTCGGTGCCGGTTACCTTCAAGGTGGCCGTGCCGTGCGACGGGATGGCGGGGACGGTGTAGCTGTCGTCGAAGGTTCCGAGATCCGCCTGCGCAACCAGGTCGCGGACGGTTGCGCTGCCACCGGCGAGGCCGATGAGCGGGAGCGTGAAGCCGACGTCGGCCGGGGTCGCGCCGGCGTTCAGCAGCACCACGCCGCGGGCACCCTCGGCGTTGAGCGGCTTGGCCCACACCGACAGGTTGCCGTCGCCGCTCTCCCAGACCTCGGTTCCTTGCAGCCCGAGCGCATCCTGATCGAGCGCGATGACCTCTTTGTTGGTCAGGATCGCCTGGATGGCTGGGTTGTTTTGCAAGGAGGTCGGATCGTTGCCCATGATCAGCGGCGAGGCGGTGATGGCCCAGAGGCTGAAGTGCGACTGGTACTCGGTGTGGGTGACGTTGTAGCTGACCAAGTCGTCGGTGACGCCGACCTCCAGCATGTCCGGATCGTTCCAGCCATTGGGCCCGGCATAGGCGGCGTACGACCGGTCGTTCATCAGGTTGGCATAGATGGAGTCCCAGGTGTCCTTGATGTCGCTGGTGGTACGCCACAGGTTCCCGGTGGTGACGCCCCATTGATAGAATTGCCAGGCACAGAGGCTGAACACGAACGGGCGTCCCGTGTTGGCCAACGCCGTGTGCATCGTCTGGTACTGGGTCTTGGCGTCGAGGGTTGCGTTGCAATTGTCGTACTTGAGGTAGTCGACACCCCAAGACGCGAACGTCCCGGCGTCCTGGGTCTCGTACCCCTGCGACCCCGGATAGCCGCCGCAGGTCGCGGTTCCTCGATCGCCGTAGATCCCCAGCTTGAGCCCGGCGGCGTGGACATAGTCGGCGACCGCCGAGATCCCGTCGGGGAATTTGCTGGGATCGGCCTGCAGCGAGCCGTCGGTGGCCCGGCCGGCCTTGTTCGACCAGGTGTCGTCGATGTTGACGTAGGTGTAGCCGGCGTCCTTCAGCTTTGCGCTCACGAACGAGTCGGCGACCTTCTCGATCAGCTTTTCGCTGACGGAGCCCTGGAATTCGTTCCAGCTGTTCCAGCCCATGGGGGGCGTCGGGGCGTTGCCGGGCATCAGCGGCAACGGGAAATCGTCATCGACATCGCCGGACGCTCCGGTGGTGGGTTTGCTGTTGGAGCCGCAGGCCGACAAGGCGGCCGCGAGCACCAACCACGGAATCAGGCGGTGCCGCAAAGCGCGGCCCACTCGAAGGGTGCGCATCACTGGTACCCCACGCTGTCGATATGAAAGACGGCCGGCGTCGGGGGCCCGGAGGCGCCCGTCCCGGCGCCGGTGGTCAGGTGGATGCCGACCGCTTTGACGTAGCCGGGATCGAACATGGCCGTGGATCCGGAGGCGGGGCTGGCCATCGGGAAGGTATATTTGATCCATTGTCCGGGCGAGGTCGGCGAGGTCGGCGGGGTCGGAACAATGGACTGCGCGCTGCCTTGCGCCCAATCCCAGTTGTCGCCGCTCTTGGCATAGAGGTAGACGCTGCCCGGCGCGGACGGGTCGGGTGAAAAGCCGCTGTCGAGGCGGATCATCACCGACAAGGTCTTCTCCCCCAGGTCGGTGATCACCGGCAGGATGAACTGGTAGTCCACGAACTGACCGTAGGCGTTGCAGGGCAGCTGCAGCTCCATCGAGCCGGGCGTCGGATCGCCGGTGGTCGTGTCCAGGCTGGTGATGGCGCGCGGACCGCCGTCGGCCGCCGCGAAGACACTCAGATCGTTCTTGTCGGTGTCGCTCGGGTTGGAGATGGCCGCCGCCGCGACGTCGGCCGCCGTGGCGAAGGTGAAGAAGTAGCCGCCCGAGATCGATGCATCGTTCGCCGGGGGCGCGCCCGCCGCGCCGGTGGATCCACCTCCCGCGTCTCCCGGCACGCCTCCCGCTCCCCCCATTCCTGCCGCGCCGCCCGCCCCGGCGGTTGCGTTACCACCGGCCGCAGACGCGTCGCCCCCCGGGCCGCCGCTGGAGCAGGCATTCGCGGTCAGCGCCAAGCCGGCGCATCCCGCCCAGATCAAGCTACGAAATAAGGTCGCCCGCATGCGCGGATGATGCGCCGGGCCGCCCGGCAAGACAAGCTCGCCCCCAACAAGCAAGCTCGGCCTCAATGCCGGGCCAGGGCGGTGGCGATGGCCGTCTCGGCCAGCGGCGCCATGAGCAAATATCCCGCTCGGTTGGGGTGTAGGCCGTCGACGGCCAGCTCGCGCTTGAGGAAGCCGTGCGCGTCGGTCATGGCGGAGGCGTAGTCGAGATAGACGCAGCCGCTCGCGGCGCAGGCGTTCTTCAGCCAGCGATTGAGCTCGACGATCTTCTCGGGCGATCGGAGCGGGAAGCTGAGCGCCGATTGCGGCGTGTAGTTGTGCACCGGCAGCACCGAGGCGATCACGACCCGGATGCCGTGCGCGCGGGCGAGCTCGATCATCGAGGCGAAGTTGCCCTCGATCTCCTCCAGCGACATCGGACCGGTGTTGCCGGCGATGTCGTTGGTGCCGGCCAGGATGACGACCACCTTGGGTCTGAGCGCGATCACGTCTGGTCGAAAGCGCAGCAGGAGCTGGGGCGTGGTCTGGCCGCTGATGCCGCGGTTGACGTAGGGCTTCCCGGGGAAATAGGTGGGCAGCGGCCAGACGTCGGTGATGGAATCGCCCAGGAAGACCACCCGGTTGTCGCCGGCGGCGGGGGATCTGAGTCGGGCGTTCGCGGCGCGGTAGCGTCCCAGCTCCCCGAAGTCATCCATGTAGATGTGTGCCCTTCCGTGCCGCCATTCGTCGCGGCGCCGAATGGCGAGCGCGGACCCGCCGGGCGGCGTCGCGCCGGCGTCGGGTTGTTGCGCGCCGGCCGACGCCGCCAGCGCCAGCGCGGCCAAGAGCTGTCCGACACCGAAACGCGTCCATCCCGAGCGCATCATGACCACTCAGGCTCTCGGCCCGTCGCTGGGCGCGCCGGCGTCCGCCGGTGCAGGCGGCGGTAGCGGCGTCACCGGCGCTATCGGCTCGACCGGCCCGGTGTTCTCGGGCGGCTGATCCTTGTCGTCGTCGTCGGCTTTCTCGTCGGGCTTCTGTCGCGTGTGCGCGACGTGCCCGCGGTAGGACATGCCCTGCTCGGTCGGGCGCAGCGCCTTCTTTGGGACGTCGTACAGGAGATCGCCTCCCATCCGACAGGCCTCCTGGCGCAACCGGGCCAGGCATTGGACCGCGCCGACGTCCAAGTAGCAGTCGACGCTGGCCATCCCGAGATCGTCCCACTCCTTGACCTCCGGTATCGGCGAGTAGAACACGCGCACATGGCAGCCCTTCTGGCGCGGCGGGTACTTGGCGGCGTTCGGGTTGGTGCTGGCGCAGGTCACCGACAGCGCGACCGCCAGCCACAGCCAAGATCCTGGCCGCGATCGCGACAGCCATGACAACGCCCGACGTGAGCGGCCCGGATGCGGGAAGGAAGGGGTCAGCGGCATGGAGCTGGACGCATATCAGAGCGGGCCGGCCGGCGCCAGGCGGGACAGGTTCGGGTAAAAAGCGTTGCGTGGGTGCGCCGGGCGAGGGTAGGGATCGTTACCAATGCGTGCAACCCGAAGGATCACGGGGAACATTCTGTGGGCCGCCGCGCTGGGCCTGACCGCCTGCCGGCATGCGCCGCCACCCAAGCCGGGCCTGACCGGACCGCGGGCCGGCTCGCCGGTCGATCCGTCGGCTGCGCCGCCGCCGCTCGTGGGTCACAACATCCTTTACAACGACAGCTTCAACCAAGGCACCCGGGCCCTCCCCTGGACGGGCCAGTTCTCCGCGCCCGCCGAGGGGCGCACCTTCGTTCAGAACGGCGAGCTGTGCGCGGAGATCAAGAACGGTGGCAAGTTCCGCTGGGACGCCCAGCTCCGCCAGCAGCACATCCACCTGCTCGAGGGCCACACCTACGCCGTGCAATTCAAGATGCACTCCACCAAGGCGACGCGCGTCTACCTGAAGCTCGGACAAGCCGGGCCGCCGTACCACGAGTTCTTCAAGCTTTTGTTCACGCCGGGCCCGGCGCCGCAGGTCTATTCGGGTGTCTTCACCATGCAGGCGCCCGACGATCCCAGCGTCGAGCTGGCTTTTCACCTGGGCGGGCAGCTCGCCAAGCCGCCGTTCCCGTTCACGGTCTGCATCGACGACGCCCACATCGACGATCCCAAGTACACCCAGACGCCCGAGCCGCTGCCGCCCGTCATCCCGAACGTGCTGGTCAACCAACTCGGATATCTGCCGGCGCTCGCCAAGCTCGCCATCGTCAAGAGCGCGGCGGCCGCCCCCTGGGAGCTGCGCAACGCCCAGGTGCAGACGGTCGCCAGCGGAACCACCGTCCCCTTCGGGCCCGACCACGACTCGGGCGAGACGGTCTCGGTGGCCGATTTCAGCGCCTTCGCCGAAAAGGGAGACGGCTACACGCTCAAGGTCGGCAACGACGTCAGCCACCCGTTCGCCATCCGCGACGATCTGTACCGCAAGCTCAAGTACGACGCGCTGTCTTACTTCTACCAAACGCGCAGCGGGATCGAGATCAAGATGCCGTACGCGGGCGATCCGCAATGGTGCCACCCGGCGGGACATGTCGGCGTCAAACCCAACCACGGGGACGGCGACGTCCCTTGCGCGCCGGGCAGTGGCTGCGACTACAAACTGGACGTCACGGGCGGTTGGTACGACGCCGGCGACCACGGCAAATATCTGGTCAGCGCCGGGATCTCGGTTTGGACGTTGCTCAACTGGTGGGAGCGGACCAAGGCCTTTGGGACTTCGGCCGGCGACTTCGCCGACGGCAAGATGAACATTCCGGAGAACAAGAACGAGGTGCCGGACCTGCTCGACGAAGTCCGCTGGGAGCTGGAGTTCGAGCTCGAGATGCAGGTCCCCGACGGACAGAAGCTGGCCGGGATGGTCCACAGCAAGATTCACGACGTGAACTGGACCCAGCTCAGCACGGCGCCCCAGGAAGATCCGATGGTGCGCTACTTACAGCCGCCCACCACCATCGCGACCCTGAACCTGGCGGCCAACTGCGCGCAGGCGGCCCGCGTCTGGAAGAAAATCGATCCGGTTTTTTCGGCCCGCTGCCTGGCGGCCGCCGAAAAGGCCTGGGACGCGGCCCGCGCCCACCCTGAGATTTACGCGGCCAAGGGCGGCGTCGGCGGCGGCCCTTACGACGACGACAACGCCAAGGACGATTTTTACTGGGCGGCGGCCGAACTCTACGCGACGACCGGCAAGGCGGCCTACAAAGACGCCGTCACCAAGTCGGAGTTCTTCGAGGACGTCAAAGCCGAGTCGGGCGAGCCGGACATGCTGACGTCCATGACCTGGGCGGACACGCAATCGCTGGGATCGATCTCGCTCGCCATCGTGCCAAACGGCCTGGGGCGTGAGGTGTCGGACGCCATTCGCAAAAACGTGGTGGCGGCGGCCGACGCCTACCTGGCGGCCGCTAAAAAGAACGGCTACCACGTGCCGTTCGGCGTTCCGCCCAAGAAGGGATACCCCTGGGGCTCGAACTCGTTCGTGCTCAACAACGCGCTGGTGTTGGGGTTGGCGCACGACTTCACGCACGACGTCCGCTACCTGAACGGCGTGGCGGCGGCGATGGACTACATCCTGGGGCGCAACCCGCTCGATCAGAGCTACGTGACCGGGTGGGGCGCGCGGCCGCTCGAGAACCCCTACCACCGCTTCTGGTGTCACCAGGCCAACCCGAAGTACCCGCCGCCGCCGCCCGGCGTGCTGTCGGGCGGCCCCAACTCGGGCTTCGAAGATCCCTACATGCAGGGCGCTGGCCTCGACGGCTGCGCGCCGGAGAAATGCTTCATCGACAACGGCGAGGCCTGGTCGGCCAACGAAGTCACCATCAACTGGAACGCGCCCCTGGCCTGGGTAGCGGCTTACCTCGACGAAGCCGGTCGCTTGGCCAAGCCGGGCGGCGCCAAAGCCGGCGGCAAGAAGTAACGCCGTCGCGACGCCGTAATTTCGCTAAGAAAAGACCCTGCGGGGGGGGGTTAGATCCGCCGCGGCGAGCGCCGGCGGGCGAAGCCCGTCGTCGCTCACGCGGCGACTCAGGGCTGGCTCGGGCCCGGCATTCCGCCGCCCGCGCCGCCGGAGCCGGCCAAGCCCGTCGCGCCACCGGCGCCCGCCGCACCGCTGGTCCCGCCGGCGCCCGCTGTGCCGCTGGTCCCGCCGGCGCCCGCCGAGCCGGTGGTGCCCCCCGCGCCACCGGAGGCTCCCCCGGTGCCGGTCGTGGACGCAACGCCCGCGATCGAGAAGCTGTCGATGTTGAAGGTCACCGTCGAGGCGCTGGCACCCGCGCTGCCGGTGTTGAGCTGCAGGCCGTAGGCGATCACGCTCTTGGCGTCGTAGGTCGCCGAGTTGCCGAACGACATCGGGCTGTCGACGCTCATCACGAACTCCTGCCACTCCGATCCTTTGCCGACATTGGTGTAGGTCCCGCCGAAGCTGTAGGTGGTTCCCGTGTCGACGTAGAGCTGCACCCCGCCGGTGAACGTCCCCGAGGTGACCTTGATGCGGACGTGCAGCGTGCCGCCGCTCCAGTTCTGGAGGTTGTTCATTCCGAACTGCGAGGTGTTCTGGATGTCGACGTATTGATTGGCGCCGAAGAAAGGCGCAACCACCTTCAATGACCCGGGGCTGGGGCTGCCCTCGGCGCTGTCAAAAGTCATGCTGGGGGGCGTGGCGGCGCCCGAGGCTGGATCGCCCAGATCAATCTGCGATCCGGTGTCGTGGTAGGTGTTGAGCACGAAGCCACTGACGTTGGTGTCGAAGGTCGCCAGGGGGTTGCCGGTGATCGACGTCGAGGCGTCGGGCAGGTTCCCACTGGAGCCACCGGCGCTGGTGGAGCCATCGGTGTTGGCCAGCTGAGAGTTCTGGTTGGGGTTGCCGCCGAAGCAGCCGGCCCCGAGGAGGCCCACGGCCGAGCCGAGCGCGAGCGCGAAAGAGATTGGTTTATTCATGGTTCACCCTCTACCACCACATCGTTGCGTAGACTGCGATCAGGTTGGCGTCCGCCTGGGGCACCCATTCGTAGGGATAAGACGCGAAGGCGTTCTTGCCCAGTAAGTAGTGCTGATATTCGACGGTGACCGACTCGTGGGTGACGAAGGCGGTCCTGAAGATGGCCCGCGCGGTCAGCACACCGAAGTCCAGCGAGCTGCCGCCCGGGTTGCCCGGCGTACGCGAATAGGCCGAATCGAGATCGGGCATCACGGCGTCGAAGCGCCCGCCGAAGCCGAGGTACGACCACGGCGTGTAGACCGCGTCCAGGCCGAATTTGAGCTTCTTGGTGCTCATGTCCCATGAGCCGTCCTGCGGCCCGCCCCATTGGATAGGCGGCGCGGGGCTGTTGACGATCGACAGCAGGCCGAACCCCGTCAGCACCAGGTCGGGGCCATCGCCCCACCAATCCTCGGGGGCGCGCGCCAGCGCGCCGAAGCTGAACGAGTACTGCAGCATGATGTTGTCGACCGTGCCGGTTTCGTTCTCCGGGCCGTTGTAGACGCCGGTGTGGTTATTGAACGTCTCGCCGAAGAAGTTCTGTTTGAACTGGTAGCCGCCGTAGGAGTGCAGCACCTCGATGATGTCGGCCATCGCGTTGATGTTGCGCGCGTCGATGTGCGACCACCCCAGGTACCCCTCGCCGTATTCGCCGGCGCTCAGGCGGGCCTCGACGCCGGCGATGGCCATGCTCCCCTGGATGGGGCCCTTCGATCGCGGAACGTGGTCCGAGACATAGGCCTGGGTCGAGTTGATCGGATCCCAGTTGTCGTCGGGCGTCCAGGCGAAGAGGTAGTGCGCGCCGAGGGTCAGTATCTTTTGATACTTGGCGCCGATGTGCGCGTGGGTGATGAACGTCGAGCCAATCGGCACCGGGCCGGCGTAGGGCAGGTACTCGGCGTCGCGTTGGGACAGGTACGCCTTGCCGTTGTTGCTCCCCGACGGGACGTTGGTGAGCACCTGGTAATACGGGTCGTTCAGAAACGGCACGACGTCCATCTTGGCGCCGATGCCGTGCTCGAGCGTGACCGACCAGTCGCCCTTGGCGTCCAGGTTGGACAGGTTGGCGGTCAGCGTCTCGCCGGTCTGGTGGGTGCGGCCGAACAGATAGGTCTCGTACATACCGCCGTCGTATTTACCAGCGGTGCCGTAGCGGTTCTGAAAGGTGCCGACGTTCCAGACCAACCCGCCGTAGTCGCCAAAGACGTCGGGGAAGTTCAGCGTTACGAACGACTGATCGATCCCCTGCTGATCCTGCAGCGCGCGGTAGCTGCCGTCGGTCTGGTTATAGGCGTCGACGACGACGGTGGCGGTGACCCGCGAGTTGCCGTAGTGGAAGTCGAGCTCGCTCCAGGGGCCGGGCACGGTGTTGGTGTAGTTCCAGGTGGTGTAGAGCGCGCCGGGGACGCGTGTCACACCGTGGAGCTGGCAGCAGGGGGGGACCGCCGGCGTCGTGGTCTGGGGATTGTAGTAGCTGCCGGGCGGCCGCGGATCCGGCGTGGCGCTGTAAGTGCTCGGCAGGACGACCGGCGTCTCGGGCCCGATGCTGGCGCGCAGCGGTGCGCGCAAATAGCCGTGGAAGTCGAACTTCCACTCGTCGGCGGCGCCGCTGGTGCTGGGGGTCAGCGTCTCGGCTTCCTGGGTGGAGAGCATGGTGCCGCCGCCCAACGAGGGTGCGGTGGGTGATAGGCCAACGCCGCTCTCGGGATCGTTCTTCGATTTGGTTGCCGTGGCGGCCGGCGCGGACGGCGTCAGCGTGAGGTTGATGGGCGCGGGCGCGGGCGCCGCAACCGGCGCGGGGGCCGGGGCCGCGGGCGCCGGTGTCGGCGGTTTGACGACGGGGGACGGCGCCGGCGTTCCACCGGCGGCGTTGGTGGCGCTGGTTGCGTTACCAGCTGCGGTCGCTGCCGACGTCTCGGCGGCGGCACCGCTGGCGCCGGCGATCTGCGCCCGCGCGTTCGATGCCCACAGTGCTCCGAAAACCACGACGGCCCTCAACATTGGCTTCATAGGCGATCCATCCTTGGATGCGGTGAGAGGGCGCGAGTGTCCGGACTCTGCCTGCCGCTGTCAACTCTTCTTTACCCGGTGTTGGTGGCCGCAGACCCGAGCTGCCCGCGACCACCACACAGCCGCGATGGCGGCTTGACGAACTCTTCGCGGGCTGGCTAATTACGCGGGCGGCAGCGCCGCTGCGGTCTGTCTTCGTGCACGGGGGTCATCGATGAAACGACAAGTCACTCTGGGTCTTTTCGCGCTGCTCGGCGCCCTGCCGACGGTGTCCACTGGTTGCGTTACCCCGGGCTCGCATCCGGAGAACGCGGCCGGCGCCGCCCTCAAGACCTGCGGCCCCGACGGCGTCATCGACGACTTCGAAGACGACAACAACCAGATCAATGTCGTCGGCGACCGCGGTGGCTACTGGTACACCTACGTCGACGCCAAGGGATCGACGGTGTCGCCCGAGCCGGGTGATTCGGGGGGCGTCTTCGCGCCGGTCGAGGGTGGCAACGGGTCCAAGTACGCCGTCGAGGTGAAGGGCAAGCTGGCCGCCAGCTCGATCGTCTACGCGGCGATGGGGCTCAACTTCGAGGACCCGAAGGGTCCTTACGACGCCTCTCAGTACGCCGGGATCACCTTCTTCGCCAAGCGCGCGCCCGGCACCACCAGCAAGCTGACCGTGAAGCTGCCGGACGCCAACACCGATCCGGACGGCGGTAACTGTAGCGCCTGCTACAACGACTTCGGCTACACCATCAACGTCGGGGAGCAGTGGACCCGCTACGTGTTGCCGTTCCATGACCTGAAGCAGGAGCCGGATTGGGGCGCCCCCCGCAAGCCGCACATCGATGCCAGCAAGCTCTTCGCCATTCACTTCGAGGCCAAGACGCCCGGCAGCGACTACGACTTCTTCGTCGACGACATCGCGTTCGTTTGTAAAGGCAAGTAGGCGGAGCACAGGGCGCGGCGGGCGTCACAGCCGGCTTCGGCGCGCCGTGATATGGGTTGTCGCGATGATCGTTCGTAGGCGGTGGTCGCGCGGGACCTGCCGGCGCACCATTTGGGCGCTGGTGGTCGGGGCCGCGGCGGGCTTCGGCCTCGCCGGCTGCAAGGATCCGACGGTGGTTCTCACCACCGTCGAGGCCGGCAACAACGTTCCGCTCTTCACGCAGTTGACGTTGACGCTCTCGAGCGCGGCCGACCCGAGCATTCACGTCTCTTCCAGCTTGGTGTCGCTCTACCCCGGGTCGTTCGACGGCGGTCTGCCGCCGATCAATTTGCCGGCCCAGTTCCCGGTCAGCGTCGATCCCGACTATCTGTCCGGGCCGGCGATCGTTCGGGCCGATGGCGTCGACAACGACACCGGCGCGCTGCTGGCGACCGGCAGCACGACCGCCCAGGTCATCCCACAAAAGCGGACCGAGGCCACGCTCACCCTCAGCGCCGTCAATTCTTGCGCGCCGGTCGGGGTCGACGCCGGGTCTAGCTGCGACGGTGGCACGGACGGTGGCGCGACCGACGGCGCCAGCACCGGCGGCTGATCGACCACCGCGGCCCCGGCGGCCGGGGGCTCGGGCGACTAGAGCCCCGTCACGTGGGTATAGAACGTGTTGGCGAAGACGCTGTTGGGTTCGGCCGTATCGTAACTGGCCACCAACGACCAGGGCGATCCGTGCGAGGCACCCGTGGGCGCCGTCGGCACACAGGGGCCGAAGGCGTTCCACGACCAGGCCAGGTAGCCCGAAGCGTTGGTGTCCAAAAACTGCATGAGCGGCGTGATGAACGTGCCCTGGCAGTCGCTCTCGCCGATCTCGGTGGCCACCAGCGGCACCGCCGCGGCGACCGTGGCCGGCGCCATGCCGTAGCAATCCACCGACATGCAGGCGTTGTTGCTGTAGACGTGCCAGGCGGCGCCCAGATTGCCCATCGGATCGGTCGGTTCGTAGGCCAGCCACTGCGAAAGCGCGTTCGAGTACTCGAGACCGCCGAGCAGAATCAGGTTGGGGGCGCCGGCGGTCCGGATGGCGGTAACCAGCGACTGCATGCCGGCGGCCAGGTAGGTCATCGGCGTCGCGCCCGTGGCGACGCCCAGATTGGCGGTGCAGCCGTCGCGCCAGCAGGTCCAGCCGGCGTCGCTGTCGTGGTTGGAGTCGGGGTAGGGCTCGTTGTAAGGCTCGAAGACCACGCCCGTGTCGCCTCCGAAGGTCGTCGCCACCGAGGTCCAGAAGGCGGGCGCGTTGTCGGCGTCGGGCATCGGCTGCTGCCGTGTCGCCAGCATGGCCCCTGGCGCCACCCAGTGCAGCTCGACGATTGGGACCAGACCGTATTTGTGCAGCAACGCGACGTACGCGACGATGGCGTCCTGGTAGGCCGTGCCCGAGGTGCTGGCCGCCACGCCACCGGTCCCCAGCCAGCACGATTCATTGAGCGGGACGCGAACCGCGTTCAGCTTCCAAGCGGCGATCGCCGCCACCGAAGGCTCGTCGAAAGGCCCGTCGAAGATCGACGTCGACGTTTGCACGCACTTGTACTCGGTGCCCGACCGGTTGGCGCCGTGCAGGACGATGGTCTGCCCAATGCCGTCCTGCAGCTGATTGCCCACGGCGTGGATTCCGGTCGGGTAGCTGGCCACCGGCTTGGCGGCGGGCGGCAGCGGATACATCGGCCCCGCGGCCAGGGTGCTGTTCTCGTTGGGATCGCCGCCGCAGCCGGCCAGCGCCGCCAGCGCCAACGCGGTCAGGGCCGCTGGAAATCTTCCGCGCGACATCGTTCCTGCGGTTCTCGCGGTTCTCAATGATAGAGCGCGGTGATCGCCGGCGCGGTCGCCCACAGCGTATTCATCTCCTGCAGGCCCACGTCGTTGGGGTGCAGGTTGTCGGTGGTCCGCCCACCGCTGCAGCCGCAGGTGAAGGCGGTCGCCGCGTTGGTCATGAAGTAAGTATAGAAATCGGGGCCGGTCGGCAGTCCGTTCGAGGCGGTCAGCGCGTCGATGGCGGCGTTGTAGGTCGGGATGTCGTCGTGGTTGCCGTCGCCCGAGTAGGGGATGTGCGGCATGATCGGGATGCGCCCGGCGGCCTTCACCATGTCGATCATCGACTGCAGGTTGCTCTGGAACGTCGCGACCGGGACTTGATCGCCGGCGGCGTCGTTGGTGCCGTAGCCGAGCAGGAAGAACCGGTAATCGGGGTTGAGCAACAGGTCGGCCGCCAGCCGGGCCAGGCCGTCGCTCGACGTCTCGCCGCCAATGCCGCCGTTGATCATGGCCGGGAAGTACGATGGGAAGGCGGCGTGGATGGACGCCGCGAAGCTGGGCTGGTGGGCGGCCGAGCGGTCGTAGGCGAAGGCGGTGATGCTGTCGCCCATGAAGAACCAGGTGTCGTCCGGCAGGCCGGTCCCGGTGGCCGAGATGTCGTGGACGTCGATCTGACCGAGCTCCACGCCGTTGCTGCTCTCGTTGGGCGGCGCCGCGGTGATGGTCATCCGCACCCAGGTCATGCCGGTGAAGTCGAACGAGTGCGCGCGCGTGCGGACCTGATTGCCGGTGACCGTGACCACGTTGTTCCAGTCGCCATCGGTGCCGGTCGTCGAGTTGGCCGAGGTCTCGATGGTGTAGGCGCCCGGGAAGCCGTAGACCGTGGTGGTGGTCGGGTCCTGGTAGTTGTAGGTGCCGCCGTCGTCCCAGCTCAGGAGCAGCCGGGTTGGTCCGGGCGTCAGCTTGATCGCCGCCGACGACGGGAAGGTCGTGCCGACGTCCCAGTTTCCGACATGGTAGTTGCCTTCGATCAGATTGCCGGCGGTCGCCGGATAGACGTGCCCGGCCGTCGAGATGAGCGGGTTCGGGTGGGTCACCGCCAGCGCCACCGGACCGTCGGAGGCGCCGCCGTCGCTCGGCTTCGCGGCCGAGCTGCTACAGCCGTTCACTGCCCCGAGGACAGCGGCGGCCGCGATGGTAACGATCCCAAGAGATCCTAGATTCCGCATGCCGGGGAGTGAACCAGAAACCGACCGCCATGACAACCGCGGGTGAGACGAGCGTCCATCTCCTTCGGTGGCGGTGATGCGAAGTGGGTGTTGCAAGAGGTCGTCGATCCGATCGCAAGGGCCGCGCGGGTGCTGGGGCAAAAATCACTGTTGACCGACGTAGTGCAATTCCGATCAGAACTGGATCTTCGGTCGCGCCGCGCACACGGCGGTAGCGCGTTCGCGGTGGTGGAGATGGCGGGCGATGGAAACGTGACCTCGCATCGGTATTTCAACTTTGACCATCTCGGATCGACCGGCGCGATCAGCGACGAGGAGGGCCACGTCGGAAATACCAGCGGGTCGGACTCCGGCGTTCTCAGCTACGATCCGTGGGGCGCGAGACGAGCTCCAGATGGAAGTCCGGCGGATCCGGCGTCGTTCAATCTGCAGGTCGGACACCGCGAGTTCACCGGGCATGAAACCATCCCCGAGGTCGGATTGGTGAACATGAACGGTCGCGTCTACGACCCGATGATCGGACGCTTTTTGTCGCCCGATTCAAGCGTTCAGACGCCGAACGATCTACAGGACTACAACCGGTACAGCTATGTCCTGAACAACCCGCTGAGCTTTACGGCCCCGACCGCTAGTTGCTGCGCGCACAGTGATGGCGCCGATCTATCTGGCTACGCCACAGGAACTGCTGTACGTGTACAATCAGCCGGAAGTTACATAATGAGTCTTGGTCCAGTCCTTCCCTCGTCGCTGGCGCAAACACGCATTCCGGGCACCGTACTTCTTCCTGATGTGCCAATTCGCTGAGGTGAAAATGAGATCATTGCTCTGTCTCTTTGTTATGGCCTTGACTTTGGGGCCAACGCTGGTTGTAAGGGCAGCGCCCGCCCTGACCGACGAGACCATTGTGGGGACGTGGGAGGCGATTGGTACCGATGACGTTCGGGTCTTTCGCTTAGAGATTGCAGCGAGGCCAAGAGACTCACTTCTCGTGATGTCTGTCGGCCGAGTTCGAACGATCACCACCGTCTTCGACGTTACGCGCGTCGAGGTGAAACCCGATGGAGTTATTTTGGATGCGACCGGGATCGACACAACTGATCAGCTTCGAATTCATGGTCAGGGTGTTGGTGTTGCAGATGACGGACGTCTCGATGCTACGGTGGAGCTCCTCGACGGAAAAGGGAAGAAGCTGAACAAGTGGCGGACGACCTTCGTTAGCCTCGGAGGACGATGCATTGAGACGATTGCGCGCCTTGCAAACGACGGGAAGGCGCAGATCGGTCGAATTCGGAGTCGAACTGGGAAATCGCCGAAGAAGCCCGATTGATGGGGATAGTCCACTCGTCGGCGTCGGCTCTGAGCCCACATCTACACCAAAGCCAGCTCCGGCCGTGTCGCGCGGCGGTCTTGCAAAATGCGGATGACGAACATGGGGCGGCGGCCATCTATCCGTGATGGCGCGATCCGATTTGGGAGAATCCTGTCGCGCGTAGCGAGAAAAAGGACGGATAGGATGGACCGCGCTGTTGCAGTTACTCGGCCGCTACAAGCGCTTTCCCTACGGCCCGACGCTCATCCACCCCGCATCGTCCGTCACCATCTGCGTCACGAACGTCTCGACCGTCACCCCCGCGCTCGCCAGTGCCGGCATGGCCCACAGCTCGTGCCCCGCCGCGTTGTCTAGGAACGATCGAAACCCGGCGTTGGGCGTGATCTCCTTCGAGACCAGCTCGGTCAACCCGGTCGTGAACTCGGCGGTCGTGATCCCGTAGAAGATCGGAATCACCGAGTCCTGGGTGTACGACAGCAGTGCGGCGTGGTTGTTCGGCAACGCCTGCGCGTAGTACCCGAAGATCGAGCTCAGATCCGTCGCGCACGACGCGCACGCGGACGGCAACGTCGCGGCCAGGTTCCATTGCACGCGCTCCAGGGCTTCGAAGCCGCTGCCTTCGCTGTCGACGTCGGGGGGCATCAGGGTGCCGGAGTCGTCGACCATGTCGACGCGCACCGACCCGAAGGCCTGCTGTGCTTGCCACCAGTTGAAGAGGGCGCCGTAGCCGCCGGCGCTGCTGCCGGCCAGGATCACGCGATCGGCGCCGGAGAAGGTTGGGACCAACCGATTCAAATAGGCGGCGAAGTTCTTGAAGCCGACGTGGTGCGCGGTGTGGGTGCCGTACCGGACCACGTTGTTGCCGGCGTGCGCGTCGCCGGTGCAGTAGGGGACGTAGACGAAGCTATAATCCTTGAACGGGTTGGCCGTGGCGCTGCGGTCGAAGAAGCTCCCCGGCGTCGCCAGCGCGCCGGTTGGGCCCGACTCGAGCGCGAAGGTGGCGGCCGAGTACCCGCTGACGAAGTTGGCCGCGGTCATCTCGGTGTAGCAAGTCTCCTCGCTCCAGCAGGCGCCGCCGCCCTCGAGGTAGATGAGCGGGCGCGCGCCCGCGGCGCCCAAGTTCACGCCGATGCCGGTGGTCGAGCCGTCGGCGCAGACCGCGTCCGGAAACGGGATCCAGGTCCAGGTGCCGGCGGTCGCCACGATCGGCCCGCCGGTGGCGGCGTCGCCGCCGGGAAGCGTGCCGACGTCGGTGCCACCGCCGTCGCGTTTTGCGCCCCCGCTGCTGCCGCAGCCCGCGGGAATCAGGGCGGCCAGCGCGGCGCCGAAAAGAGCTCGCAGACCCACGGCGCTTCGACTTCTCATCGTGTTCCTATCACCGGCAATCACATCCGACATCATAGATGACCTTCACTGTGCCTGCGGGGGTCGCGCCGTAGCCGAATTGGCGGCGCCTTTGTATTCGCCGGGCTGCATGGATATCCTTGAGGCACCTTGAAGGTGTCCTCGTGGGCGCACCCGGCGGGGCCCGTAAAGTCAAAGAATGTCCAGGCCTGCTCGCGCCCATCCGCTCGCCACCGTCACCGATCTGCTCGCGCTGCCGGAGGCGACGCGGTTTCACCAGGTGATCGCTGGCGAGCTCGTGCAGAAGGCGGCACCAACGGGCGAGCGCGGAGCCACCCAGGCCGCCGTCACGGGAAGCCTTTTCGGTCACTTCTCACGCCCGCCCGGCGGTCGGTTCCCCGGTGGCTGGTGGTTCGAGACCGAGGTCGAGATCGAATTCGAGATGCACGAGATCTACCGCCCCGACGTGGTGGGGTGGCGCCGCGAGCGCTCCCCCGAGCGCCCGACTGGAACGCCGATCCGCCTGCGCCCCGACTGGATCTGCGAGATCCTGTCGCCCTCGAACGCCCGGGACGATCAGGTTACGAAATTCGAGACCTACCGCCGCTGCGGCGTTCCCCACTACTGGATCGCCGACCCACAGCTACTGACGCTCCGGGTGTTCCGCTGGACGCCCGAGGGCTATCTGGTCGCGCTGACTGCCCAGGCCGGCCAGCGCGTCCGCGCCGAGCCGTTCGAGGCGGTGGAGCTGGAGGTCGGGGTGCTGTTC
>DASRLC010000353.1:0-8717 GCA_035648655.1 Polyangia bacterium
CACCTTGATCGACGCGCCGGCGAGCGGACGTTTGCTCCCGCGCTCGACCACGCGACCGCGGAGCGCTATCCCGGGCGGGAGCGGTGGTTGGTTTTCGGGCGCCGCCGTGGGCGGCGAAGCGTCGCCGGCGTCGGCCGCGCCGTCGAGGCCGCCGGGCGCTGCGTCGGCCCCGGATAGATCCGCGCTGGCGTCCGCGCCGCCGTCCGGGGCGGCCTCGGCCCGCGCTCCAACGACGGCGACCAGCAGAACGGGGGCGAGCCAAAGCGCGCCCGTTCTCACTGAAGATCGGCCTGATTGATCGTCGCCACCCACACGCCGTCCTGGGGCGACGGGTTGCGCCCGCGGAACAGATACGCGATCTGCTGCACCGTCGGCAGGCCACTGTCTGGCGGGGGATCGTTGAAGATCGCGGTACGACCGCTGGCCACGGCGATCTCTTCGTAGAGCGATACCTCCGTCGAGATGAGCCGCTTCGGGCCCCCACCGCGGTTGACGAGCCCCAGCGTGCCGGTGGCGTCCTGGCTGCTGTAGTCGTAGCCGATCACGATCCAGGGTCCTTGCAGGTCGATCGCCGTGCCGAAGATCTGTTCGACGATGGTGTGGACGTGGTTTTGGGTGTCGGTCGTGTCGACCCAGACCAGAGCGTTGCCGAGCTCGAATTCCAGCTGCGTCCCCGACACGTAGCGCGGCTGGGTGATCGCACCCGTGCCGACCACCCGCGCGCCGGTGCCGTCGGCCGCCGCGGTCCAGAGGGTGGAGTTTAGGCCGACCTCGGTCTTGATCCGCCAGAAGACCGCGCTGCTGTCGGTCGAGAATCCGGCCTCGATCACGTCGGCGGGCGCCAGGATCGTACAAGCGCCGGCACTTGCCGAGGTGCCCGTCGGCAACGAGACCAAGGCCAGCTGGCCGGATGACGGGACCGGCGCTTCGAGGAGCGAAGACGCCCCGTACAAGATCTTCGTCCCGTCGGGCGAGGAGACGCCGGTCTCAGCGATCGAGGCCGTCAATGGACAAGGAATCAATTGTTGGTGGCCGTTGTCCCAGACAACGAGAGAGAATTGCTGCGCGGCGCTGTCGTCGAGCTGCCAGGCCCAAGTGGCCTCCGATGCCCCGCTGAAGATGCCTTCAACGCCGGCGCTGACGGTCGCGGACGGGGAGATTTCGAATAGAGCCAGCTCGCTGGCCGGTCCGGACGGAAAGATTCCCGTAAACATGATCGCCGAGCCGTCGCTCATCGCGCGTGCG
This sequence comes from Polyangia bacterium, assembly GCA_035648655.1. Classification (GTDB taxonomy): domain Bacteria; phylum Myxococcota_A; class Polyangia; order Fen-1088; family Fen-1088; genus JADGRB01. The sequence goes on from DASRLC010000353.1 coordinate 1,246, forward strand.
TAGCTGTATTGCTGGCTTCCGACCCGAGATACGGTTTCTTCCTGGTCCAATCCCGAAGGCAGGAGCAGGCTCGCGGACGCCAGGGGGGCGGCCGTGGCGGTGGCACCGTTGGCCCAGGCCGCGGTGCCCAGCGTGGGCGGGATCAGCGTGGTGACGGCGAAGGTTCCGAGATCGATCGAGAAGAGCCCCACCGCATCCGGTTCCGCCGACGGCGTCCCGAGAACGACGGCGGCTGCATCGCCCTTGTCGTTGGTCACGTAGAGAAACTGAGCAATCGTCACGGACAACGGTATCTCCCGAAGAGCACCCGCGGGGCCGCTCCAGAGGGTCGAGGCGCCGCTCGCGTCCACCCGCAGGAGGGTCAGGGTCGGGCCGTCGCCCGAACATTCCAGAACCTGGAAGACATCGTCGATGCTGATTTGCTGGCCCGTCTGCGGGTCGGTGATGACCAAGGTCTGGTTGGTCATGCCGAAGGCCTGGTCGCACACGTCGATCTCCAGACCGGCATCGGCATCGGCATCGGCAGCCGGCTGCCCCGCGTCCCCGTTCGCGATGAGGTCGATGGTGGCGCTCTGATAGCCGCCGTCCGCGTACGTCCCATACTCGATGGTCTGGGGACTGGACTCGTAAAACACGAACGTCGAGTCGCGAATGGGCAACACCTCTTGTGAGCCGAAACCGCGCGCGACCGGCGTGCCCGCGCCGCACGCGGACAGCGCGGCGGCCATCGCCGCCAGCGCGGAAAGGAGCCAGACCTGCGCGTGCGCGGTCACGGCAGGTCACCCGGGTTGATCGTCGCCACCCAAACGCCGTCTTGGGAGGACGGGTTACGGCCCCGGACCAGATAGGCAAACATGCCGGCGCCAAACTCGAACTGCGACACCTCCGGAGAGATGAGCCGCTTCGCTCCCGTGTCGCGGTTGACGACACCCAGAAGACCGGTCCCGTCCTGGGTGCTGAAGTCGTATCCGATGACGACCCAGGAACCTTTGACGTCGATCGCCGACCCGAAGACCTGCTCGGCAACGTAGTGCAGCTGGTTGGAGCTGTCGGTCGTGTCGACCCATACCAGATCTCCGTCCAGCTCGAATTCCAGCTCCGTCCCCACCGCGTAGTGCGGTTGGGTGATGGTGCCGCTCCCGATCATCCGCGCGCCGCTCCCGTCGGCCGCCGCGGTCCAGAGCGAGGCGTCGCCGGTCGCGGGCCGAACCATCCAGAAGACCTGACTTTCGTCGACGGAGAATCCCGCATAGGCGACGTTCGCGGACGCCAGAAGTGTACAGGTCCCGGCGCCGGCGTCGCTTTGGGAAGCCGTCGGGAACGAGATCAAGACAAGCGGCGAATTCGATCCGCCGGAATCGTCGAAGTCCGAGGGCGGCATCGCGCCGAGCAGCATCTTGGTGCCGTCGGTTGTGGAAGAGCCCAGCGGGCCGATCGAAGCCGGCAACGGACACGATAGGAATTGCTGGTGGTCACCGTCCCAGATGTACAGAAAGAGACCTCGTGTGTCCTGATACTGCCAGATCGCCTGGTCCCCCCATTGCGACACGCTGACGCTCGACGGTTGGGCGACCTCGAACAAGGCCAGCTCGCTGGCCGATCCCGAGGGAAAAGCTCCCGCGAACATGATCGTGGAGCCGTCGGCCATCGCCCGTTCGTAGGCGTATTGGGACCCGATCGGCGACACCAGCGCCCGGTAGGGATTGGGCGGTAGCCAGAGGCTGGAAGACGACAGGGCGCCGGTCGTGGCGGTGGCGCCGGTGGCCCAGGCCGCCGTGCCGAGCGCGGGCGGGATCAGCGGCGTGACCACAAAGGTGGTGAGATCGATCGAGAAGAGCCCGATCGCATCCGGCTGCGCCGGCAAGGACGCCAGCACGACGACGGACGAATCGGTGATGCCGCTGTACGAGCTGCCGCTGACGCCGACAGATTGATCGACCGTCACCGGCAGCGGGATCTGTTGGAGAGCGTCGAAGGGCCCGCTCCACAGGTCGAGCGCCCCGCTCGCGTCCGCCCGCAGGATGGTCAGGGTCGAATCGTCATACGGACATTGCACGAGCTGGGCGAAGTCGCCGACGGTCGTCTCCTGGCCTGTCTGCACGTCGGTGATGTTCACGGTCCAGAGACTGGCTTGCGAGTCGAACATGGGCTCACAGGTGTAGAGGTTGCCGACGACGACACCGGCGTCCGCGACGACGCCGGCGTCCGGGAGAACCTGGACGGGGGGCGGCACCGGCCCGATCTGGATGGTGCCGGGCGTGTAGCCGCCATCGTCCGACGTCGAATAGTCGATGGTGTTGATGTCCCACCCGGTGAAGCTGAAGCTCATGTCGCGAATCTGCAGCACCTCGCGGGAGTCGAAGCCGCGGGTGACCGGTGTGCCCGCCCCGCAGGCCGCGAGCGTGGCGACGGCGAGGCCGAGCGCAATCGCGCTTGCCCGCGACCCTCGGTGCGCGGGCAGCTCTTTCCCAGGTAACAGATCAACCATGGCGCCCCACCCGGAAGCGTAACCGGAACCGGCATTGCAAAAAAGCGTTCCCGTCTTTTACGTCTCTGCCTCCAGCAACCGGTCGGTGTGGTGAACAGTCGGGTGTCGCGCTGATGTTGAAACTGGGTGTGTCGCATGCATGATCGAGTTGCGTCTGCCGCCACTTCCCGCGGCGCGATGACGAAGCTAGGATCCGGACATGATCGCTGCCGACGGTACCTCACGTGAAGAGCACATCCTCTTGATCGGCGCATCGCGGGGCCTCGGCTACGCCATAGCCGAGAAGTACCTCGAGCTCGGCTGGCGGGTCGTCGCCACGGCCCGGCGCGACTCGGGCACGCAGCTACGGAGGCTCGCCGAGTCGTCCCACGGCCGCCTCGAGGTCGAGACTGTGGACATCAACGAGCCTGCGCAGGTCACCGCGCTGCGTGCAAGGCTGGGGTCGAGGGCATTCGACCTGCTGTTTGTCAACGCGGGGGTGAAAAACGACGATCGAGAGACGATCGCCGACGTCTCCACGGACGAATTCGTGCGGGTGATGGTCACCAACGCGCTCAGCCCGATGCGGGTCGTGGAGGCTCTACAGTCGCTCGTACTACCGACGGGCACCGTCGCAGTGATGTCTTCGGGACAGGGGAGCGTCGCCAACAACTTGAACGGGGGTTACGAGGTGTACCGGGCGAGCAAGGCGGCGCTGAACACCCTCATGCGCAGCTTCGCGGCACGCCATGCCGGAGACGCCAGGGCCATGCTGCTGCTGGCCCCGGGTTGGGTTCGGACGGACATGGGCGGCCCCAACGCGCGTTTGAGCATCGAGCAGAGCATTCCGAATCTCGTCGGCACGGTGAACGCTCAGAGAGGCAAGCGTGGTCTGCAATATCTCGACTACTTGGGCCAAACCGTTTCTTGGTAGCCCGGCCGTTCTACCCGTGAGGAGGTGGTCCGCGTGGAATCGGAGAACGCACAGGACCTACGAACCGCGACCAGGATTCTGGTGCGCGAAGGGATGATTTCTCTCTCGATGAGCATGCGCGCAGGAGCGGGTCTCTTCGCCGCCCTGGCGCTCATGCTGGCGGCCGCCTGCAGCCCGGTCGTCGGGGGCTGTAGCAACGGAACCTGCACCTGCCCAACGGGCGACGACTGTCGGTTCGTCTGCACCGCGCCGCCCTGCCACGCGACCTGCAACGGCAACAACAGCAGCTGCCAGGCGGTGTGCGCGAACGGGACGTGCACCTGTGGCAGCGGAAGCTCGTGCGACTTCGCCTGCCAGACGCCCCCGTGCCATGTGACGTGCGAACCGAACAGCAGCTGCTCGGGCACGTGCGCGGACGGGCAATGCGTCTGCGAAACAAACAGCACCTGCACGTTCACCTGTTCGGCGTCTCCCTGCCACACGAGTTGTGCCACCGGTGCCGCCTGTGTGGTCCATTGCCCCGCGGCGCTCGCCGGCACCGAAGGGTGCAATATTGTCGACTGTGCCGCGGGTACGCCGGTCATTTGTCCGAGCGGCGACGTCACTACCTGCGGCGCGCCGTGCCCATGACCACGGTTCGTACCTTCGCGGCCAGGAGGCGGTCCCCAAGACCACATTTGTGCGCGGCTGCTGGCAGCGACCCTCTCGCCCGCGTCGATAAGTGTCGGGCCATTGTCTCGGTGGGCCCAGACGGCCGGAGACGCTGATGCGTCCCATATGAAGGCGGGCTCGGGCGTGCATCGTCGTCTATGATGGGTAGATCGGGCCCGCGCGGCGGCGGCGCCCGACCACCGGTCCGTCCCGTCACCGGTAACATCTCCTCCGCTCGAACAGGCAGGGAGATTCCATGTGCTTTTCCGCAACGGGTAGCTTCGCGGTCGCCGCGGGTCTGGCGGGGATCGGGGCGGTGGCGGTGGGCAGGACCAAACCTCCTTCTCACCGGCTGTTTGCAGTCATTCCGCTCCTGTTCGCCATCCAACAAATTGCGGAGGGCATGGTGTGGCTGACGATGCCGTCCCAGGATTCGCGCCTTCATCATGCCGCCGTCGACGCCTTCCTGATCTTTGCGGTTGTGGTCTGGCCCACTTGGGTGCCGCTCTGCCTGGTTCCCATCGAGAGACAGCCCCGTCGCAAGAAGGCGCTCCGCGTGATCCTCGCCCTGGGGGCTTGTGTCTCGCTCTACGCCGGGTGGCTGCTCTTCCAAGGACAACCGGTGGCCAAGATCGAGAGCCACAGCCTTGCATACGACTACTCCGAATCGGGCAACGCCCTCGTACTCGCGCTTTACCTGCCGGTGTACGTCACCGCCTCGGTGCTGCCGTTCTTCATCTCGAGCATGGAGAAGGCCAAGTTGATGGGGGTGGTGCTCGTGGGCGCGTTGGTGGCAACGTTCATCATTAAGCGGCAAACGCTGACGTCTACGTGGTGTTTCTTCTCGGCCATCCTCAGCGGCATAATCGTGTTGAGCCTCGCGGCGGAACAACGCGGCCACGTCGCACGAAGGGCCGCCGCTGCGCCGGGGAACGCCTGAGAGTCTGGGTACCCTGTGCCTCGATGCCGTCGAGGAACGCTCGGCGCACGTCGGCCTAGCTTTGCCCTGACACGCCGAGTGCTTAGGTTGAGTTCGAGTAGGAGAAATCCCATGCGAAGCCCGACCAAAAACCCAAGCCTTCGGCCTCTGGTCATCGTGTTATTGGCACTGGTGCCTGCCTGCATGGCGACCTCGACCTCGACCACGACGTGGACCGATCCTTCCGCTCCCGGCTACCAATACCGAGGTGGGCGGGTAGATTCGGTGCGGGAGATTGTTCAGCGTACCGAAGGGAATCCCGCGGGCGGCGCGTTGGCTGGCGCCGTCATCGGTGCGCTCCTGTTCGGCGGCCGCGGACCGGGCGCCCTGGTCGGCGCCGCGGGCGGGGCCGCGGTGGGCGCGAGCGCCAGCCAGGGGGCGTCGGAAAACCGTACCTACCAGGTCGTCGTACACTTCGATGACGGGGCCTACGGCACGTTCGCGTACGCGGGCTACGCGCCGTTCCGTCCCGGCGAACGTGTGATACTGACGCCTCAGGGGCTCGCGCGCGGGTGAGCGCCAGGGGAGGGGGGCATGGACCGCGGGCGTTGGTACTGGCCTTGTGTTGCTCGCGTTCGTCTTCAATATCTGATCGTGGAAGCGATTCTCCGGAAGGGTCGAGAACCCGGTCCACCCTGACTTCCAGAGGATGCCTTCGGCTATCGTGGCGTCGAGCTTCCCGATGGCGGGACGCACTGCTGCTCGGTTTTATGCGCAAACGCCGCTGCTTCGTTGTCGATCGGCTCGACGAAGGAAGCATATCGTTCGAGAACGACAGAGGCGTCCTGGCAGCGGCCCGCCTGGCGAAGCACGTTCGCATTACCCCAAATTGCAACGGATCTCCCCCAACTGTCAGCGGCGGGGAATAGCTGCTCCGATTGGCGAAAGGCCGCCACCGCGTCATCGACCCGACGCAGGGACGCCAGCGCGGCGCCGCGCATGTAATAGCTCCACGCTTCCTTGGGGTCGGACTTAATCGCCTTGTCGGCCAGCTGGAGCGCCTTTTCGTAGTCTCCCCCGATCTCTGCTGTGGCAGATTGACCCGCCAGAGTGTCGGCGGCGCTCGGAGGTACCGATTGTTTCAGTGGCGAAAGCTCGGCCTTCACGGTCGGTCCGAGCGTGATCGTCGCCATACCCAATAGACCCGAAATCAAAAAGGTTTTACTGGTCATTTCGTCCTCCTACCGCGACGGTCACTGCCGCTAAGACGTTCTGTCGATCTCTCACTCGGCGGGATCGTTTCACGGCGCATCGCGCTCGTAACATAAGCACTTTGTCGGACGAAGTGACGTGGCCCCGATGAGAAACCAACGCGTTCTCACGTGACCACAGAACCGGGTCCACTTCCGACGGGCGTCGCCGTCCGCCGGGTTGACGCCGTCGGCGGTGGTCGTGACGTTTACCGCAGCCGTGCCTTCGCACGTGCCCGCGGTCACGAACGTAGTCTGACCTTCTCATGTAGTCTCTCGCCGTGACCTCTGCCCCGAAGATTGCTGCTTGCCGCATCCTCGCTTTGGTCGTGTTGGCGACGTTCGGTTGTGCCAGTGCGTACACGCCGCGGCCAAGTCATCGAATCTCGTTCATCGAATCTGGTGGCGCCTTGAAGCTAACCCGCGATTCTCAGAGCTTCGGTATATGGGACGTCGATCAGGCGGTCGCGAGCAATCCGCGGGCGGAATCCGAGGCTCGAACCTACATCCATCGCTCTACCGCCGGCCTGGTCCTGGATGTCGCCGGACTCGGCATGGTCCTTACCGGTGCGTCGCTCGGGAGACCGTCAACGACCCGACGAGACGTAGGTACGGGCTTGGTCCTGGGCGGCTTGGTCACCCTCACGGCTGCCCTCGTGTTGCTCGCGACCGGCGCGTCGCATTTTTACGATGCGGTCAACATCTACGACGACGGTGTCCCGCCCGATGACATTCGGTGAAGCGATAGCAGAGGCGTTGCCGGTCGGAGCGCGCCACCCGGGCGCGACAGGAACGTATCGATGACGGCCGGGGCGGTCTGCGCCGCGCTGGTGTCCCGGAGCGGGGGTCCCGCCGAAGGCCATCCGACCGCCGCCCATCGGCGATGAATTGATGGCGGCGCCAAGCTCGCTCAGCACCTCTGGTTCGATCGCCGCGGCACCGGACCAGTCACCACAGGCACCGTGCGCCGAGCGCCCCGAGGGCGTCGTCCGCGGTGGCCACTTCCATATTCTCGCACAGCGCCTGCGCCACGAGCATTCGATCGAACGGATCCCGATGCGTGCCACGCAAAGTTCCCGCCAACACGGCGTGCTTCGTGGCGATCGGTAGCTCCTCGAATCCGGCCCGCGCGAGGATCCCCGGGAAGTCAGCGAGTAGCTCGCGTGCCTCGGGAAGCCGGCCGATGCGATGTTTGGTAGAGATCTCCCAAGCGCTGGCCGGACTCAGGTACACCCTCCGCTCCGGATCCGC
>DASRLC010000354.1:0-13385 GCA_035648655.1 Polyangia bacterium
ACCCCGCACGACCGTTCATCGTGCCGCAAAAGGAAGACAAACGCTTCCGTTCGTGGAAGGAAGATCACGAACCAGTCGCGAACGCTGTCATCGTTTACATGATGGACGTTTCCGGCTCGATGGGCGACGAGCAGAAGGAGATCGTGCGCATCGAATCCTTTTGGATCGATGCCTGGCTGCGCAGCCAGTACAAGGGGCTCGAGTCGCGCTACATCATCCACGACGCGGTCGCCAAAGAGGTCGACCGCGACACCTTCTTCCGCACCCGCGAGTCGGGCGGCACCATGATCTCGAGCGCGTACAAGCTGTGCGCCAAGATGATCGACGACGACTTTCCGCCGGCGGAGTGGAACATCTATCCGTTTCACTTCTCGGACGGCGACAACTGGTCGGTCGACGACACCGTTCAGTGTGTGGACATCCTCAAGACGCAGATCCTGCCCAAGGTGAACCTGTTCTGTTACGGGCAGGTCGAGAGCCCCTACGGCTCCGGCCAGTTCATCAAGGACCTCAACGAGCACTTCGACGAGGACGACAGCCTGGTGGTCTCCGAGATCAAGGGCAAGGACGCCATCATGGAGTCGATCCGCGACTTCCTGGGCAAAGGTAAATAGGTAAATAGGTAAACAGGTAAGTAGGTAACCCGCCATGGCCTCGCTCCCACCCTACCTGTCGGACATCCAGCGCGAGATCGAGGCTTACGGGCGCGCCTATGGGCTGGACTTCTGGGAGGTCGAGTTCGAGATCCTCGACTACAAACAGATGCAGGAGGTGGCGGCCTTCGGCGGCTTCCCGGTGCGTTACCCGCACTGGCGCTTCGGCATGGAGTTCGAGCACCTGACCAAGAGCCACATCTACGGCTTCTCGAAGATCTACGAGATGGTCATCAACAACAACCCGGCCTACGCCTACCTGCTGGAAGGCAACTCGCTGGTCGATCAGAAGATGGTCATCGCCCACGTGCTGGGGCACGTCGACTTCTTCAAGAACAACTACTTCTTCTCCAAGACCAACCGCCGGATGATTGACGGGATGGCCAACCACGCGACGCGGGTGCGGCGCCACATCGAGCGGCTGGGGGTCGAGAAGGTCGAGAGCTTCATCGACGCCTGCCTGTGCCTCGAGAACCTGATCGACCCGATGTCACCTTTCATTACCCGCAGGGCGCCGCCCGAGCGGGAGAAGGAGCGCGAGGAGAAGACGCCCGAGATCCCACGCATCCGCGCCAAGTCCTACATGGACAAGTTCATCAACCCGCCGGAGTACCTGGACGAGCAACGGCGCAAGATGGAGCGCGAGCGCGATCGCCCCAAGAAGAACCCGCCCGAGCCCGAGCGCGACGTGCTGCTGTTCCTACTGCAGAACGCGCCGCTCGATCCCTGGGAGCGCGACATCCTGGAGATCGTGCGCGACGAAGCCTATTACTTCGCGCCCCAGCGCCAGACCAAGATCCTCAACGAGGGCTGGGCCGCCTACTGGCATAGCAAGATCATGACCGAGAAGGCGGTCAAGGTCTCCGAGATCATCGACTACGCGGACCACAACGCCAGCGTGCTGGCGACGGCGCCCGGCCAGTTCAACCCGTACAAGATCGGGATCGAGCTGCTGCGTGACGTCGAAGAGCGCTGGGACAAGGGGCGCTTCGGCCGTGAGTGGAACGAGTGCCAGAGCCTCGACGCGCGCCGCACCTGGGACAAGCGGGTGGGCCTCGGTCGCAAGAAGATCTTCGAGGTGCGCAAGCTCTACAACGACGTGACCTTCATCGACGAGTACTTCACCGCCGACTTCTGCGAGCGGAACAAGTTCTTCTCGTTCTCGCTCAACGACCGCACCGGCAACTACGAGATCGACTCGCGCGAGTTCGAGAAGATCAAACACAAGATGCTCTTCTCGCTGACCAACTTCGGCGACCCGTTCATCTTCGTGGAGGACGCCAACCACGACAACCGGGGGGAGCTGCTGATCCGCCACCGCCACGAAGGGACCGATCTGCAGATGGAGCACGCCCGCGCCACGCTGGCCGCACTGGGCCGCGTCTGGCGCCGCCCGGTGAATTTGGTGACCACCGTCGAGGGCAAGCAGAAGCTGTTCCGCTTCGACGGCAAAGAACAGACCGAAAAGGCGCTGGGCGGCTGACGCCAACTATCGGATGCGATCGTTGGCGCTCGGCTATGCGCCGGCCTCGGTGTACAGCGCGTCCAGATCGATCTCGGATTGCAGCGCTTCCAGTCGGGCGATGCCGTGCGGACCGGAGGTCGTTTCTGCTGGCCAGGCTCCGGCCGCCGGTCGTTGGCGAACCTCGATCTGCCTGCGATCCTGCCAGACGTAGATCACCGTTTTCAGCGAGGGAATCTGCCGGTAGTGCTCGAATTTCTCACCCAGATCGTAGTCGATCGTGCCGGGAGAAAGAACCTCGACGATGGCCGTTGGATTGACGACGGTCTCGGCGCTCTCCGGATCGGTCTCGGCAGCCCCGCAGACCACCGTGACGTCGGGATAGCTGGCGAGTCCCGTGGCGAGCACACGTACCCTCAAATCGGAGCTGTAGACCCGGCAGCGTCCGCTGAGCTGCCGATACAGCGACGCCAAAATCGATGCCGAGAGGGCCGCGTGCAGGATGGACCCTCCGGCCATCGCGTAGATCCCACCGGCCAAGTACTCGTGCTTGACGGTGCTGCTCTGCTCGACCGTCAGATAGTCCTTGAACGAGTGGTGGTGCAACTGCACGGGCACGCCCATAAGTTAGCATCGGTGGGCGATTGGCGGGCGTTGCGTCCGCGCCCGGCGACGTCGCGCTACTTCTTGGCGGGCAGGTTGGTTTTTCCCCCGCCTCGATCTCAGGAGGGCAGAAGGTGAAACGCCTTCCCGCGGCGCGGTCGGACGGCGCCGAAGTGCCGAACGTCCAAGGTGGCGATGCCGGTCGCGCCCAGTCGCTCGGCCAGCGCCACCACCGAGGCGTCGGCGCCACCGAGCGGGAAGTCGGCGTAACGCTCCACCAGCTCGGCGATTCGACGCCAGTCGTTCGGTGCCGGCGCTTCGATGTCCATGGATTCCATTCCACGAAGAAACTGCGCCTCGATCGTCGCGCCGAGCCGTCTTCCCACCAGGTCGGTCGCCTCGGCGACGACGAGGGCGGGGACCACCAAGCGGTATCGGGGATCCTCGAGCACGGCGCGACAGCGCCCGTGGTCCGCGTCGTCCTCGTCCACGACCGCATAGAGCGGGCCGGTATCAACGACGACCAGCACGGTCCCATTCCTTGGCCAGGATCTTCTCGGCGTCCCGGGCGGTATGTCGCTGACCGCTGCGCCCGAGGGCGGCGAAGGGCAGCTGGCGGGGTTTCGTGTCGTCGAGCCCGAGAAACGAGCCGACGGCATCGCGAACGATGGCCGAGACGGAGCTGTCGCGGCGCCTCGCTTCGCGCAAGAGGATGACGGCCAGCTCCTCGGGGAGGGTGATGGTGGTGCGAAACATGCTGCATACCAGCATACTCATGCTGCCTTCGAGCCGGCGCCGGCGGTGAGGCTTTCCACTTGGCGCAGGACCGCCGCGGCGTCGACGCGGCGGCGGAAGGGGACCACCGACATTCCGGCCGGTAGATTGCCGGCGGCGCAGGCGCGGTCTTCGTCGACACACAGGATGCAAGCGGACAGATTGGCCTGGCGGAGCTTGTCGAGCTTGGCGGTCAGATAGTCGGGTGTCCAGAAGCCGACGATCTCGATCAGCGCTTGCCGTTCGGGATGGAGGCGATGGCGCAGCAAGAAGTCGGGGAAGATCAGCGTGCCGCCCGCCCGCACCGGCTCCGGCTCGCGCAGGAGATCCCAGTCGGGGGCCAGGCGGGCCATGTCGCGGGCGAAGCGCTCTTCGAGCCGGCTGTCGAAGAGCGCGGGTGGAGCGGCCGGGAAGATTGGATCGCCGCTCTCGATGGCCACCGTGACCAGCCGCCCCCGCAGCGTGCAGGCCGCGCGCAGCTCGAAGCGCGCGCACCAGGCCAGGTGCGGCAAGAGCTCGGCCAGCGCGCGGCCGTACAGCAGCGTGTGTCGGAAGAGGGAGAAGGGGCCAGAGATCTCCAGGACCGGGCGCGGCGCTTCGGCGACGTCGGCGATCGTGCAGAGTAGTCCGCGCAGCTTGGCCAGTCGGACGATCGGCCGTACGCCGCCCTCGACCTGCAGGTCGACGCGGGAGGCGCGCATCATCACCGCCTGCGCGATCGCCAGGTTGGTCCGCAACGCCGCCTCGGCGGGGGTCGGCGCGGGCTGCGGCGCCCGCACCGGCCGCTCGCCGGGGAGGTCGGCGAAGAGCGCGTCGATGACGCCGCCGGGTGACAGACCGAGTCGCGCCGCGATCCCTTCGAGGACCGAACCCGCCGATCTTTCGCTCGCGGCCGCTTCGCCGAAAAGCTGGGCCCGCAGCTCGATCGGACGCGGCATCCGTCCTCCACGCGACGGGTCGCCCTCCGTTGCGCCGTCGTCACCCGCCGCGCCGTCGCCACCCGCCGCATTGTCAACGCCTGCCGCGCCGTAGATAAATGGCGCGGCCGGGGTCCCAGCTCGTTCGCGCCGCCACAGGCGCAGCAGGGCGCGGGTGGCGGCCCGGCGCTTGAAATACGGCGCCTCGCAGGGGAGCGGCTCGGCCAGGCGCCCGGCCAGCTCGCGCCGGCGCCGCCCCTCGAAGCGCGCCATCTCCGCCAGCAGCACGCGCAACCAAGGCTCGTCCTGCGGACCCAGGAAGTCGATGAAGGCCCGCTCCTCGATGAGCCTAAGCGGCAGATCGCGCTCGGAAAGCAAAGCTCTCCCACCTCCTTTCGGATTGCCGCACCTCGCTCGACCGCTCGACCACCAGCTCGTAGACCAGTGCGCGTTTTCCTTCTCCCGGTCGCAGCAACCGGCCGACGCGTTGGAGGTGCTCGCGCTCGCCCAGGCGGCCCGCGACCACGATCCCCACCTCGGCGTCCGGGACGTCCAACCCTTCGTTGAGGACCTGCGCGGAGACCAGGGCCCGCAGCGCGCCGGCCTGGAAACGGGCCAACACCTGCTGCCGCTCGCCCCGCCCGATGTCGCAGGTGAGCGGCATGATCAGGTGCTCGCGCGCGACCCGATAGGCGGTCTCGTTGTCGGCCACGAACACCAGCGTGCGCTGGGCCCGGTGGCGGCCGAGCAGCAGCGCCAGCGCCTCGCGCTTGCGCCGTGGAAAAGCCAGAATCTGCCGCGCCCGCCGCCAGGCCGCGATGCCCCGCCGCCCCTCGTCGGTTCGCGCGGCCTCGCGCAGGAAGTCTTCCCAGTTCCCGGCCAGGTGATTTCCCTCGAAGGCGCGCCGCGCCTGCCGATAAACCTCCCATAGTGCGTCGTGCTCGCGCCGCTCGTCGGGATCCAGCGCCAGCCACCAGGTGATTCGTTCCAGCGGGGCCAGGTAGCGGCCCGCCAGATCGCCGATCGTCCGTTCGAACACCACCGGGCCGATCAGGGCGCCGAGCCGCTTGGCGGCCGGCCCGGGCGCCGGCGGCGTGGCGGTCAGTCCGAGCCGCAAGGGCGCGATCGACATCTCCAGGGCCTCGTCGCGCGTCCCGTGACCGAAGTGGTGCGCCTCGTCGACGACCAGCAGGCCGAACTTGTCTCCCAGCCTCGGCATGTGACGATAGGCGCTGGCGAAGGTCGCGACGGTGATCGGACCAAGGACGCGCAGGCCGTCGCCGAACTGGCCGGGGCGGCCGTCCCAGATCGCCCCCAGCGCGGCGGTCCATTGTTCGAGCAACACCCGGGTCGGCACCAGACAGAGGCAGGCGGTCTGCGTGCTGGCGATGGCGCCCAGCGCGATGCGCGTCTTGCCGCTGCCGGTGGGTAGCACCACCTGGCCGCGCCGGCCGGCCTGGCGCCAGGCGGCCAGCGCTGCCTCTTGATATGGGCGCAGCTCGAACGGCCGAAATCCGGCCGGCGGCGCGAGGCTCGGACACGGCTGGGCCTCGATCGGGACGCCGCGGCGGCGCAGCTCGGAGGCGATCGCATAGGCTAGCCGCGCCGGCGCGCGGAAGGCGCCCACCCGCGCATCCCACAGAACGCCCGAGATGGCGCCGGGCTGGAAGCCCGCCGGCAGATCGGCCAGCAGCAGCGTTCCGCGATCGAAGACCAGGCGCACGCCCGGTCAAGCTGCGAACGTCGTGCCAGTGTCGGCGACGGTTGCGGGCCTGGGCGCAACACGCGCGACACGGGCCGCCGATTCGCGCTAAAACCGCGCGAGATGTCCGACCTGCCCAAGAGCTACGAGCCCGCCGAGATCGAACCCCGCTGGTACGCCGAGTGGATGGCGCGCGGTTACTTCCACGCCGACGCCGCCGCGCCCAAGGCGCCCTTCACGATCGTCATCCCGCCCGCCAACGTCACCGGCTCGCTGCACATCGGGCACGCGCTGGGCGACACCATCGAGGACATCTTCACGCGCTGGCGCCGGATGGCGGCCTACAACGCCATGTGGCTGCCCGGCACCGATCACGCCGGCATCGCGACCCAGCTGGTGGTCGAGCGCGAGCTGCGCGAAAAGGAGGGGAAGAGCCGGCACGACATCGGGCGCGAGGCCTTTGTAGAACGGTTGTGGGACTGGCGGCAGAGGTCCGGCGACCGCATCCTCGGCCAGCTCAAGAAGCTGGGCTGCTCGCTCGACTGGGAGCGGACCGTCTTCACGATGGATCCCGGCTACTCGGCGGCCGTCATCGAGGCCTTCGTGCGCCTGCACGAAGAGGGGCTCATCTACCGCGCGCGCCGCCTCATCAACTGGTGCACCTCCTGCCGCACGGCGCTGTCGGATCTGGAGGTCGACTACGACGAGGGGACGCAGGGGGAGCTCTACGAGTTCGCCTATCCGCTGGCCGACGGCTCGGGCGAGGTGGTGGTCGCGACGACGCGGCCCGAAACCATGCTGGGCGACACCGCCGTGGCGGTTCACCCGGACGATCCGCGGCACAGAGATAAAATCGGCAAGCTGGTGCGCCACCCGTTCGGCAAGCGCGAGTTTCCGATCATCGCCGACGCGATCCTGGTCGATCCCAAGTTCGGCACCGGGGCGGTCAAGGTGACGCCGGCCCACGATCCCAACGACTTCGAGACCGGCCAGCGCCACAACTTGCCGATGCTTTCGATCCTCGACCTCACGGGGGCCATCAACGCCGAAGGGGGGCCGTTCGCGGGGCTCGATCGCTTCGCGGCCCGCAAGGCGGTCAAAGCCAAGCTCAAAGAGCTGGGGCTCGAGCGCGGCGGCAAGCCACACGTCCACGCGGTCGGTCACTGCCAGCGCTGCGAGACGGTGGTCGAGCCGATGCTCTCGACGCAGTGGTTCGTCAAGATGGAGCCGCTGGCGAGGCCCGCCATCGAGGCGGTCGAGCAGGGGAAGACCAAGTTCGTCCCCGAGAGCTGGAACAAGACCTTCTTCCACTGGATGCACAACATCCGCGACTGGTGCATCTCGCGTCAGCTCTGGTGGGGCCACCGCATCCCGGCCTGGTATTGCGCCAAGTGCAGCGAGCCGACGGTGGCGCGGACCGCGCCGATCGCCTGCGGAAGATGCGGCGGCCAGACGCTCACGCAGGACGAGGACGTGCTCGACACCTGGTTCTCGTCCTGGCTCTGGCCGTTCGCGTCGCTCGGCTGGCCGAGCGATACGCGCGAGCTCAAGACCTTCTACCCGACCAGCCTGCTCGACACCGGGTACGACATCCTCTTCTTCTGGGTGGCGCGCATGCTCATGGCGGGCCTGCACTTCATGAAGAAGGTCCCCTTCCGCACCGTCTACCTGCACACGATGGTGACCGACGAAAAGGGCGAGAAGATGTCGAAGGTCAAGGGGAACACCATCGATCCCCTGGTGGTGATCGAGAAGCACGGCGCCGATTCGCTGCGCTTCGCGCTGGCCTGGCTCACCACCCACGCCACGCAGGGGAAGAACATCAAGTTCTCGATGTCGAACGTCGAGGACGCGCGCCGCTTCGCCAACAAGATCTGGAACGCCACCCACTTCGCGCTCATGAACCTGGACGGCTACGACGCCGATCGCTTCGCCGATCGGATCGCCGACGGGCCCGACGGCGCCGAGCTGGATCTCCCCGAGCGCTGGATCCTCTCGCGCGTGCAGCGGGTGGCCGAGGAGGTGGACGGCGCGCTGGAAGAGTACCGGATCGCCGACGCCGCCCAGGCCGCCTACCACTTCCTGTGGGACGAGCTATGCGCCTGGTACATCGAGCTCGCCAAGGCCAGCTTCGCTCGCGCGGGCGACGACGCCGAAGCGCGCAACAAGATTCAGGGGACGCTGGTGACGGCGCTCGAGACCGCCATGCGCCTGCTGCACCCCTTCATGCCGTTCCTGACCGAAGAGATCTGGCAGCAGCTCCCCAAGGCCTCGGGGACCCCGCAGAGCATCATGATCACGCTATACCCGGTGCGCGACGTGCGCTTCCACGACGACGCCTCGGAGGCCTCGATGGCGCTCGTGCAGAAGATCATCGTCGCGGTGCGGGCGCTGCGGGCCGAGCGCAACATCCCGTCGACGGCGCGTCTCAAGGTCATGCTGGCGGTCACCGACGATTACAAGAAGACCATCCTCGAGGGCTACAAGGGGATCATCGCCGAGCACGCCCGGTGCAGCGAGGTGCGTGTTCGCCGCACCGGCGCCAGCTTCTCGGGCGAGTACGTGCTGAGCCAGCTCGCCATGACCATGGCCGGCGACGTCGAGGTGATGATCCCGCTCGAGGGGTTGATCGATCGGCAAGCCGAGCGGGCCAAGCTCGAGAAGGAGCGCGTCAAGCTCGATCGCGACAGCGCCCACCTCAAGAAGAAGCTCGGCGATCCGAACTTCCTGCACCGGGCGCCGGCCGAGGTGCTCGAAAAAGATCGCGCCCGGCTGGCCGACCTCGACGCGGCGATCGCCAAGATCGATCTGGCGTTACTGCGGTTGACCGGAAGCTGAGTCGTCGCCGGAGGGCGCGGGCGGCGTCGCCTCGCCGGTGGAAGCGGCCGCGGGCGAGGTCCCCTTTTTCCGCGACGAATGCGTCGCCGCATGCGCCCCTGGATGTTTTTTCGGCGCCGGCTTGGTGACCACCGGAGTGGGCGGGGCCTGGTTGGGCAGCGGCACCGGCAGTGCGGGCGGCGGCGCCGGGGGCGAGGCCAGCAGCGCCGGCAGGTAGCGGCGGCCGGCCCAGACCGCGGCACCAACCAGCAGCAACATGCCGCCCGCGATCGCAAAGACGCGCGCCCGCACTCGGAAGCGGGCCCGCGCCAGCCGCCCCTGCTCGGCGCGCAGGACCCGCTCGAGGCGCTGGGCGCCCGAGTCTGCCCGCCGCTTCACGATGTCCGCGACCTCGGGGATCGGATCGGTCAACGACGTCTCGGGTTCGACCAGGGCGCTGCTGTGGGTCCCCGTACCGGTCGCGGGGCGGGATCCCGAGCTCGAATGCGAGGTCGAGCGGGAACCCGAGCCGGTGCGGGACCCGGAGCTGGTCCCAGTGTGGGTGCCGGTGCCGGTTCCGGAGGGGAGCGCGACCGTCTGCCCGTCGCCAGTGTCGACCACCACCAGCGGGTCTTCGTCGGGCAGGAACAGCCCATGGAGCAGCTTCGACAGCTCGCGGCTCGAGTAGCGCGCGGCGATCAGCGTCCGTTCCAGATCGCTCGCCATGTCGGCGGTGCTTTGATAGCGCGCGTCCGGATCCATCTCCAGCGAGCGCATGACGATCCGATCCAGCTCGCGCGGGATGGCTGCGTTCATCGCCGACGGCGGCGATACGACCTGCGACAAGAGCTGTCGCATGCGCGTAATGTCGTTTTTGGCCTGGAAGAGGCGCCGTCCGGTGAGCATCTCGTGGAACACGACGCCCAGCGCGAAGATGTCGGCCCGCGAGTCGAACGGCCGGACGTGGATCTGCTCGGGCGACAGGTAGCTGACCTTCCCTTTGATGAGCCCCTTTTTGGCCTCCTCCTCGGCGAACGAGGCGGCGCGCGCGATCCCGAAGTCGAGAATCTTCACGGTGCCGTTGTAGGCCAGCATGATGTTGGTCGGCGAGATGTCCTGGTGGACGATCTCCAGCGCCGCGCCGTCGGGCCCATGCAACATGTGCGCGTAATCGAGGCCGATGCAGATCTGGCGCGCGATGTCGGCCGCCACCAGGTAGGGCATCGCGCGCTGCTCGCGGCGCAGCGTGGTGAGCGCCTCGCGCAAGGTCACCCCCTGCACGCTCTCCATGGCGATGAAGTAGGCCCCGTCGGCCTCGCCGAACTCGTAGATCTGCACGATGTTCGGGTGCAGCAGCAGCGCCGAGATCTTGGCCTCTCGGATGAACATGGTCTTGAAGTCGCCGGTCCCCGAGAGGCGCGGCAGGATGCGCTTCAAGACCAGCTCGCGCTCGAACCCCTCGGGGCCGGTCATGAGCGCTCGGTAGACTTCGGCCATGCCGCCTTCGCCGATCCGTCCGAGTAGGCGGTAGCGGCCGAAGGTGGTGGGCGGACCTCCGGCGTCTTTGGGCGGCATTTCGGCTGGCCCCCGGGGTGACACCGGCGGTTTCATCGGCAGCTCCGCCACATGACGTTAAAGCGGACCATCCGACCGTCAGTTTCCCACATCCGCCGACATCACGGCAGGGCACCCCCGTCGATCCAGGCGGTCAGGGTCGCGAGCTCGTCCGAGGTGAGGGGATCGCCCGGTGGCTCGCGTTGCCCGAGCGTGCCGGGGATCGGGCCACCGCCGGTGGTCGCCGGCAGCACCTTGCGGAGCAGATAGCTGCGGGCGGAGTCGCCTGGCGCCACCCGCAGGAGGCTGCTCACCTCCATCGAGGGGACATCGATGAGCGCCTGCCGCGCCTCCGCCGCGCACAGCGACAGGTCGGACATCGGAGACGGGAGGCAGCCACCGCTGTTGTCGGCGTGGCAGCCTCCGGCGCATCGGCTTTCGAGGATCGGCTGCAGGTCCGAAAAGGTCGGGACGGCGGCGGGCGGATTGTCGACCGGACCATCCCCCGTCTGGAAGGCAATCTGAGCGGGCTTGGTGCTGCAGTCGGCCAGCGAGCTCAGGCTGTCCAGGATGGTGACGGTGTATCCGAGATCGCCGTCCAGAAAACCGACCGGCGTCATGAGCACGGCCTTGTTGGCCAGGTCGACGTGGTAAGTCTCCGGCACGCGGAACACGCCGGTGGTCAGCACGAGGCTGGAGAGCCCAACCGAGTCGGGATCGGGGTAGTCCGAGAGCTCGATCCCGATCACGAGGTTGGTCGGGGCACCCGCGCTCTCGGCCGAGGGCGATGATTCGGTCACCAGCATCGGCGTGCAGACCCCGGGGTATGGGGTGCTGTCCGTCGGGTAGCTGCAGCCCGCCGCCGCACCGGCTGCCACCGCCAGGGCTGCCCGCGCCAGGCGCAGAGAACGCTCAGCTCTCGCTGTAAAGACGGATCTGCTCGCGAACCACGTCGTCGGTGATGCCGGTCCGCAGATAGTCCTGCAGGCAGTCCGCCAGGGTGACGACCATGTCGTCCACGCCGCGGTCCTCGACCAGCTTGCCGAGCAGCTTTCGTCCTTCGGGGCTATCGTCCTCACGCAAGAAATCCCGCACCATGGCCAGGGTGAGATCGCCTGAAAAATCGATTATCGCGTGATCGAGCAGATAGGCGATCAGTTGTTTCACCGGGGTACCTCCAGAAGGGTAGGGTGCGGTTGAGGAAAAATAACGGTTGCTCATATCGCGGATAAACTCGCCGCGCAAGACATGCGCGTGATTGACCGCCCGATGGCGAGTTGCTACCGTCGGGTCGCATTGCGCCGACACACCGTCACGGGAACCCCGCGTGGGTTACCGTACCCTCCCGCGAAGGACGCCGCTGTGCGTAGGCGGGCGCGATCGCTTTCATTGGTGGGCCTGTGTGCGGCCGTGGTGACCGTTGGTGGCTGCGGGCCGGTCGAATACATCAATCAAGTTGGCAATCGGGCCGCTTCGGCGGTCTCGGCGGCCAAGCTGGCGCAGGCGGACCGCTACGCGCCATACGAGTACACGGCCGCCGAGGCGTACCTGCACAAGGCGCGCGAAGAGGCCGGGCACGCCGAGTACGAAGACGCCATCGAGTACGGGCGCAAGGCCGAGGAGCTCGCCAAGCGGGCGCGGGCCATCACCGTGGACCGACTGGCGAGGGAGCCGGCGCTGACGCCCGCCTACCAGCCCAAGAACCAGAACGAAGAGCCGGCCGCGCCGAGCCCCGATCCCGCGGCGGCCGGCAATCCGACCACCCCAGGCAGCGAGTGATGCGCCAGATTCTTTCGACCTCCATCGTGCGCGGTGTGGTGCTCCTGGCCGCGCTCGGCGTGGGGGGGTGCGCGGGGACCCAGCTCGAGTCCAACGTCCACGAGGTGCGCGGCATCGCCAAGGAGGCCCGCGACAACGGCGCCTACAAGTGCGCGCCGCGTGAGCTGGCGCTGGCGGAGACCAACGTCGAGTTCGCCCAGCGCGAGCTGGATCAGGGCGACTATTTCCGGGCGCGCGACCACATGCAGGTGGCCGACCGCAACGCCCGCGAGGCCTATCGCATGTCGCCGCGCGACAAGTGCAACGCGCCGCCCGCCCCGGGCGACCGTGATCACGACGGCATCCTCGACAACGTCGACAAATGCCCGGACCAACCAGAGGACAAGGACGGGTTCGAAGACGCCGACGGCTGCCCGGATCCCGATAACGACAAAGACGGCGTCCCGGACGTGGCCGACAAGTGCCCCAACGAGCCGGAGGACAAGGACGGGTTCGAGGACGCCGACGGCTGCCCGGATCCCGACAACGACGCCGACGGCATCCCCGACAAGGCCGACAAGTGCCCGGACCAGCCGGAGGACAAGGACGGGTTCGAGGACGCCGACGGTTGCCCCGATCCGGACAACGACAAGGACGGCGTGCTCGACGTGGCCGACAAGTGCCCGAACGAGCCCGGGCCGCCCGACAACGGCGGCTGCCCCAAGAAGTTCGAGCACATCGTCGTGACCCAGGAGAAGATCGAGCTCAAACAGAAGGTCTTCTTCGACACCAACAAGGTCACCATCCAGCCGCGCAGCTTCTCGCTGCTCGACGAGATCGCGAGCGTGCTCAAGTCGCGGCCCACCATGACGGTCCGCATCGAAGGTCACACCGACGCGCGCGGGACCCATGCGCACAACATGCAGCTGTCGGCGGGCCGTGCCGAGTCGGTGCGGCAACATCTAGTGGGGTTGGGGGTCGATGCCTCGCGCCTGGAAGCCAAAGGTTTCGGGCCCGATCAACCCATAGAGACCAACAAGACGGCGGCGGGACGGGAGAAGAATCGGCGGGTGGAGTTCTTCATCACGCAGCAATAAGAGGAAGAAGCAATGATCCGTTCCCACTACATCGCGTTGGTCTCGGTC
>DASRLC010000355.1:0-2127 GCA_035648655.1 Polyangia bacterium
CCCCGATACCGTCCGCTTGCGTGGCACGAAAACGAAGACGCCGACCGCAGCGATTCCCAATAAGACGGCGACCAACCATCCTACGCGCCGACCACGCGGGAGGGTTGCGCGGCCGGCGAGTTCGGAAGCGGTGTTGCTGAACGTCGTGACCTTCACGGACGTCTCCTCGGGCAGCAGGCGGGTCCCTCCCACCGCCAGCCCCATCCTCGGAGATTCGGGACCGCCGGGATACGCGGGCGCCGCATCGATCGGCAAAACCGGGTCCGCCGGCGGCGGAAATCCTTCGGGGGAATGTATGGCTTTCGAGAAATGCGCTGCCGGTAGGCCGAGGACGGCCTCCACGGCTTTTACGACTTCGTGCATCGTCTGAGGGCGCGCATCGGGATCCTTGGCCAACATGCGCATCACCAGATGACCGAGATCTGGTTGTAGCGATGGCTCCAGCGAAAGGATGTCAGGCGGCGCTTCCGACAGATGCGCAGCGATCAGCTCGCCCGCACCATCTCTGATGAACGGTGGGCGACCGGCGACCATCTCGAAGAGGATGCAACCAAGGGAATAGATGTCCGTCCGGTGATCAACCTTGCCCGCGCCGCGGCACTGTTCGGGCGACATGTAGAGCGGTGTGCCGAGGAGGCTCCCGGTCCGGGTGCGTCCCTTCTCTCCCGGTTCCTGCGCGACCAGCTTCGCAATGCCGAAATCGAGAACCTTGACGACCATCGGCGTCTCGGCGTCGGGTGTTGATACCAGGAAGACGTTGTCGGGCTTGAGGTCGCGATGAATGATCCCCTTCGGGTGCGCGGCAGAAAGGGCGCTTGCGATCTGACCCACGATCCCAAGCGATGTGTCTCGGTCCAGGCTACCGACACGTTCGAGACAGTGCGCGAGGCTTTCGCCATCGAGCAGCTCCATCACGATATAGGCGAGACCACGCTGATCGATCTCGCAGTCGATGATCTCGACAATGCCGGGGTGCTTGATCCGGGAAGCGGACCGAGCCTCAGAAAAGAACCGGGCCACCACGTCTTCGTTCGTCGAAAGCTCGCGCCGCAGAACCTTGATCGCGGCCTTCCGGTCGATGTGACGGTGCTCCGCCAGGAACACCTCCCCCATGCCGCCCGCACCCAGCCGACGCCGAACCCGGTACGACCCGATCAGATCACCCGCTTTGAACATCGCTATAGAACCGTTGAGCATATTCGTATACCTGCCGAGATCGGGCAAGGTGTGGCTCTACCTTGGCCCCACTCGTGCAGAACCGTGGGCCTGCTGTTCCGCAAAGGGCTCTGCGCTTTTCCGCGCCTCGGATAGTGGTATCGCTCCCGTCTCGGCATGGTGGCGTCAGGAAGACTCGGTTGAGGCCCCGCACGGTCACTGGCCGCTTCCTCCGGGCAGCAATCGCGATGAGGCCAGCCAGACGAGCCTCCGGCTACGACGCTGGCCTGCGCAGCCAGTCGAGCCCTTCACTGCGGCCAGGGCTGGCGTCTCAGCGGCTGCGGGCGGCGGCGCGATTGCCGCCGCTGCGATCGCGACAGGCGCTGGGGCGGTAACGGTCGGCCGCGCAGAAGGCCGGTGCTTGTGCGCGGTGGAGACGGCCCGCAAAGCCCGCGCCCAACCTGCGAACGTCTTGTGCCGCCCAGCCAAAGTCTCGGCCGATGGCTGTTTGCCCGTGTCGACGTCCCGCCCGATAGCGGTCCACGCGTCGCGATCGTGGTGGTAGGCCGTCCGGACCTTCGGCCCGAGCTTCGGCCAGAGGCG
Organism: Polyangia bacterium; assembly: GCA_035648655.1. Classification (GTDB taxonomy): domain Bacteria; phylum Myxococcota_A; class Polyangia; order Fen-1088; family Fen-1088; genus JADGRB01. Next base: position 1,759 of record DASRLC010000355.1, read on the forward strand.
CGCCGCGATCGCGTCGTCGCTGTTCACCTGACGGTCGACTTCGGCGACAGTCGTCATGCCAGCCCTTTTCCGCCCGAGGTTCGCGAGCCCGAAGGGTCCGAGCTGAACCTCAAAGCAGCGTTTTTGCTGAACGGCCTGAAAGGGGTCGACCGAACATCGGGGCAGCACGCCAGGCGGCGGCCGCTTGCCGCCGCAGCTTAACTGCCAGATGATGGCGGCTCATGCGGCTGGACAAAACTAAGATGAAGAATCGCCTTGCCTTTTTTGTTGCTCTACCAGCCCTTTTCTTCGGCTGTGGGTCACCGCGCGTGCTCACGATCGACGGAGGAGCCACCGGAAGCGGCGGTACCGGCGGAATCGGGGGTACGG
>DASRLC010000356.1:0-15965 GCA_035648655.1 Polyangia bacterium
TGTGGCCCCAGGCGAACGAGAGGAACGCCGCCAGGTTGGAGGCGAAGTTGACCACCTTGGCGTTGCCGGAGGCGCGCGTCAGCGTGTCGCCGAAGACGGTGGCGAACGCCATCACCAACAACGAGCCGGCGCCGGGCCCGAAGAAGCCGTCGTAGGCGCCCAGACCGAAGGCGATCACCAGCAGCCAGGTGCGCGCCGCGCGTGGTCCGAGCTGGCGCGCAGTGGGCGCCACCTTGCGCTGGGCCAGCATGGCGGCCGACGAGATCAACAGGAGCACCATCACGACGACCCGCAACGGCGCCGCCGGAACCGCCAGCACGACGCGCGCCCCGAGACACGCGCCCGCGAAGCCCGCCGTGAACCCCAACACGACGCGATCGGCATCGATCTGGCCGCGCCTTCCGTAGGACACCACCGACGTCGCCGCGCCGAACACCGCCTGGCCCTTGTTGGTCCCGAGCGCCAGATACGGCGGTAGTCCGGCCGCCAGCAGCGCCGGCAGCGTGATGAGACCGCCGCCCCCGGCGATCGAATTGATCCAGCCGGCGGCGAACGCCAGCGCCGTCAACAGCGCGAGGCCCGGGACACCGAGCGAAATGACACCCACCCCGTTAGGATGAGCTTGGAAGCCCACCACCCGTCACTACCTTTCGTGCGTGGGTGGCTCATATCTGCCAAGGGGGACCAAGATGGTCTGCGCGGCCTTGCTGGCCAGCGCACCGTGGGTGGTCGGCTGTAGCAGCAACATCTTCGACGTGACGGTCGACCTCAGCTCGGAGGCCTACCAAGCCGACTTCGGCAGCACGGCCGGCAATATCCCGTCGGTGGCGTGCGATCCGAGCGCCCCCAGCGTCTGCACCTACGGCCAAACCGTCGACACCAACGTCCCGGCGGCCACCGGGATACCGGCCACCGTGTCGGTTACACCCGGCTGCGATGCCAGCTCCGATCTCTGTTTCGCGCAGGTGGCGGCGCGCGTCGTTTATCCCGTCAACGTGCTCCAGGACGACAACTTCACCACCAAGGTGGCACAGCGAACGATCTCGCTGGTGCGCCTGGCCGACCTGGCCTACACGGTCCCCGTCGATTCGCTGACCTTCGCGGTCCCCACCGTGAACATCTACGTCGGACCGGCCGGCACGACGTCGGAGACCGATCCCGGCGTCGTCTCGGTCGGCAGCACCGCCCCGATTCCCGCCGCCACGCCCGTGACTTCGCCGCTGCACCTGACGATCGCCGACGGCTCGCCGGCGCGCACGCTCATCGAACAGAGCGTCCAGGCCGAACAAACCTTCGTCTTCGTCGTGACGCTGGCGCCCCGCATCGCGTCCGGAGACCCCATCCCCGCCGGGGCAATCGAAGTCGACCTGTTTCCGCAGATTCAACTCGGCTTTTAGATCCAACCGCGGGGGTCGTACGTCCGAAGGGACATGACCCACCCGCAAACGCCACGCCGTAGGTCCGGCGGTTAGGTAAGCCGCGCGTCGGCCATGAAACCGGCGCGGCCTATGCCTAAGGTTCCGCGGAGTCGACGTTGGTCCGCTTGACGCGACTGCGTGCGGATGAGATCCTACGTTCCATAAAAGGAGGGGCCGCCCCATGCGTTTTTCCGGCCTTAGCGCCTCTTCCGTGCGCCTAGCTTCCGTCTCTTTGTCGCTGCTGCTCTGCCGCGGCGCCGCCGCGCAGGTCGTCGAGCCGAACGGGATTAGCGTGCCCGCGACGGTTCCGGGCAGCACCGAAATTACCCTGCAGGCCTACTTCAACTCGGTAGGTGAGACCATCGACGCGGTGACGGACGCCGCGGTCTCGCCTGCGGTCTTCCTACCCCTGTGTGATTTTCAAGCCACCCTGGTGCTCAGCCAGTCGCAGGCCCAGGCAGGGCTCGACTGGTACAACGTGCCGACCAGCCCGACCGCCACGCCGACTCTCTACCCGATCGGCGCGCCGCCGTTGGCGATCGGATCGACCGTTTCGAGCTCCGACATCCGCAGCAATCTCAACTATACGGGTGGGCTGATCGGCTTCGCGCTCATGAAGGACCTCGGCAACGGGTACGTTCCCGTCTACTACTCCGAGTACATGCGCAACGTCGACTGCACCGGTTGCATCATGCCGGGCTACTGGAAGATGGCGCTGTCGTACCAATCGACGGTGACGGCCAATGGGTACTACATGGCCTGGGAAGATTGGGAAGGCGCCAACGCCACCAGCTGGCCCGACGACGGCGACTTCAACGACAAGGTCTTCAAGTTCACCGGCGTCACGTGCAACGGCGGCGGCGTCCCGTGCAACACGGGACTGCAAGGCGTCTGCGCACTGGGCGTCACGCAGTGCCAAGGCGGCGGGACGATCGTCTGCAAGCCTACCGTTACGGCCACGCCCGAGAAGTGCGACAACCTCGACAACGACTGCAACGGCCAGGTGGACGAAGGCACCGGCCTCTGTCCCGGCACCGAGGTGTGCATACAAGGAACCTGCACCGGCGCCTGCGGCACCGAGGAGTTCGCCTGTCAGCCCGGCTGGCAGTGCCAGGACGGCCTGTGCGTCGATCCGAAGTGCGTCGGCGTGAACTGCGAGATCGGCCAGATCTGTCACGCGGGAACCTGCGTGGGCGGCTGCGACGGCGTCACCTGCCCCCTCGGCCAGGAGTGCCAGCTCGGCGTCTGCATCGATCCCTGCGCCGGTGTGACCTGTAGCGGCGCCGTCTGCGATCACGGCGCCTGCGTGACGGTCTGCTCCTGCCAACCCTGCGGCAGCGGCCAGACTTGCACCAACGACGGACATTGCGTCGACACCGGCTGCGACGTGATCACCTGCGGCGCGGGTCAAGTCTGCCAGGCCGGCGCCTGCATCGACGCCTGCACCGGTGCGGTCTGCCCGGGCGGCGCCGGTTGCCACAACGGCGTCTGCGACATGCCTTCCACGGGACAGACCACCACCGGCACGGGTGGCGTCTCCGGCGCGGCCGGCACCACCGGCTCGGGCAGCAGCGGCGCGGCGGGAAGCAGCGGATCGGCCGGCACCGCCGATACCGGTGGCGCGGGCGGTAAGACGACGACCTCGGGCAGCGGCGGCAGCACGACCAACGTCGGACCGCACGAGGCGGGCGGCGAGGTGGCCTGCCAGTGCGACGCGAGCGGCGCCGGCCGCGGCGGTCTCGGCCTACTGGCGGCGCTCTTCGCGCTGGCCAGCTTCCGTCGGCGCCGTCAGGGCGCGCCGCGCGCCTGAGGCATCACCCGCTGCCGGGCGCGGTCAGCTCGTAGAAGAGCGCGATGGTCAGGCAGTGAAACTGACTGTCCGAGCTCTGGGTAATCGTCTTGTCGATGACGCGCAGGCCTGGATTGTCCTGCAGCCATCGCGTGACGGCATCTCCCAACATCTCCCGATCCCTCGCCTTGGTGGCCGTGAAGACTTTCACCCCGCTCAACATGAACTAACTCTAGTGCAAGCAATGTGCCCCGCAAGGGATTAGCGCCGATTGCGGCGGTCGTGGCTCGGGAGGGCAAATCGTCTCCGGCAAACCTTGCGGAGCCACGATCCACCGTGGGTGCCCACGATGGCTCGGAGGGAGGGTCACATTTCTGGGCCCGCGCCGTGGCGCCCGGCCCAGCGGCCGAATCCCGTCTGTCACCAAAACGATCGTCAGCGACACCCGAAGTGTCCGAAAAACCGACAGCGCGGTCGCGGAAGATTCGGCCCGGATGGCGTTAGCATAGGCGCAAAAGCTGTTGTCCTGTGTGCGCGCGGTGGGGGGGCACCGGCGGAACACGCCCATCACGGAGGTGACCCATGACCGTCAACCATTCGAACCAGAAGCTCGGCAAGCAGCCGGCCCACCACGATCCCCGAACGCTGCAGATGGCGAACTACCTCACGCTGCCGGAGATCCCAGCCGCGCGCGATTGGACGACCAAAGCGGCGGCCAACTGGGGGATGATGCTGAACGACAAGCTGGGTGACTGCACCTGCGCCGCCACCGGCCACATCACGCAGGCCTGGACCGCCAACGCCGGCTCCAAGGAGCTGACCTTCCCCGATCCGGCCGTCCTCGCGGCGTACGAGGCGGTCGGCGGTTACAAGCCGAGTGAGCCCGACACCGATCGCGGCGCGGTCGAGCTGAACGTCCTGCGCTATTGGCGGAAGACCGGAATCGGCGGCACCAAGATCGACGCTTTCATGGCGCTCGAGCCCAAGAACCATCTGCACGTGCAGGCGGCGGTGGAGCTGTTCGGCGGGGCGTATATCGGCCTGGCGTTGCCCGTCTCGGCGCAGCAGCAAGCGATCTGGTCGGTGCCGCCGGGCGGACCGACCGGAACCGGCGCGCCGGGATCGTGGGGTGGCCACGCGGTGGTGATCGAGGCCTACGACGCCCACGGCCTGACGTGCATCACCTGGGGCCAAAAGAAGAAGATGACCTGGTCGTTCTGGGACGCTTACTGCGACGAGGCCTATGCGCTGCTCTCCGAGCTGTGGGCGAGCAAAAAGCCGGCGCCCTCCGGTTTCGACCTGGCGGCGCTCAAGGCGGACCTCAAGGCCATCGCCGGCTGACCGCTGCCGCGTGCGTGGGTGCAGCCAAGCGGGTCCGATCGAGGTCCGCTCGGCCCGCCTATGGCGCCGGGAGCGCTTCGAGCACTTCGATATCGAAGGCCGCCGTCTCGATGCGCCCGTCTTCTTTGATCTGCACGAACAGCCGGTAGGACCCCGGGTGGGGGAAAACGCAGGGGATGCGCACCCGCGGCGCGAAGGTCATTGCGTGGTGTGAATGATCCGGGAGCATCGCGGCCCCCTCGACCAGCGCCAGCGCCGCCATCGGCACCGAGCCGGTCGGGTGGATGTGCGCGAAGACCGAAAAATCGCGCGCCACAATCATGGCGTGCGCGGCCATCCCCATATAGGCCTGGATCCCCGGGCCTGGACGGCCATCCGCGGTTTCGGCCTCGAGCTCGAGGGCCACCGTCTCGCCCGCCCGCGGCGCGCGGGGCGCCAGCCAACGCAGCTGGCCACGCCCGTCGGCGAACGCAAAGACCGGAGACCCAACGCTGGCGGCGCGGGGTATCAAAGCCATGGCGTCGTCCGGATCGAAGCGCGCCGTCAGACCCACCGTGGTCGAATCCGACGGCCGCCCGCCATCCCGACCGGGCGTGTGCGGCCCGTCGAGCGTCACCTCGGTGCTCACCGTTTCGTCGAGACCGGTCCGGTGCACGATGTCGCCGAACAAACGATACGAGCCGGCCGGCAGCGGCGGCGTCGCCTGATCGAAGCGCGCGGTGTCGACCAGTCGGGGGTGCAGATGCGCGATGGCGTCCAGGTTGGGCGCCCGCACCAAAAACAGATGCATCAGGTGGCCGTGATCGGGAACCAGATCATCGATCTCGCGCCAGCGCATCCACCCCGGATCGCTGAGCGCCAGCGTCAACGTGGCGGGCGAGGCCTGCGTGGCGACCACGCGCATCGGTTTGTAGAGCAGCTTGCGGTATAGGCGGGCCTGGTCCGACCACCAGCCGCGACCACCCAAGATCCCTAGCGCCAGGATCGCCGCCGCCACCGCCATCCCGGCGCGGCCCCGCCGGAGCCGTCGCCGATCGGGCAGCGTGCCCGGCGCCAGATCGGACTCCCGCAAGCTGGCGCCGACGATGGCGATGAAGCCCGTCACCAGCAACAGCAGGAGCGCGACCAGCAGGCCCACCAAGACCGCCGGCATCGGGCGCACCGCGCGCGCCAGCGCCGGCACCGGAATCGACAGCGCGCCGGCGCCGCGCGCGCCGTCGACGGTAACGCGCACCTGCCAGGCCCCGGTCCGCATCAGCCAAACCGTGCTGTCATACAGGCGCGGGTCGCCGGGGCTCGGCCGCGCGTGGTCGGCCACCGGCGGCGAATCGACGCCCGGCCCGCGCAGCGGCAGCGGCACCACCGAGACGCCCGTGACGTCGTCATCGAAGGTCCGCACCGCAATCTGTGCGATGCCGGGCACGACGTCTGGCGGACGAATGGTGACCAGCAGATGGTAAGGACCGGCCTGGCCATCCTGCACGGCGTCGGGGCTGCCGACGTGCGCCCCGGCCGCAGTCGGCCAGCCCAGTACCGCGAGGAACACCAAGCCGACCGTCAAGCCAGTCGGACGGCCCGCCGCCCGAGCGCGGACCCTGCTCATCGCCGCAGGCGCGCCAACCAGCGCCCAACCGCTCGGCCCGCCACGATCGACAGGGCGGTTCCGATGAACGCGGACCCCAACCCGCGCACGAGCGCCCCAGCCGGCCGGGGCACGAACAGGTAGCGCCGATACAGCGCCTCGGGCGGCAGCCAGAAATCGAAGTACTTGGCGCCCCAGAAGTAGTTTCGCGCCGGCGGCGACATGAGGAACGTCGCGAACGGCCACTGACAAGCCAGGAAGATTCCCAGGAAGAGCAACGCCGCGACCACCACCGTCAACTCGCCGGGGCGGGACCGCCGATGCCAGAGCCACGCGTCGAGCGCGACGGCGGCCGGCAACAACAGCAGCGGAAACTCGGGCGGCACCAGGTTGAAGGTCGGCACCAGGACGGGCCCCAGCTTGGGCTGGGCCGATACCAGCGGGAACGTCCAGAGCAACGCGAGCAGGAAAACCGAATAGATCGCCACGGTGGTGGTGGCCGCCCAGCGCCGCCCGGATCCCCCGTGGACTGCGGTCAACAACACCGGCACGCACAGGCCGACCACCAGATAGAAACCACCGCTGTGCATGAAGGGCCGCACGGTCTTCTCCATGAACAGCGTCAGGAGGGCCACGATGATCATGGCGCCCACCACCAACGTCTGGGTCTCCAGCATCCGCCGCCGTGCTCCCGCGCCGGTCCGGTTCATGGCACTCGCCAACATCACGAGCGCGCCGATGTGCAGCGCGATGATCCCCAGCCCCAGCACCACGTGCGGCGGGCTCAGGATCTTGACGTCGAGCCCGTAGGCGTTGTGCCACCAGTTGTCGAACGGCGCCGACGACAGCATGGCGATGCCGCCCCAGGCCGCGATGAAGGCGCCCAGCGGCCCGCGAAAGCCGAGGACCCGCACACCGGCCCGTCGCGCCGCGCCGCCGCCGAAGGTCGCGGGCAGCACCTGCGCCAGCGCCGAGACCGCCGCCAGGATGGCGGCCGCGTAGATCACGACGTGCGGCGGCGACCAGAAACCGTCGCGCCCAATCGACCGGTGCCAGGCGATGTCCCAGTGAACGCCGAAGGCCACCGTCAGCGACGAAGCGAGCGCGCACCAGAGTGGCCAGACCGCGACGGCCTGGGTGGCGTGGACGGGGGCCAGGCCACCGGCAGGACCGAAATCCGACGCTGCGACGGTCGTCGCCACGGCGCGAGCATACCCGAGCGGTCGGGCGGGTGCCCGTTCAGCGCAGGATCTCGACCAGCAACACCCAGGCGTTGACGATGCCCCCTGTGAAGCAGAACAGCGTGCCGGGAACCAGCGCGTAAATTCCGCCCCGCGCGCCGGCGAGCAGTGCGGCGCCCGCCACGGCGTAACCCAGCGACGGCACCTGCGCGGCGACGATGCGGCTCACGATCCAGGACCGCGGCTGGCCGCTGCGATAGCCGCGAACCTGCACCCAGGTGGAGAGGGCCGAAACAACCAGCGCGGTCCCGAGCAGCTCGGCCCCGAAGGCCACCGTGCCCTGCCCCGGCGTCAGCCCGAAGAGCGCCACCGCCAACACGGAGGCGAGCACGGCCAAGGTCTCCGCCGCTCGACCGGGGAGCTGCGGAAACGACAGGATGCGCTGAAGGTTGATGGAGACCGCCACGAACAACAGGCCGGTCAAGGCCGCCGAGGCGCCGGCTTCGGCGACGAAGAAGTTCTCCCAACCCGAGGTGACCGGAGGCATCGACCCCCGCAAATTCGCATGGCGCCCCCCTTTGCTCAAGGCGGCGCCAGCGCGACGCCCGGGCGGCTGCCTGCGAATCTGGTGACGGGATATAGTGTAGACGTGCGGGCCCCCCCCGGTACGATTGCGTTCGCCGCCTGCCTGGCCGCAGGCTGCGGGGGCAGCGCCCCGGCGACCTCGGCGGGCGGCGCGGGCGGAGGTGGCACCGGTGCCGGTGGTGAAGTGACCGACGGAAGCGCGGGGGCCGGCGGTTGCGATGGGGCGGGCGACGGGTCGGACATCGACGATCTGTCGATCTATGCGGCGATGGCGGCCGATCTCGATCGCATCAACGTCATGACCTACGGGATGGCCGGCGCCTACGACGGCTGGACGAGCTGGCGCTCGAGCGCGCTCTATCAGACCGACTCGGCGACGCCGACCTCGATCGACTCTTCGGTGAAGCTCTACCTGCAAGCGGGCGTGCCCGCCGCCAAGCTGGGCATCGGCTCGGGATTCTACGGCCTGTGCTACACGCCGCCGGTTGCGGCGCCCGATCAGGCTCTGAACGGCGCGACGGTGGCGGGCGACGACGGCTCCTTGTCGTACGCCAACCTGGCGGCGGCCTACGATCTGAGCCGCGCCCAGCGCGACGCCGTCGCGCAGGTACCGTACCTGAGCTTCGCAACGGCCACCGGCCCGCAGGGTTGCGGTTATGTCTCGTACGAGGACGCGCAGTCGCTGGCCGACAAGGGCGCCTATCTCAAGAGCCACGCGTTGGGCGGCGTCATCGTGTGGACGATCAACGAAGGGTACCTACCGACCGCGGCCGCCGGCCAGCGCAGCCCACTCCTCACCGCGCTCGGCGCCGCCGTTCTTCCGTGATCCTGCGCCCGCAGGCGATCCGGATGGTGCTGGCCCATGGTCTGCCGGTGGTGTTCGAGGTGACCGGGGAGAGCATGGCGCCGCTTATCGAGCGCGGCAGCAAGCTGCGCATCGAGCCGGTGTTCGGCGACCTGCAGGTCGGCGACATCGTCGTGATCGCGATCGGCGAAGGGCACGACCTGGCGCTGCAGCGGGTGATGCATCTGTTCTCGGACGGCGGCCAGCGCTTCGTGATCCACCAGGGCGACGCGCCGGCGTCGCCCTTCACGGCCTGCGCGCGCGAGAAGGTCATCGGGCGCGCCAACGGATTCGTACCGCCGCGGCTACCGCGGCTGCCCACGCTCGAAAACCTGACGCCCGAGGCGCGCGCACGATTCGACCGCCGCCGCCGCGCCTGCGCGCTGTTCTCGTTGGGCCGCCGCATGATGTCCTCGCTGCGGATGGGCGATCGAAAGCTCACCCGTCGATTGGGCCGGGCCTTTCGGATGTTGGCGCGCACCATGGCACGCTGAGCGACCGCGTCCAGCGGCTGAAAAAGTAACCGAACGCGGCTCGCCCGCGCCGGCGCCGTCCACTACAATGCGCGACCTCGGCTCTCGGCGAGATCAGCGCCGGCGCGAGCTTCATTCCCCGCGACATCCCATGATAGCCCCCCGCATCGGGCGCCCGCGCGCCCCTCTCTGGCTCGCGATCGCGATCGCGCTGTCCGCCGTCCCACGCCCGGCGCGGGCGAATAATCCTGAGGAGCCCGAGACCGCCCCGCGGCCCGGCAACGACATCACCTTCCTGGATCACGGGGGCAACGGGCCGTACTGGCTGGGCCTGGAGGCCAATAGCATCGCGCAGGCCCACCCGGCGTTCGCAGCCGCCTATTCGACCTATCCGAATCCGCCGGCGTCGGTCTGCAATCCCCAGGACCCCAATCCCGCCGATTGCCTTTCGGGTCACAGCCTCGATCCGCAGAGCGAGGCCGAGATATCTGGCCTCATCACGCTGTTCGCCGCCTACCGGCCGTTCCGAACCACGGAGCTCATCGTCGACCCAGAGGTCGCCCTCGGCAGCGGCCTGTCGGGCGCGGCCGGCCTCGCCGGATTCCCGAACCTCGACGTCGTGCGGAACCCGACCCTGTCCCACCTGCCCTACGTCGCCCGCGCGGAGATCCACCAGATCATTGCGCTGTCGGACGCCTGGGAGGTGAACACCGATCGGGGACCGATCTCCTCCTTCGCGATGGTCCCGCGGCATCGCCTGGAGCTGCGCGCCGGCAAGATGTCGACCGCCGACCTGTTCGACGTCAACCCGGCCGGCTCCGACAGCCACATGCAGTTCATGAACTGGACGGTCGATAACAATGGCGCCTTCGACTATGCCGCCGACACGCGCGGATACACCTACGGATTGGTGGTCGAATACCAAGGTCCCTATATCGAGGCACGCTTCGGCGAGATGTTGATGCCCAAGGTGGCCAACGGGCTCGATCTCGATTGGGACATCGCGAAGGACCGCGCAGAGAACCTGGAGCTAGAGATCAAATACAGCCGCCGCCCCGATTGGGCCGGGACCCTCCGGGTGCTCGGCTTTCTCAACCATGCCGCGATGGGGAGCTACACGCAGGCGATCGAGGCGGCCGAGATCAACGACACCACCCCGAACATCACGCTCTCGCGCCAAAAAGGTCGGCTCAAGGGTGGGTTCGGGCTGAACGAGTTCCAGGAGCTCGGCCCGCTGTTCCGCGCCTTCGCGCGCATCGGATGGAACGACGGCCGGAACGAGAGCTTCGCCTACACGGAAGTCGACAACACCTTCGAGATCGGCGGCGATCTGCGCGGGCTCCCCTGGCGCCGGCGGGACGATCGCCTGGGCCTGGCGTTCGTCAGCAACGGCATCTCCAGCGTGCACGCCGCATACCTGCGCTTGGGCGGGGTGGGCTTCCTGCTCGGCGACGGAAATCTCGACTACGCGCGCGAGACCATCGTCGAGCACTACTATAACTTTCACATCTGGCGGGGCGCCTTCCTCGCCGAGGACCTGCAGTTCATCGCCAACCCCGGATATAACGCCGCGCGTGGCCCGGTCTGGGTCTTCTCCCTGCGCGGCCATCTGGAATTTTGAAGGGTAAGATGCGCGCATGAGCGAGCTGGCCGACACCGTGAGCGAAGCCGTCGAACGATCGCGCGGCGAGAACGAGAGCCAGAACAACGAAAGCCCGCGGATCGGGGCGCGCTGGAACCTCAACGCGGTGGTCGCCATCAGCGTGGCCATCACCGCCACCTTCACCGCCCTTTGCAACGTCAAGAAGGGGAACGTGGTGCAGGCCATGGCGCGATCGCAGGCCAGCGGCGTCGACGCCTGGGCCTACTATCAAGCCAAGGGGACGAAAATGAACATCGCCGAATCATCCCTGGATGCCCTGCGCATCGAGCGCGAGACGATGCCCGGCCTCACCCACGAGGGGCGCGCGCTCATCGATCAGAAGGTGGGCGACTACGCCGAGAAGATCAGCCGCTACGACGTCGAGAAGAGTGAAATCAAACGGACCGCCGAGGGCTTCCAAGAAGAGTACGAACGCCTCGACGCCCGCCACGATCAGTTCGACATGGCCGAGGCCCTGACCTCGATCGCGGTGGCGCTGTTCGGCATCACCGCGCTGACGCAGAAGAGACGCCTCCTGTACCTGGCCTGGGCCTTCGCGGGCATCGGCATCGTGCTCGGTTCGGCGGGTTTCTTCCGCCTCGGGCTACACCCCGATTTCCTGGCCCGCGCGCTCAGCTGACCGGCGCGGCGCACCCGGTAAAAGGCGCTCAGCGAATGGCGGCGCTGGCGACGCCGATCGCGGCGGCCACCAGGCCCGCCAGCACGGTATCGCGGCGGATGCCGGCGGCCACCGCGCGGCTGGCCGACACCTCGTCGTCGGGCGCCTTGGTGGTCGAGAAGTCGTCGTGCTCGAAGGTCCCTTCGTCCGCGCGCTTGATGCACGTGTTACGGCGCGCCTGCAGGAGGCCCACGGCCGTGGTGGCTCCGGGCAGGAACAAGACCAAGCGCCAGTACCAGGCCGCCCGGGTCGCGACCAGCACGGCCAAGAGCGCGATCGAGAGGACCAGCGCAACCGTCCCCACCCGCACGCGCCGCCGACGACCTGCCGGCGAGATGTTGGCCTTGCACGACAGAGCCGCCTCGGACATGCCGGCAATATAGCGCCGCCAGGGGCCGTGGCCACCCGCCAGGGTCCAAGGTCGCGAAACTTGATATGGTCGCTGCGCGCCCACCATGCCCAAGGCCCGACCGAAAGCGCTGCTGGCCTGGAGCAGCGGCAAGGACAGCGCCTGGTCGCTGCAAGCGCTGCGGTCGCAAAACGAGGTCGAGGTGGTTGGGCTCCTCACCACGGTCAATGCCGCCTTCGATCGGGTGGCGATGCACGCGGTGCGCACGGAGTTGCTGCGCGCCCAGGCCGAGGCGGTCGATCTGCCACTGCTGCCGGTGGCGATCCCCTGGCCTTGCAGCAACGCCGAATACGAGGCCGCGATGGCGGCGGCGATGGCGCGCGCGGTCGCGGAGGGGATCTCGGTCATCGCGTTCGGCGATCTCTTCCTGGAGGATATCCGGCGCTATCGGGAAGAGCGGCTGCGCGAGACCGCCATCCGCCCGCTGTTCCCGATCTGGGGGACACCGACCGCCGCCTTGGCGGCGCGCATGGTCGCGGCCGGCCTGCGGGCGCGTCTCACCTGCGTCGATCCGAAGCAGCTCGACGCCGGCTTCGCCGGGCGCGACTTCGACGCGGCCCTGCTGGCGGCGCTGCCGCCGTCGGTCGATCCGTGCGGCGAACACGGCGAGTTCCACACCTTCGCCTACGACGGCCCGATGTTTCGCCACCCGGTGGCGATCCGCGGCGGCGAGGTGGTCACGCGCGACGGCTTCGTCTTCGCGGATCTGCTGCCCGAGGCCGCGCTTTGAGAATCGTGTCGTTGCTGGCGAGCGGGACCGAGCTGGTGGCGGCGTTGGGCCTGGGCGATCGGCTGGTGGGGCGCTCGCACGAATGCGATCACCCGGCCTGGGTGAAGACGTTGCCCGTGCTGAGCCGGCCCACCTTCGATATCCACGGCCCGAGCGGCGAGATCGACGCCCGCGTCCGCGAGAAGCTGCACAGCGGCGCGCCGCTCTACGAGATCGACGAGGCAGCGCTGGCCGCGCTGGCGCCCGACATCATCATCACGCAGACCCACTGCGAGGTCTGCGCGGTCAGCCCGACCCATCTGGCGCACGGCGCGGGGGCCAAGCTCGAACGCCACCAGGTCGTCGCCCTCAGTACCGGCACGGTGGATGGAGTCCTGGAGGGCTTCGCTCGGGTCGCCGAGGTGCTGGGCGCGGCCGACGCCGGGCGCGCGCTGGTGGCGGATCTTCGCGCCCGGCTGACGGCCGTCGAGACCCTCACCCGACCGCTCCCGCGCCCGCGGGTGGCCTGCCTGGAGTGGATCGAGCCGCTGTTCGCGATGGGAAACTGGGGGCCTGAGATCGTCGAGATCGCCGGCGGCCACGGCGTGTTCGGCTCACCGGGCGCGCACTCCACCACCCTGCCCTTCGAAGCCCTGATCGAGGCCGACCCCGAGGTGATCGTGGTAGCGCCCTGCGGCTTCGGCCTCGAGCGCACGCTGGCGGAGATGCCGCTCCTCAGCGAACGGCCCGGCTGGTTCGACTTGGCGGCCGTGGCCGCCGGGCGGGCCTTCGCCGCCGACGGCAACTTCTTTTTCAACCGTTCCGGACCTATGCTCTTCGAGACCCCCGAGATCCTGGCCGAGATGCTGCATCCGACCCACTTCCCGCCGCGCCACGGCGGACTCTGGCGGGCGCTGCCGTCGCGCCCCGCCCCGCGTTGACATTCAATTAACACCGATGGGCTGGTTTCGCGGGCGGCGTCGTGAGATGTCAGATCCATGAGCGCGCCGGTGGCCCGAACGGCAGAAGAATGGTTCGCGATCCTGCGGGGTGAGGTCGGCGAGCTCGGCCGCGCGCTGGGCGACGCCATCCGCACCCTGTCGGGCGAGGATCTCTACGCCAAGGAAGAGGCCATCCGGGCTCTCACCAAAGAGTCGCGCCGCGGCGGCGACACGGCGGCGGCGCGCCTGCACGACATCGTCGCCTCGCTGTCGATCGACGACGCCGAAGGGTTGCTGCGCGCGTTCTCGGTCTACCTGCACCTGGCCAACACCGCGGAGGAGCGCCACCGGGTGCGCGTCAACGCCGCCCGCAACGCCGCCAGCGCCGCCGAGGCGCCCCGCCGCGAGTCGATGTTGGGTTTGGTCGGCACGCTCGAGGCCGACGGCTGGAGCTATGCCGATCTGGTCGGGCTGCTCTCGTCGCTGCGCCTGCACCTGACCTTCACCGCCCACCCCACCGAGACCCGCCGGCGCACGGTCCGCCACCACCTGAGCGAAGTGGCGGCGGCGCTCGATCGCGGCTCGGGCGACGACCTGCGCTCGCGGGTGGCCCTGCTGTGGGGGACCTCGGAGCTGCACAGCCTGCGCCCCACCGTCGAGGACGAGGTGCGGGGCGGGCTGCACTATCTACCGCTGGTGCTGTGGTCGGTGGTCCCGCGTCTGGTGGACGGGCTCGAGCGGGCGGTCGAGGCGCACTATGGCCAGCGGCCGACGCTACCGCCGCCGGTGGTGTTCCGGAGCTGGATCGGCGGCGATCGCGACGGCAATCCCAACGTTCTGCCGCCGGTCACGCGCTGGGCGCAGGACTTCGCGCGCAGCGAGGTCATCCGCCTCTACGAGGCCGAGCTGGACGATCTCGGGCGCGATCTGTCGGTCTCCGACCAGCGCGTGTCGCTGCCGGCTACGCTGCGCGCAGAGCTCGACGATCTGCTGGACGGAATCGCGGTCCCCGAAGCGCTCCGCCACGAGCCGTTTCGCGCGGTGTGCGTGGGCGTGCGCGCCAAGCTGCGCGGCCTCGGCGGCGGGGTCGGCCCGACCTATACCGACGCGCGCGGCCTGTCGGCCGACCTCAAGACCATCGCCGACGGTCTGCGCCGGGTGGGCCTGCCACGGGCGGCGGCGCTCGAGGTGCGGCCCCTGCAGCTGCGCGCCGAGGTGTTCGGCCTCGACCTGGTGGCGCTCGACCTGCGCGAGGAGTCGCGCGCGCACGCCACCGCGGTCGCCGAGCTGCTGCGGGTGGGCGGCGTGTGCGCCGACTACGCCGCCCTCGATCGCGACGCGCGCGAGGCGCTGCTGCTGGGCGAGCTGGCCTCGGCGCGCCCGCTGGCGCCGATCGGGTACCTGCCCACCTCGCCCGCGCTGCAGGTGGCGCTGGGCGCCCTGCGGGCCTGGCACGCCCGCGGCGCCTACGTCATCAGCATGACCCACGCGCCGTCGGATCTGCTGGAGGTGATGGTGCTGGCGCGCGAGGTCGGCCTCTACCGGCCGAACGCCGGGCTGCCGTTCGATCTGGTGCCGCTGTTCGAGACGTTGGCCGATCTGGACGGCGCCGGCGCGGTGGTGGCCCGCCTGCTCGGAAACCCGCTGTTCTTGGCCCATGTGCGGGCGCGCGGCGGCCTCGAGATCATGATCGGTTACTCCGACTCCAACAAGGACGCCGGGTTCTTGGCCGCCAATTGGGCGCTCTACGAGGCGCAGGAGACCATCACGGCGGCGGCCAAACCGTTCGGCGTGCCGGTCTGGTTCTTTCACGGCCGCGGCACATCGACCGCCCGCGGCGGCGGCAGCGCGGGCCGCGCCATCGCCAGCCTGCCGCCCGGCACCGTCGGCGCGCGCCTGCGCCTCACCGAGCAGGGCGAGGCGCTGGCCGACCGCTACAGCCACGCCGATCTGGCGCACCGCAACCTCGAACAACTGCTCTTTCACCTGGGGCACGCGGCGGCCCGCGACAGCCGTGGCGGCGGCGCGGCGCTCGATCCGCTCTGGCGCGAGTCGCTCGATCGGGCGGCGCGGGCCTCGGCCACCGCCTACCGGGCGCTGCTCGCCATGCCGGGCTTCTTCGAGTTCTACGAGCAGCTGACGCCGATCCGCGAGATCGGCACCCTCGAGATCGCCAGCCGCCCGGTCTACCGCTCGGGCCGCGTCCGCGACATCACCGACCTGCGCGCCATCCCGTGGGTGATGTCGTGGACCCAGGTGCGGCTGCCGCTGCCGGCTTTCTTCGGCGTGGCCGAGGGATTGGAAACGATGCCGCTTCCGCTGCGCCGACAGCTCTTTCGGCAGTGGCCGTTCTTCGCCTCCACGCTCGACAG
>DASRLC010000357.1:0-18164 GCA_035648655.1 Polyangia bacterium
CCGCCACCACCACCGCGCCGGCCGGCAGCGTCTCGCCGTCCAGCTCGACGCCCACGGCGGTGCCCTTTTCGACCAGCACCCGCCGGACATAGCGCCCGGTCAGGAAGCGCGCGCCGGCGCCGGCCGCCGCCTGCGAGAAGGCCCGCGCCAGCTCGCGGGCCACCACCTGCGCGTCGTCCGGGAAGGCCAGCGCGGCGCGCACGGCCGGACCCAGCGCCGGCTCGCGGGCCCGGGCCGCCTCGCCGGAGAGGCTCTCGACCCGCAGCCCACGCGCCAGCTGCCAGGTGCGCCGCGCGCCGAGCTCGCGCTCGCCCGCCTCGTCGAGCGCCACCGACAGCACGCCCGAGCGATCGTAGCCGACGTCGATGCCGGTCAGATCGCGCAGCTCGGCCGCCAGCGCCGGATACAGCGCCCGGCTCTTGAGCCCCAGATCCAGCAGCGGCCCCGGCCCTTCGGCCTCCATCTGCGGGCCCAGGATCCCGGCGGCGGCGCTGGAGGCCTCGGCCCCCGGGATCCCGCGCTCGATCACCGTCACGCCGATCCCGCGCTGGGCCAGGCGGAGAGCCACCGCCGAGCCCATGATTCCACCACCAATGATCGCGACGTCGCTCATCTCGCTCAAATCCCGTCCGTGGGTGCGCCCAGGCGCTGCAGCTTGCCCTCCAGCGACTTCGACATCCAGACCTGATTGTGGGCGTCCACGATCACCGTGGCGCAATCCGGGAACGAATCGACCAATTGCATCCCTTTCTTGGGTCCCAAGATGAACACGGCGTCGTCGATGGTGTCGGCCAAGAACGCGGTGGGCGCGAAGATGGTCACCGCGCGCGAGGCCGTGGCCGGATAGCCGGTCTTGGGATCGATGATGTGGTGGTAGCGCTTGCCACCGAGGACGAAGCCGCGCTCATAGTCGCCGGCCGTCGAGAAGGCGTGATCTTCGATGGGCATGCGCGCGATGATGTCGCGCGGGCCGCCGCGCGGATCGCGCACCCCCACCATCCAGCGCACGTTGCCTTTGCGACCGGCGACGAAGAGATCGCCGCCCGCCTGCACCATGAAATTTTGTAGCCCCTGCGCGCGCATGACCGCCGCGCAGCGATCGACCGCGTAGCCCTTGGCGATGCCGCCGAGACCCATGCGCATGCCGACCCGGCGCAGCTTGACGGTGCCGGCCTTGTGATCGACCAGAACGTCACGCCAGTTGATGAGCCGGCGGCGCTTCTCGATCTCGGCCGGATCGGGGAGCGTCTTGTCCATGTCCTCGTCGAACTTCCACAGGCCGTGCATGGCCGCGAAGGTGATGTCGAAGGCCCCCTGCGAGCGGCGCGACATGTCGAGCGACTTGTCGATGACCGCGATGGTCTCGGCGCTCACGTGGACGGCCTTCTTGCCGGCCGCCTTGTTGATGCGAACGACGTCGCTCTCCGGCACGCCGGGACGCTCCCAATCGGTCATCAGGAGCTCGACGCGGCGGATCTCGTCGTAGGCGGCGGCGAAGGCGCGCTCGGCTTGTGCCCGATCGGCGGTGTAGGCCGAGAAGGTCGCCTCGGTCCCCATCACCGGATAGGTCCGCGCGAAGACCTGGGCTGGCCGTCCAGAGACGGGCGCGGCGGCCGCGTGAACCGCGGGCGGCGGCGCCGGCGGCGCAATGTCGGCCATCGGCGCCAGGCCCGCCAGCAATGTTACGCATCCCAAAAGCACGCGCGACACCATAGCATCCGTCGGCCGGGCCGACCGCCCGGTCTGGCGATCTCCCGCGCGGGTGGTGCTCCTGCCGCCCCCGTCACAAGCTTCCGGGAATCGGGGCCTCGATGTCACGCGGTTTTCCCTTGAAGACCCATCGGGCGTCGGGGAAAACTCAGCGGCCCATGACCATCGACGGCGAGACGCTCACCACCCTGCGACGCCGGTCCTTCGATCTGCGGATCGACAACCTCGGCGCCATCGCGGCGGCAGGGAGCGGCCACCCCGGCGGCACCTTGTCGGCCATGGACATCCTGCAGACGCTGTATTTCGTCGAGATGCGCCACCGCGCGGCCGAGCCGCACTGGCCGCTGCGCGATCGCTTCGTGCTGTCGAAAGGACACGCGGTGCCGGCGCTCTACACGGTGCTGGCCCACTCAAATTATTTTTCGCGCGATCTGCTGCCGACGCTGCGCCACTTGGGAAGCCCGCTGCAGGGCCACCCCGCCAACTTCATGTTGCCGGGAATCGAGGCCTCGACCGGCTCGCTCGGGCAGGGATTCTCGATCGGGATTGGCCTGGCGATGGCGTCGAAGCTGGACGGCGACACCTTCCGGACCTACGTCATGATCGGCGACGGCGAGTCGCAAGAGGGGCAGATCTGGGAGGCCGCCATGTCGGCGCCCAAGTTCCAGCTCGATAACCTGTGCGTGATCCTGGACCACAACAAGATCCAGCTCGACGGCGCGGTCATCGACATCATGAACATCGAGCCGTTCGCCGACAAGATGCGGGCCTTCAACTGGAACGTCCTGACCATCGACGGCCACGACTACCAGCAGATCGCGGGCGCCTTCGATCAGGCGCGCGCGACCAAGGGCAAGCCGACCTTCGTCATCGCGCAGACGATCAAAGGGAAAGGGGTCTCGTTCATGGAAGGGCAGGTCGCTTGGCACGGGGTGGCGCCAAACAAGGACCAGCTGGCGGCGGCGGTCGCCGAGCTGCGCGCGGCGCAGGCGCAGATCCCTGCGTCGACCCAGACGTCGACGCAGACTTCGGCGCAGGCTTCGACTAAAGCTTCCACGAAAGCGGGGGCGTAATGGCCGACGACAAAGCCCCCGCGGCGGTGGCCTCGCGCGACGCTTTCGGCGACGCGCTGGTGCGCCTCGGCGAGATCCACCCGGACATCGTCGTCCTGGACGCCGATCTCTCGGAGAGCACGCGGACCCGCAAGTTCTCCAAGAAGTTCCCCCAGCGCTTCTTCGACATGGGGATCGCCGAGGCCAACATGCTGGGCGTGGCGGCCGGCCTGTCGCTGGCCGGCAAGATCCCCTTCTGCTGCTCGTTCGCCTGTTTCATCAGCGGGCGCTTCGACCAGCTCAAGATGTCGATCTGCTACTCGGCGACCAACGTGCGCGTGGTGGGCAGCCACTGCGGCGTCGCCATCGGCGAAGACGGCTATTCGCAAATGGGACTGGAAGACATTGCGCTCATGCGTTCGCTGCCGACCATGTCGGTCATCCAGCCGGCCGACGATCTGGAGACCGCCGGCGCGGTCGAGTACCTGGTCGAGCACAAGGGCCCGGCGTTCTTGCGCACCACGCGCCAGAAGCTGGACCGGGTGAACAAAGACGGCTACGTGTTCCAGTTCGGCAAGGGGGTCACGCTGGTCGACGGCACCGACCTCACGATCGTCGCCACCGGCGGCACGGTCGGCCCGTCGGTCAAGGCCGCCGCGCTGCTGGCCAAGGACGGCGTCTCGACGCGGGTCATCAACATCCACACCATCAAGCCGATCGACGTCGAGCTATTGGCCAAGGCGGCCCGCGAGACCAAGCGGATCCTGACCGTCGAGGATCACCAGATCACCGGCGGCCTGGGCGGCGCGGTGTGCGAAGCCCTGGCCGAGCGCGAGCCGGTCAAGATCCGCCGCCACGGCATCCCGGATGTCTTCGGCGAATCCGGCAGCCCCGAGGCGCTCTACCAGCACTTCAGGCTCGACGCCGTCGGCATCGCCACGGTCGCCCGCGAGCTGATCGGCAAGTAACGCCGCGGGGTGCGGCCCTCAGGCGAGCGCGGCGGCCAGGGCGACGGCGCGGGGCCCGATGGGCCGCAAGGTCAGCCTGCGGCCGCCGTCGGCGGAGATCGCGATCTCGATCTCCAGGCGCTCGGCGGGCGCCGCCTCGGGGAAGCGATCGAGCCACTCGATGGCCACCGCGGCGCGATCGAAGGCGTCGCTCAGGCCCAGCTCGTCGAGCTCGCGCGGGTCGGCGATCCGGTAGAGATCGGCGTGGACCAGCGGCACCCGGCCGGGGTGCTCGTTGACCAGCGCGAAGGTCGGGCTGGCCACGTGGCGGCTGGACGGCACGCCGACGCCGCGCGCGACCCCCTGCACGAAAGTGGTCTTGCCGGCGCCGAGCGGGCCCTGCAGCGCCAGCACATCCCCCGCGCAGAGCGCGCGCCCCAACCGCTCGCCGAGCGCCTGCATGGCGGCGGCGGTCGGCGCAACGATGGTCAGCGTCGCGGACACCGCGGTCAGATCGTGATCTTGTCGAAGTGGACCAGGTCGGCGAAGGCGGCGAAGCGCTCCCGGATCTGTCCGAGGTCGAGGCGGCGGAAGCGATCGAGGCTGAAGTCCTCGACCGAGAACGACGCCAGGACCGAGCCCATGATCATCGCGCTGCGGATGGTGACCGGGCTGGTATCCCCTTGCCGCGCCATCCAGCCCATGAAGCCACCCGCGAAGGAATCGCCCGCGCCGGTCGGATCGACCACATCCTCGATCGGAAAGGCGGGCGCCGAGAAGACGCCCCCTTCATGGAACAACAACGCGCCGGCGTCGCCACGCTTGATCACCACCGCGCGCGGGCCGAGCGCCCGGATCGCGCGGGCCGCCGCCGGCAGGTTGGCTTGCCCCGAGAGCTGGCGCGCCTCTTCGTCGTTGAGCAGCAGCATGTCGACCCGCTGCAGGAGCCGCAGCAGATCGGGGCGTTTGCCCTCGATCCAGAAGTTCATGGTGTCGCAGGCCACGAACTTCGGCGTCCCCGTCTGCTCCAGGACCTTGAGCTGCAGGACCGGATCGATGTTGGCCAGGAAGACGAAGTCGGAGTCGGTCCAGGCGGCCGGGAGCTTGGGGCTGAAGTCCTGGAAGACGTTGAGCTGGGTGTCGAGCGTGGTGCGGGTCGAAAAATCCGCCGCGTAGACGCCCGACCAACGGAAGGTCCGCCCTTCCACCCGCTCGAGGCCCGCCAGGTCGACGTGGTGGGTTTCGAGGAGCTGGGTGTGGGCAGCCGGAAAGTCGGTACCGACGACCGCCGTCAGACGGACCGGCGCCAGGAACGACGCCGCGACCGAGAAGTACGACGCCGCGCCGCCCAGGACGTCGACGCGCTTGCCCGCGCGGGTTTCAACCGTATCGAGGCCGACGGAACCCACGACCAACAAGGACGAAGTGCTCAAGTGTCTCTCCCGTAAAGTGCCCGCAGGCGTTGACGTGCGCCGGGCGAGATCGCGTCCGGTGCGGTGACAATGGCATGGGCGGCGGCCCGCGCGCAGCCACAGTCGGCGAGCGACGCCGCGGCGGCCGGCAAGCGGCGCACGATCTCCATGGCGCCGGCGATGTTGGTACGAAGCACCTCGACCACCGCCTCGGCCGTGACGGCCGCCTCTTCCGCGTGCCAGCCGTCGTAGTCGGTCACCAGCGCCAGCGCCGCGAAGCACAGCTCGGCCTCGCGACAGAGCTTGGCCTCGGTGGCAGCGGTCATGCCGATCACGTCGGCGCCCCAGCCACGGTGGAGCTGCGACTCGGCGCGGGTCGAGAACTGCGGGCCCTCCATGCAGACGTAGGTGCCGCCGCGGTGAAAGCGCTTCGGGTCGCCGGCCGGCGACGCCACCAAGCGCGACTCCGGCGAGGCCGCGGCGAATCCGGCGGCGGTGGCGGCGCCCGCCAGCGCGCCACCGAAGGCCGGGCAGGTCGGCTCGGCGAAACCGACGTGGCCGACCACGCCGTCGCCGAAGAAGGTTGTCGCCCGTCCCCAGGTCTTGTCGATGAACTGATCGGCCAGCACGAAGTCGCCTGGCCGCATCCCCTCGCGCAGCGAGCCGACCGCCGACACCGAGAGCACCCGGGTCGCGCCCGCCGCCTTGAGCGCGAAGACGTTGGCGCGGTAGTTGATCTCCGACGGAGAGAAGCGGTGTCCGCGACCGTGTCGGGCCAAGAACAGCAGGCGGTCCTGTCCGATCCGCGCGCCCACCACCGGGCCCGACGGCGCGCCGAACGGCGTCGAGATCTCCTCGGCGCGCGCATCGACCAGACCGTCGATGTCGTAGAGCCCGCTCCCGCCGAAAACGCCGAGTATCATGAGGAAGGTGACCGCGCTTCTATCATGGTCGACGGATCGCGTGGGGGAGGACGAGCTTCGCTCGGCCGGGCCGATCTCGCGGGACCGTGGCCCGCTGCCGCCCGCACGTCTCCGGGCCCCCCCCGCTCCGCCCAGCCAAGCTGGGCTACCCTCGCATGCTCAAGGCTGCAACCAAATTGATTGATGTGGTCGACTATCTCGTCTCGCATGGCGCGTATGTCGAGGCGGCGCGGATCGCGGCGGAGCGCGGGGAGCTGGCGCGGGCCATAAGCCTGTACGAGCGGGTGTGGCGTTTCGCGGACGCCTGGCCGCTGGCGCTGGCGATGGGAGATCGGGCGCTGGCGGTGCGGCTGGCGCTGGACGCCCAGCTTCCCGGACAGGCCAAGGAGCTGGCCGAGGCGGCCCAAGACCCCGACGAGCTCGGGCGCGTGGCCGAGGCGTTCGCCGCGCGCGGACAGCCCTTCGAGGCGGCGCGGGTGGCCGAGCGGGCCGGCGTTTGGGCGCGCGCGGCCGAGCTCTATCGGCGGGCCGACGCGCCCCTCGACGAAGCGCGCGCGCGCGCGCAGGCAGGAGAGCTGCGGGCCGCCGGGCTCATCTACGAACGGCTGGTGGCGCAAGGGAGCGGCGAAGAGGCCGCCGGCGCTCGGCTGGCGCTCGGGCGGCTGTTGACGCGGCTGGGACGTAATGAAGAAGCGGCCCGCCATCTCCAGGCCGCCGCGCAGACGCCGGCGCTTCAGACCGCGGCTTGGCGGGCGCTCTGCGGACCGCTGCTGGCGCTGGGCTTTCGTGGGGCCGCGGTGGAGCTGCTCACCCGCCTGCGGCGGCTCGACCCTTCGCTGCCGCTGGCGCCGGAGGATCTCGCCAGCCTGGAAGACGCCGAGGCCGCGGCCAGCGACGGCGCGGCCTCGGGCGGCGTGGGACGGCGATTCCACCTCCGCCGGTTGCTGGGCGGCGGCGCCCTCGGGCGCGTCTACGAGGCGTTCGACAGCCTGCTCGGCGCGCCAGTGGCCCTCAAGCTGCTGGCCATCGGCGACACCGGCGGCGAGATGGAACGCCAGGCGTATCTGCGCTTCGCGCGCGAGGCCGAGGCGGCTGGACGACTGCGGCACCCCAACATCGTCGCGCTCTACGATGCCCAACCGGCCGCCGGCCTGTTCGTGCTGGAGCTCATGACGGGCGGAACACTGGCCGATCGGCTGGCCACCGACGGCCCGCTCTCGCTGGCGGCCGCGCGGCGCCTGGCGCTCGATGTCCTCTCCGCGCTGGGCGCCGCCCACGAGCGCGGCATCGTCCACCGGGACGTCAAACCGCCCAACGTCTGCTTCGACTCGGCCGGCAACGCCAAGCTGGGCGACTTTGGCAGCGCCCACCTGGCCGACTTCGGACAGACGCAGACGGGAGGTTTTCTGGGCACGGTCGCGTACATGTCGCCCGAACAGATCAGCGGCGCGCCGATCGGCTTCGCGGCCGATCTCTACGCGCTGGGCGCCACGCT
The DNA here is from genome assembly GCA_035648655.1 of Polyangia bacterium. Classification (GTDB taxonomy): domain Bacteria; phylum Myxococcota_A; class Polyangia; order Fen-1088; family Fen-1088; genus JADGRB01. Next base: position 7,540 of record DASRLC010000357.1, read on the forward strand.
GGTGGAAGCGCTGACTGGGCAGCCGCCATTTTTGGGGCCAGATCTGGTCGGCCAGCACCTCGGCGAGGCGCCACCCCGGCCGTCGGCGCGACGGCCCGAGCTGACGGCCGCGCACGATCGCGTGCTCCAGCGCGCGCTGGTCAAGTCGCCCCTCGAACGCTTCGGATCGGCCGCCGAGATGGCCGAAGAGATCGCAACCTGGCCGGTGGAGGGAGCGGCGTCTCCGTCCGTCGCGGCGCGGCCCACCGCGGACGCCGTGGCGCCGCCCGAGATCGCGGGGACCGCGGCGCCATTGGATCGCGAGCTCGGGCCGACGCCGCTCGGGCGCCTGGTGCTGCGCCACGATCGCCGAACCGCGCGCGATGTCCTGGTCGAGGAACGATCGGCACCCGCCGAAGGCGCCGCGCTCGACGAGCTGCGGAGAATCGCGGCGGCCGGTGGTCCGCAGGTTCAGCGAATCCTTCGCCTGTCGGATGATCGGCGCGCGATCTGGTACGAGATCATCGACGGCGCTCCGCTCTCGATCGACGCCCTCGTCGCCGAAGAGCAGGCCGCGCTCACGGAGGCTCTGGCCCGCTTGCCCGCGGACCACCAACGTTTGGCGGTTCGAACGCCCGGCGGACCCGTGCTCCTGGTTTGTCCACAGCCGATCTAGTCGCCCTCGAAAAGTTGCGAAGCACGACACCGATGTCGCGCTTTTCTGAGACCGCGCGCGCACGCCGGTGACCAAAGGCGCGTCGTTGCTAGCACAGGGTGTGGCACGCCGGTTGCGTTCTGTCGGACACCATGACGAGGGCTCTGCTCATCGGATGGTTGCTGTCCGCGCTGGGCTGCGCGGGTATCGGAGAGTCGGCGTCGGGCAGCTCGGACCCCAACAGCGGCGGATCTCCGGCGACGGGCGCCGGCAATGCCTCGGGCACAGCGTCCGGCGCGGCGGGCGCCGGACCGGGATCGGGCCTGACCGGCGGTAGCTCGCTGCCGCCCGAGACGGAGGTCGAGACCTCCTACGAGGTCCCTGTCGCGACCGGCAATTACATCTGGGTCGCCAATCCCGAGAGCGGGCGCATCGCCTACGTCGGGGGCGCCGCGCTCGACGTCCATACCGTCGAGGCCGGCAACGCGCCGACTTACCTGGCGCCCATCCCCAGCGCCACCGGCGACGCGGTCATCGTGCTCAATGTGCTCTCCGACGACGCGACGATCCTGCGCATCGACGGCAGCGGGACGCTCAGCGCGGCCACCGTGGCCGGCGTCGCCGACGGCGCCAACGCACTGGCGATCTCCTCGACCGGGCACTGGGCCATCGCCTGGACCGACGCCCGTCAGATCGCCACCAGCGATCCGCTGGTCGGCTACCAGGACGTCACGGTCATCGATCTGTCCGCCTCGCCGCCCACCAAACGGATCTTATCGGTGGGCTTCCGGCCGGTCGCGGTGGCCTACGCGGCGGACGACTCGCAGGCCTTCGCGGTGACCGAGGACGGTGTCTCGGTGATCGCGCTCGACGGCGCCGGTGGTCCGCTCGCGACCGGGAACGTGGCCGTCACCGACGATCCCACCGAGGACGCCGACACGCGCGACGTCTCGATCACGCCGAATGGGCTGCTGGCGGTGATCCGCCGCGAGGGGAGCGCGTCGGTCGGGATCGTCAACCTACAGACCGGCGTCCTGTCGTCGGTCGATCTCTCCGGACCGGTCACCGACGTCGATCTGACGGTGGCGGGCGATCGCGCGGTGGCCGTCGTCCGCGACACCGCCGAGGTCGCCATCATCCCACTCACCGATGGCGCCCCCGATCCGAGCGCCGTCACGCACGTGACCATCACCGGCGAGACGGTGGGCTCGGTCTCGATCGCCCCCGACGGCAACACGGCGCTGCTTTACACCAACGCCGAGGGCGTCGATCGGCTGACGGTGCTGACGCTGACCGCGGGCACGGTGCCGACCTTCCGGGTCATCAAGCTGCACGCGCCGGTGCTCTCGGTCTTCGCCACGCCCGACGCTTCCAACGCCGTCGTCCTGCACGGCGACTCCGCGACCACCACCACCGCGGCAGACGGCGGCGCCCCGAAGGCGGACGCGGGCGAGGTCGACGCCGGCGTCCCCTCGCAGACGCCCGCCAAGGCCTTCAGCCTGGTGCCGCTCGACGGCAACCTTCCAGCCAAGATTCAAGAGACCGACGTGCCACCCCAATCGGTGGCGATCTCGCCGGCCGGCGATCGGGTGCTCATCACCGAGCGCGACGACACCCGGCAGATCTACGGCGTCTACCTGGGTCAGTTCCCCTCGCTCGAGGTCCAGAAGCTCACGCTGGCCAGCCCGCCGATCGCCGTCGGCGTGCTGGCCAAGGCCAACGAAGGATTCGTGGCCCAGAAGAACCCCGAGGGACGCATCACCTTCGTCACGCTCGACAGCGGCCAGGCGCGCACGCTGACGGGCTTCGAGATCGGCGCCGGCGTCGTCGATTGGAGCCAGAGCCAATGACCAGGACCGACTGCTTCCGATCCGCGATCTGGACGTTCTCCGTCGCCGTCTCCCTCGCCTTCGGTGCCGGCCTCGGCTCGGGCTGCGGCGGGCGATCGGGCTACTGGTCCACCCCCGTCGATTCGGCGCCACCCACCTTCGCGTTGCCGGGCGCGGTCGCGCTGCTGGACACGGCAGCCGCCCGGGTCGTGCTGCTGACGCCGGGGCCGAACCAGAGCCTGGCCACCACGCCGATTCCGCTCGGGAGCAACGTCCTGAACGCCGCCTTGTCGCCCGACGGCCGCAAGCTGTTCGTGGTTTCCGGCGGACACCGCGCCGAGATCGGCGACGACCAACCCGACGAGCACCCATCGCTCACGGTCATCGATCCCAGCCAGATGCCGCCCGAGCAGAAGTTCGTGCTCACGACGCTGACCGATCCGCTGGCGGGGTTGGCGATCGATCCCGCCGGGCGCTGGGTGGTGCTCTACGCCGGCAGCGGCGCCGACCAACCCTTCGTCGCCAACCCCAACGGGCTGGTGATCCTGGACGTCACGCAGCCGCTCTCGGCCACCAACCCCGTCTCCCATACCTTGATGAGCTTCGGCGGCCTGCCCCAGCGGTTCACCTTCACGCCGCCCATGGCGCTGCCGACGGGGTCCCACCCGCTGCTGGTCGTGGAGTCCGACCAGGGTCTCTCCATCCTGCAGCTCGAGCACCCGGAGATCCCGGAGATCACCGTCCCGCTGACGAACGGCGCCGACACGCAGCTGCTGACGCCGGCCGGAATCGCGGTCGAAGTCGGGGATGCGCAGAACGCCGCCGGGCTCGGCATCCGGTTGGCGAACGACACCGACGTCGTGTCGCTGCAGTTCGTGGCCGAGCCGGGCGCCGACCTGACCGTCGAAAACGGCTTCCTGCCGACGGTGAACTTGACCGACGTGGGCGGCATCGCGAGCGCGCTGGCCTACGTCCACACCGACGGGGGCCTGCGGCTGGCGGCGCTGGTCCCCACCAAGAGCAAGGCGACCCTCATCGATCCGGTCACCAGCCTCACCCAGGACGTGGCGCTGCCCGCCCCCTACCAAAGCCTGTCGCTGGTGACCGATCCGAACAACGACACCAGCGCCACCAACCCGACCACCACGGTCGACGTCGCGCTGCTCTGGAACGGCGCTACGACCCAGGGCCAAGAGGGCGCCGCCTTCTGGGAGCTCGGCCAGACCAGCGGACAGCCCTACCGCAGCATCGCCACGGTGGGGATCACCGACGTCATCTCCGAGGTGCTCGACGTGCCGGCCACCGCCGGCGGCGACTCGCTGAAGGTGTTGGCCACCCGCGATACGGCGAGCTTCTACATCCTCGACCTGACGACCCGCACCGCGGCGCCGCTGCTGACCTCCAACTCCTACATCGATCTCAGCGTGTCGCCGGCGGGCGATCAGGTCTGGACCTACGTCCCGAACGGGACGCAGGTGGCGGCGACCAGCCTCCAAACCAAGCAACCGCGGTCGCTCTTGATCGAGCGCCCGGTGGCCCAGGTGTTCGAGATCGAGCGGGCCGACGGTGGTCGCTCCGCGATCGTGCTCCACGATGAGGGCGGCGTCGGCGCGACCGTCTACGATGCGACGACGCTCGACGACCGGACCCGGCGACTCTATGCCGGCCTACTGACCTCGGACCGCGCGACAGGGGGGACGCCATGACCGGCCGCCATTGGTTGTTTCTGCTAGGCTCCATCGCGGCGGTCGCCACGGCGGCCGTCCCCGCCCGCGCCGAGACCGAGGCGCAGCTGGTGGACACGCCGGCCAAGGTCGGTCCCCGGCTCTGGGAGGGGACGATCGGTGTCCGCACGGTCTTCATCAAAGGCGCCGCCTTCGATCCGTTTTCGAGCGGCGACGCCTTTTCACAGCTCTCGGTCTCGGGCGCGCGCCTCGTCGTGCGGCGCGGGCGCCTGGCGCTGGTGGGCGGCGCGATCCTGGACCTGGGCAGCAGCGACTCGACCGCGCGCGGCGCACCGTCGGAGCTGTCGCTCACCCGCATCTCGGCGCTGATCGAAGGGCGCTATCAGCCCTGGTCGCGCCTCTATGGTTTCGTCCGGGTCGCGCCCGGGCTCTTGCACGGGTCGGCCTCGATGACCGACGCGTCGTCGCCCGCGGGGGCTTCGCTCGGCACCAGCTTCAACGCCTTCTCCGTCGATGCCAGCGCCGGGGCCGCCTTCCGAATCGGATCGATCGGCAAGACCGGCCTTAGCGCCTGGCTGACCGGCGAAGGCGGTTACGGGTGGGCACCGTCCGAGCATCTCCTGCTGACGCCCAGCCTGGGGACCGATGAGAGCAAGGCCGGCGCGCTCGATCTGGGCTCGCTCGCCCCGGCCGGCGGCTTTTTCCGAGTCGCCTTCGCGCTGGTGTACTAGTCCGTGAAGAGCTGCGTGACGAAGAGTGGGCGGGTTCCGGTGACGACCGGGCCAAAGACGATGCCGATCCCGACGAGGCGCGCGTGTGGATCGAGCAAGTTGCCACGGTGGCCGGGGCTGGAGAGAAATCCGTCCTCGGCCTCGTCGGCGTCATAGGCCCGACCGACGTTCTCCATCACCAGCGCCGGGGACAGGCCGGCGCGGCGGACCCGATCCATCGCGGTCCCGGTGCGCGGCGAGACGTGTCCGACGAAGTCGTGCTCCACCATGTCCCGACTGTGTGCGCGCGCGATCGCGGCCAGGCGCGCGTCGGCCGCCACCGGGCGCAGCCCGGCGCGCAGGCGATCGCGGTTGACGAGCGCCAGCATTTGGCGCTCGGCCTGATCGGGATCGGCGGCCCCGGGGTGCGTGCCCGCCGCGCGCGGTGAGCGCGCTGGCGGATCGACACCGCAGTAGATTGGAAAATTGGCCAACACCGCGGGGCCCGCCGTGCCGGTGGCGGCGATCTCGACCTGGTACCGGCCGTCGGCGCCGCAGCGCAGCTCGCTGGCCAGCCGACTCGCCTGCGCGGACGGCGCGTCCTCGTGCACCGTGCCGTCGGGGGCGGTCACGACCAGCTGTGGCCCGCGGTAACCGGCGTCGATCCGGACGCCGATCGACGCCCGGCCGCCGCGCGGCAGATGGCGGGGCACGGGCGACAGCAGGTCGAGGTGGGTCTCCTGCAGTCCGACCGCCACGTAGACGTCGCCCCCCACCCGCTCGACGCCGACGCCGACCCTATCGATGGCGCCGACGCGGAGGAGCGCCTCGGTCGCGGCGCGCGCCTGGTCGCGAACCTGCTGGTCGGCCCCCGCGGTGGCCCGCGCCAGCAACAAATGCGGCGCCGGCTCGGGGAGGCCGTAGTACGAGAGCAGGAAATCCACCGCCTCCAAAGCGGGCAGATCGTCGCCGCGAACGTTGCGGGCCAAGTCCGTCATCACCCAATCCAGACGGACGTCACCGACCGGCGGCGTGCGCCCCGCGCGACGCGCCGCCGCCCGCGCGTCGTCGAGAATCGCCCCCCGCAACGGATCGACCGGCGGCGCCGATCGCCTGACCTCGGCGGGGCTCGACGCATACGCGCGGGCGCCCGGACCGGCCGGGACGAACAGCGTCTCGGCCGCGGAGGGCCGCGCCGAGCTCACGGGTGGCGGAGCAGGGCTGGCGGGCGGCGCGGCGATCGGGGAACCGGCGACGCCGCTGCCGGGCGGCGGCGCGCACGCCACCAGCGCCACGCAGAGTGAAACACCCGCGGCCCAAAGCCGCGCCGCGCGGAGCGCCCGCGCCCGGCCAGAACGAAGCGCGGGCCCCATCTCGCCCTTCGGCCATCCCCAGTCGGGGCTACTTCTGATCGCCGGCGCCCGTGGAAAGGACGCGCTTGGCGGCCCGCGCCTTGTGCTCCGGCGCCGAGGCGGGCACTGGCGCACGGCCGGCGGACTTGGCCGCGAGCTGCCCCGCCGGACCGGCCCCCGGCAACACCGGCAACCTGGCCAGCCGCGGGCCCGGCAGCTTCCCGGCGGCGTCGGCGAACACCAGCTCGCCAAAACGGTCGAGCGCGTGGAAATCACCGACCATCGGCGGCGACCACCCGGCCGCCTGCTGCGGCTTGCCCTTGGGCTGATCCATTCGGTACATGTTGATGCGCCAGACGTCGCCCGGCGAGGGCGGCAGCTTGACCGCCGACTTGGTGTCCATCCCCTTGACGTCCTCGAGCGGAATCGCCAGGACGGCGGTCCAACCCTTGTCCTCATCGTCGCGCTTGTTGAGCGTGCCGTCCACGTGGACCTTGGCGGTCAGCTTCGAGTTCCAGGAGAACGGTTTGAGCTTGGGATCGACGGTGTCTTCGTAGCGCCGGCGCTCGGGCAGATAGGTGTCGAAGATGTTGCCGTTGGGCGCCACCTGCAGCTCGATGTAGGTCCGCCCGTTGCCGTCGGCGTCGATCATGATCTCGTCGGCCTCTTCGGTCCACAGCTTGTCGTCGCGCTTGGTGAGATCCGACCAGATGTCGGTGTCGGCGTTGTCGAAGCCGACGTAGAGGAACTTGCTGTCCCACAACAGCTTGGCCTCCGTCCGCTGGCCCACCGGCGCGCCCGTCAGCGTATTTACGAACGGCCCCGTCGACGGCGCGGCCACCCAGGCCGGATCGTCCAGCTTGCCGTCGAGCTTGGGCGGCTTGGTGGTCATCCGGGCCAGATAGCGGCGGCGCGGCTCGGCGGCGTTGGCCGCGCGCGCCGGGATGGAGGCGGCCAGGACCCGCCCTTCGCCATCGTGGGCGCCGGCGTTGATGGCCATGCGTTGGGCGCCCCGCCAGAGCCCGACGTAAACCTCGACGACGGGGCTCGACCAGTTCGCCGGGATGCGTACGGTCTGAATGTCGCGGATGATGTCTCCGGCCTTCCACGAGCCCACCGGGTACTTCCCGTCCACGGGCGTATGGTCGGCGTTGATGTAGCTCTGTTTGCCGGGCCCCTCGACGTGGGTGAAGGTCCGCCACCCCTCGCCGGGCGGCGTCACGACCTTCCAGTAGTGGGTCAGCTTGAGGTCCTTGCCGGGCTCGACCGGCAGCGGATCGACGTCCAGCCCCAGGTAGATCACCTTCCCGTCCAGGTTGGCGCCCACCGGATAGCGCGGCGCCGGCAAGGCGGTGAGCAGGTTCTGCTTGGCCGCCGAAAGATCGGCGGTGGTCGGCTTGTCTTCCTCTTGCTCGACGCAACCCAGGAGCGGAATCAGGAGCGACAGAGACACCAGACGAAGGGGCCGACCTCGCATGCAGGCGTTCTAACCAAGCCCGACCCCATTTGCAATCGGACGTCGCTACGCGCGCACGCCGCGGAACGCGACCTCGACGATGCTCTCCGCCCGGGCCAGCGTCTCGCGCAGCGCGGTCCGGATCGCGTCGAACACCGAGCGGGCCGAGCGGACCGACGGGACGCCCACGGCGTCGATCCCGGCGTGGCGCGCCAGATAGAGCGCCCGTGGCAGATGATAGGCCTGGGTCGCGACCAACGCCGAGCGCACGCCCATCGCCGCCGCGTCGGCCATGGTCGCCGCCGTCCGATAGCCGCCGAGGTCGAGGATCACGTCGGCGGTGGGGACGCCCCGGGCGTACAGCCAGCTCGCCATCGAATGTGGCTCGTCGTAGTCGGGCTGCGCGAGCCCGGAGACGATGATCTTGCGCGCGCGCCCCTCCGCATAGAGCTGCCGGCCGGTCTCGAGGCGCGCCGCCAGCTCCCGCGAAGGCCTCCCATCGGGAAGCACCCGGTTGCCGAGGACGATCACGAAGGGCCGCGCCGGCGCCTCCGCCACCGTCGCCACCATAGCGGCGCGCGTGGTGCCGAGGACGTAAGCGTTCCCGGCCACGGTGAGGCCAGCTCCCAAGAGAATCGCGAGCCAGAGGCGCTTGCGCCAGGCCGGCGATCCGGAGCGCCCCGGCGACGCCGGCTCAGCCATCCCGGTAGACCTTGGCCGCCCCGACGTGACCGAGGCGGTGCCAACGCACGTAGTCCCGCGACAGGTGGAACAGGATCTCGTCGCGCGCCGTGCCGCTCTCCACCGCGCGCTCGACCCAATCCAGGATTACGTCGCGCGCGTCGGGTGGATGGAACAGGAAGGTGCGGCCGAAGATCACGCTGTCGCCGTCCCAGAGCAGGCGCGCCTCGAAGACGTCGCCCGGCGCGATGCCGACCGTGTTCCGACGTTCGAGGACCGAGAACCGAGCCCCCCCGATCACGTCCTCCACCTCGAGCACGCGATCGGCCACGTCGGCCAGCTGAAACAGGCTGCGGTGGCTGGAGGCCAGGTGCGCCAGCAGCCGCCGCTCGGCCGCGGGCCGCACCGCGCCGGCTTCGATGGCGTGTGCGATCGGCGTGAGACCGCCGGACGTCCCGAGCTTGCCGAGCTTCCCGGACGGCCGCTCGATGAGGTACCATTCGAGGAAGGCAGCCATCCGTCCCTCGAACAGCTCGGCGTCGTCGTCGAACACCTTACCGGCGCGGTCGAAGAACTCGCCGCGCGCGCGCATCGCCTCGAGCTTGTGCTCGTTTTCGCTGTAGCGTTCGGTCAGACCGTCGAGGAGGCCGTAGATCATTCAGCTTCGGCGGCGCTCCTCCAGTAAGGTGCGGAAGCGATCGAACAGGTAGTTGGAGTCGTTGGGCCCCGGCGACGCCTCGGGGTGGTACTGCACGCTGAACACCGGCAGCTCACCATGGCGCATGCCTTCGACGGTCTTGTCGTTGAGGCTGACGTGCGAGAGCACCGCCCGCCCGGCCATCGAGTCGACGTCCACCGCGAAGCCGTGGTTCTGCGAGGTGATCTCGACCTTGCGGGTGCCGAGGTCCATCACCGGGTGGTTGGCGCCGTGGTGGCCGAACTTGAGCTTGTAGGTCTTGCCCCCCAGCGCGAGGCCGAGGATCTGGTGGCCGAGGCAGATCCCAAAGATCGGGACCTTCGAAGCGCACAGCTCGCGGGCCGCCTCGACGGCGTAGCCGACCGCCGCCGGATCGCCGGGGCCGTTCGACAGAAAGATCCCGTCCGGCTTCATGGCCAGCACATCGCGGGCGGCCGTGGCGGCCGGCACCACCGAGACCCGACAGCCCGACGACCGGAGTCGCCGCAGGATCCCGCGCTTGATACCGTAGTCGTAGGCCACCACGTGGTGGCGAATGGGCGGCATCTCGACCGGACGGCTTTCGGGGGCGCGCGGCCCGGCCCACACCGGCTCGTCCCATTCATAGGGCGCCGCGGCCGTCACCTCGCGCACCAGATCGCGCCCTTCGAGCGAAGGATGCCGGCGCGCCCGCGCCACCGCCGCGGCTGGATCGTCGACCGCTCGGGTGATCACGGCGCGCTGCGCGCCCGACAGGCGAATCCGCCGCGTCACGGCCCGGGTGTCGATCCCGGTGATGCCGGCGACGCCGTTTCCAGCCAGCAGCGCGTCGAGCGATCCGACGGCGCGCCAGTTCGAGACCACCGGCGACAGATCACGCACCACGAAGCCGGCGCACCAGGGGCGCGCGGACTCGAAGTCGACGGGGTTCACCCCCACGTTGCCGATCTCGGGTGCGGTCATGGTGACGATCTGCCCGCGGTAGGACGGATCGGTCAGCACCTCTTGGTAGCCGGTGATGGCGGTGTTGAAGACGATCTCGCCCGCGCCGGAGACGTCGCCGGTGTCGGCGGCGCCGAATCCGAAGCCGCGGTAGACGGTGCCGTCTTCCATCGCCAACAGGGCCGGCGGCAGCCGCGGTTGCGGGCTCTCCTGCAGATCTGGTTGCGCGTCTGGTCGGTTGCTCACGCCGGTTGCTCCCCCGAGTACACGATACTACCGCCGACGACCGTCAAGGCCACCCGTCCGCGCAGCGCGCGGCCCGAGAACGGCGTGTTGTGCGAGCGCGAGCGCAGCGACCGTCCGTCGCAGGTCCAAGCCACCTCGGGATCGACCACCGTGACGTCGGCCGGCGACCCGTCGGCCAGCGAGCCGCCCGGCAGACCGAAGACGCGCGCCGGCCCGGCGCTGAGGCGGGTCACGAAGTCGGCCGGCGATAGCGTGCCGGCCCGGACCAGGTCCAGCACCAGCGGAACGGCCGTCTCGAGGCCAATCATCCCGAAGGCGGCCTGCTCGAACTCGACCTCCTTTTCGACCGCCGAATGCGGCGCGTGGTCGGTGGCCACGGCGTCGATGGTCCCGTCGGCGAGCGCGGCGCGCAGC
>DASRLC010000358.1:0-7955 GCA_035648655.1 Polyangia bacterium
GGTCACGCTGGTCGCCGGTGAGCACATGCTCATCGTGGGGCCGCCGGGGACGGCCAAGTCGGCCCTGGTCCGCCATCTGGCGCGGCTCATCGACGCCCGCTACTTCGAATATCTGCTGACGCGCTTCTCGGAGCCCAACGAGATCTTCGGGCCGATCGACATCAAGGCTTTTCGTGAGGGGACCTACGTCCGCCGGGTCGAGGCGATGTTGCCGGACGCCGACATCGTGTTCCTGGACGAGATCTTCAAGTCGAACTCGGCGATTCTGAATGCGCTGCTCAGCATCTTGAACGAGCGCCGGTTCTTCACCGGCTCGCGCAGCATCCGGGTGCCGCTGTCGTCGCTCTTTGGCGCCACCAACGAGGTCCCCAACGACGACGCGCTCGGCGCGGTGTTCGATCGCTTCTTGGTCCGCGCCTCTTCGGAGAACCTGGACGGTTTCCATTTCCACGGGCTCATCGAGCGCGGCCTGGCCGCCGAGGTCGAGTCGCTCTCGGGCGGCCTCGAGGCGGTGGCCCAGCCGCTCATCACACTGGCCGAGCTGCGCACGCTGCAGGCGGGACTGGCGCGACAACTTCAGTTCTCGGAAGAGTTCCTGGCGCGGTACAAGGGGCTGGTGTTCCAGATCCGCTCCGAAGGGGTGACGCTGTCCGACCGGCGCGTCGTCAAGCTCCTCAAGCTGTTCGCCGCCAGCGCGCTGGTCGACGGGCGCGCCACCGTCGACGACGGCGACTTCTTCGTGCTGCGCCACGTCTGGAACAGCGTCGATCAGATCGCGCTGTGCGAGGACATCGTGGGGCCGGTGCTGGAGCGCCACCGCCGCGAGCACCCCGAGGCCCGCACGGCCGATGCGGGCGTGCGCGATCTCGACGGCATCTTGGCCGAGCTGGGCGTCATCCGCGGCCTGCTGCTGGGGGGCGCACCGCTGTCGGACGTGCAGCTCTTCTCGCAGCTGCGCAACCTGCAGGAGATTCGCTCCGCGCTGCAGGCCATCGGAACCGACACGGCGCAGGCCATGGCCTCTGAGGTCGACAAGCTCCTCGAAGGGGTCTTCGAATCGTCCAAGTGGACCGGTTAGTCCCCAAGCGTGCCCCGAATGCGCCGGCGCCGCCGGTCCCCCGCCAGCGGCGCGCCTTTTCGACGCTGGGCGGGCCGGTCGTGGTGGGCGGCGATCCCGAGGCGGCGCGAACCTTGCGCGATCTGTTCACCGTCGATCCGGCGCTGGCGCGCGCGCTGACCCACGGGTTTCACAGCTACGCCGGCCGGATGCACCCCACCATCGCGCGCGGCGCCGTCGCTGCGTTCAGCCGGCCCGGCGAGATGGTGATCGATCCGTTCTGCGGCAGCGGGACGGTGCTGGTCGAGGCCATGGCGGCCGGGCGCGCGGGCGTCGGCGTCGATGCCAGCCCCCTCGGCACCGCGATCGCCCGGGTGCGCACGACGCTGCTGGGGCCGGCCGACCGCGAGCGTCTGGTCCAGAGCGCGCTGCAGCTGACCGAGGAGTCCGGCGAACGGGCGCGCAAGCGGCGCCGGCCCGAGGTGCCCGCCTGGGCGCGCGGCGAGATCGCGCACTTTCACGCCCACGTCCTCTTCGAGCTGCTCGGCCTGCGGGAGCTGGTCTTCGCGACGCCCGAAGATGGGGTGGGCCAGGCGCTTCGACTCTGCCTGTCGTCGATCTTGGTCAAGTTCATGAAGGCCGGGCCGGAGGCACCGCGTGACGGTTTGACCAAGCGGATCGCGCGCGGGGTCCCGTCGCGCATGCTGGCCGATCGCGCCGCCGAGCTGGTGCAGAGCCTGGCCGCCATCGAACGTCGCATGCCGGTCGGGACGCCGGCGCCCCGGATCCACGAGGGCGACGCCCGCGAGCTGCCGCTGCCCGCCGGGAAGGCCGCGCTGGTGCTCTCGTCGCCGCCGTACGCCGGCACCTACGACTACGCCAGCCAGCACGAGACGCGGTTCGCTTGGCTGGGGCTCTCGCCGCGGCAATTTCGCCGGGTCCAGCTGGGCGCGCGCACCGCGGCCATCGGCAAGGTCGGGGGCGGGAGCTGGCGAGAGGCCGAGGGGCGCTTCATCGCCGAGATCGCCCGCGTGCTTCGCCCCGGCGGGCTGGCGCTGCTGGTGATGGGCGACGGCGTCGTCGACGGCCGCGCCGAGCACGCGCCCGACGGCGTCGCCGAGGCCGGGGCGCACGTCGGCCTCGAGCCGGTGGCGCGCGCCTCCCAGGCCCGCCCCATCCGCGATCGCAGATTGGCCGAGATCTTCGCCAGCCACCCGCGGCAGGAGCATCTCCTTTTGCTTCGCAAGCGCGGCGGGTAGCCTTAAGGGGTGGCAGGGGAAGACGATCGCGGTGAGAGCGAGCTTCGCCGGCAGCTCGCCACTCTGATCTTCTCGCAGATCCGGCCGGTGACCGCCGCCGACGCCGTCGCCGCGGCCGGCTGGTGGAACCTGCTGGCCCGGTTGGGTTTTCGAGTTCCGCTGGTGGTGGTCCACGACTGCGGCCTCTTGCTCTCGGGTGGTCGCCTCGGCAGCGCGCGCGCCGTTCGGCGTGACGGCGCGGCGGGCCCGACACCGGCACCGGCACCGACACCGACATTGGCGCGCTACCAATCGCTGCTGGCGCGCATGGCGGGCGCCGAGGCGCTCGAGGAGCTGACCGCCACGCCGCTGCGGGACGACGCGCTGGCCGTGATCCTGGCGCGTCTGTTCGGAGACGTGCATCTGCGTTGGGCCGCCCCGGGGCTCGCCGCGGCCGAGCTGCCGGCGTCTTCGCCGACCTACCAGCTCGATCGCGCCGCGCTGGCCCGCGCCCACGATCCGACCTGGGCGCTGGGGTTCATCCAGCGCCTCGGCGAGCAGGAGCGGGCCGTGCTGGCGCGGCTCGATCAGATCGAGGCGGGCTCGCTGCGCCTTTTGGGCTTGTTCTCGGCCGAGGGCGGCGCCGCGGATCTGGCCGATCTCTACCACCTGGTCGGCACCACCGGTGCCACCGACGTGGTCGACTTCTCGCTCCAGCTCTTGCCGTCGTTGCTCGAGACCAAGCGCCGGCCGGCCGCGCAACGTTTCTCGATCGACGGCTACGCCTCGGTCGAGCGGCGGGGGAACGTCGACGCCCTCTTGCCGGGCGAGCTGGCGCACGACGACGACGTGTTCGTGCAGAAGGCGCTCTCGGACGACCTGCTCTACTACGGCCACGAACGGCAGAACCAGTCGGCGCAGCGGCTGCACTACCTGCTGGTCGACGCCAGCGCCTCCATGCGCGGCGCCCGCGAAATCTTCGCGCGGGCGCTGGCGCTGGCCTTGGCCAAGAAGCTGTCGCTGCGGGGGGGCGACGTCTGGTTGCGCTTCTTCGATAGCCGGTTGCACCCGCGGCTCGATCTGGGCCGGGCGGCGCGCCGCGATCTGCCGCGGCTGCTCTCGTTTCGATCGGAGCGCGGGCGCAACTACGCGCGCGTCTTCGGCGATCTCTCGATCGAGATCGGGCGCCTGGTTCGCGACGAGGGGCGGGACGTGACGATCACCTTCATCACGCACGGCGCCTGTCGAATTCCGCTCGGCACCGTCGAGGCGCTGGCCGCGCGCGCGCAGCTCTGTGGGATCTTCGTGCTGCCGGCGCGTCCGCTCGATCTCGAATACCTGCCGCGCCTGCACCGGGTCGAGGTGGTGACGGCCTCGTCGCTGGCGCGCGGCGCGGACAAGCGCCGCCGAGCGCTGGAGATCGTCGACGAAGCGGCGGGGACCTGATGCCGACGCGGATCGAGATCCAGACCCGCGAGCGGGCCGAGCTGGCGCTGCGGGCCGGGCGCGCGCGCGAGGCGCTGGGCTTGTACTGGCAGCTCCTCGGTGAGACCCGAACCGAGGGGAGCCACTACGACGTCTGGCTGGACGGCGCGGTGGGGACCTACCTGGCGCTCGGGCGGACCCGTGAGGCGGGTTATGCGCTGCTGGGCCTGCGCCGCTACGGCGAGGCGCAGCGGCACTTTCCCGCCGACGAGCGCCCGCTGGAATGGTCGCTGTGCGCGGCGCGGCTTGGGCAGCACGGCGAGGCGGCCCGGGTGCTCTCGGCCAGCGGCCACCCGGCGCTGGCGGCCATCGAGCTCGAAGCGGGCGGCGCGCGCGCGGCGGCCCGCATCGAGTGGGAGCGGACCGTCCGCGATCCGCGCCTCGGTAACCGGCCCTACGAGACGGCGCTGGCCTACTTCAACCTGGGGGAGGTGCTGCTGCGGCTCGAGGACCGGGCGGGCGCCGCCCGCGCCTTCGCCGAGACGGAACGCCTGCTCGAGTCGGTGGCCGACGATCTCGAGACCCGGGGTGAGCCGCTGCGGGCCTTCGATTGCTACAGCGTCCTTTTGCGCCTGGGAAAGGAGACCGGCTCGTTCGAGAACGTCGCCGAGGGTTACCTGAACGGTATCCGGATCCTGACCGCCCTGGACCAGAAGTTCTACGTGCTGCAGTACTACGACGACTTTCTGGCCTATGCCGTCCAGCAGGCCGAATGGCACGCGGCGGCCACCATCGCACGGGAGGCCGCGGACTACAGCCTCAAGGTCGGGCTTCCTTACGACCGGCACTATCTGAGGCGCGCCACCGAGCTGTGGGGACGGGATGCCCGGGAGAACCTCGCAGCCGGCGGTCCGGTCGATCTGTCGGCCAACGCCTTTCACGCCGCCATCGATGCCGCGACCTCCCTGGGCGACTTTCCGCTCTGTGGCCGGCTGTATGCGGAGATGGCCGAGTTGCCGATCACCGCTGCGCGGCTGCAGCGGTACCGCGCGCTCGCGCGGCGCTACCAGGCCATGTCACCCGAGGTCGCCGCGCCGTCGCCGGGTTTCCCAGAGTACCTGCGCCGCGCGGGGGCCTACCTGGACGTCTGGCGGCAGGACCTGGTCGAATGGGAGCTGGGCGGCGACCCGACCGCCGTGCTAGCGCGCTACGTGGTCGAGCACCCGCCGAGCAGCTACACGCGCCTCGCGCTGCGGGCGTTGCTGCTCTGCAACAGCCCGACCTTCTCGGCCGAGAGCGCGGCCTCGGTCGCCGAGCTGGCGGTCGCGCTCGGGCGGGTGCCGTCCTACGAGATCCTCTCGCCGCTCGAGCGCCTCTACCAACACCCGGCCGCCGAGGCACGGGCGGCCGTCATGCGCGGCGTGTCTCAGATCCGCTGCCCGCGCAGCTTCGATCTGGTCCGGCAAGGGTTGGTCGACCCGGCGCCGGCGGTGGTCAACGAAGCGCTGCGCGCGTTGCCCGAGCTGCACTTCATCGACGGACTGGAGCCACTGACGCGCATCTTCCGCGCCACGGCCGACGATCGTGTGCGGTTGGCCGCCATCGAGAGCATCGTCCGGATCGCCAAGGACGGCTCGCCGGCGGCGGTGCTGTTCCTGCTGGAGATCGCGCGCCAGGAGAGCGGGCCGGTCCGCGACGGCGCCGCCGCCGGTCTGGCGCTGCTCGGCGGCGACGAAGTGCGGGCGCTGGTTCGTCAGGCGCGCGACGCCGAGGTCGGCGACCGCCGCGAGACGTTCGATCGAATCCTCAAAGCCATCTAACGGACGATCTAGCGGCGCCGGCGGAAGCCCCAGACGGCCAGCAGACCGATGAAGATGAGGCCCAGGGTCATGAGGCCGCCCCCGCGCGACAGGCCGCCGTTCTTGAGCCAGAGCACCAACAGGAGCGCGGTCGCCGCGATCACCAGCCAGCGCAGATTGCGCTGCGTGGTCGACAGCATGGCGGCCTGCGCCAGGCGAATTCGCTCCAGCTCGCCGCGGACCCATTCGACGTCGATTGATTCGCCGCGCTTCTGCCGCGCGATCTGCTCTTCGAGGTAGGCCTGCCGATCGGGCGGGTCAGGGGGCGTCATCTCCGATCGATAATACCGCGCCCCGTGCGTCCCGCGAGGTCGGTCGGTCGGCGGTCAGCTTCCGCCGGCTGCGTCGGCCGCCACGGTCCCGCCGACCGCGGCCGCGGTGGCGGACTGATTTAGCAGCAGCCCGATCTCTCGATTGTCGTCGAGAGAGGTCGGCGTGAGGTTCGCCGATCCGACGTAGAGCGCTCGATCGTCCACCACGATCACTTTACCGTGGATGGGCGGCGCGGTCGCGCTCCGGACCACCGCCCCCGCGCCGGTGAGCGCGGTGAATGGGGCGCCACCGTCCGATGCGGGGCCGGGCCAGACCAGGGTCACCGCCACGCCGCGTCCAAGCGCCGCGACCAACGCGCCGACGATCTGCCCGTCGGTCAGCTCCTCGGTCTCGAGTGCCAGCGAGGTCTCCGCACCCGCGATCAGCGCCAGCGCCGTCGGGCGACTCGATTCGGGCGAGGTGACCAGTCGACCGCCCGGGACGCCCGTGACCGCGCCTTGTTGGTCGGCCACGAACATTGCCTCGGCGGCGGCGACGTCCGTGGGGTCATCGTCCAGCGCGACGTACTCACGGTTGCCGCTCAGACCGGCCGCCGTGAGGTTGAGGGTCAGGACCACCAGACGCGCATGATCGACGCCAAACGTCTTGGCGTGCGTATAGGTGAACCGGGCGGTCGACCAGCGCACGTCGACGCCGGCCGCCGCAAGCTGGTCGAAGGCCGGTTGGTTGGCGCCCGCGTCTTCGTAGGGCGCCGGCTCGAGAATCACGCGCACGTCGCATCCGGCTGCCGCCCGCCCGACCAGCGCCGCGATCGCGGGTCCGTCGGTCAGCAGGTACATCTCCATCCAGAGGCTGGCGTGGGCCGACGAGATGAGGTCCAGCACCGCCGGGGCCCCCGCTTCGGGCTCGGTCAGAATTTGCACCGGCGCCGCCGCGTGGACCGCACCGGTCGGTTGGACCGGAAAGGGGGGATCGCAACCGCAGAGACCGGCCCCACCAATCGACCAGACCAGCAGCAAGCATGGGGACGTCGCGCGCACCCACCCTTATCGGGAGCGGGTCCGTTCTGTTGCGCGACGGGCCGGAGCGCCCGCCGCGCCCCGCCCCCGGTCAGTTACACATGCTGAGCGTTTCGGTGACGGTCGTCGACACGGGGGTCGCGTTGCCGACGCTGACTGTGGTGGCCGGGTTGGCGTTGCAGTTGGCCGCCTTGCCGACGGTGCCAGCCGTGGTGGCGCAGTTGACGAGCACGCCGGGGTTGGCGCCGGTGGTCATGAAGTCACCGGCCACCTGCAAGGTCTGCGTGGCCTGCGCCGCCGCCAGGACGAGGCAGACGCCTACGTTGGCGTGGTGGCCGTTGGAGGCGTTGGGCGTCTGGAGGTAATTGCCGCCGAAGCTGAACGCCGTCCCGAGATCGATGGTCGAGATGTCGTTGTTCTGCGCCGCGGTGCCGCCGGCGCCGGTGCTGATCCGGATGCCCTCGGGCCCGGCGCCGAACACGCTGTTTCGTACCTGCACCCGCGAGCCCGCCTGGAAAAGGGCGTCGCGCGTGCCGCTGCCCCAGGCCACTAGGCCGGTCAGACTGTTGAGCGTCAAACTGGCGCCGGCGGTCTGTTGGATATGGATGCCGGTTCCGTTGAAGCTGGTCAGGACCGTACCGCTGTTGCTCGGAACCGGTGTGCCCGGCGTCCCGGTGACGCTGACCGCGCCGAGGCCGGTGGCCTCGATGCCGACGCTGGCGTTTCCGGTGAAGATCGTCTGCGTCCCGGAGGCGTTGTTGATGTTCACCGAGCCGCCTGTGATGTGCAGGCCGTCCGCGCTGGAGCCGCTGGCCACCACCCCGCCGCCGATCGTCAGGGTGCCGTTGGTCACCCGGATGGCGTCGCCGAGGGTGTTCTGGATGGTGACGTTCGAGAGGCTCGAGGTGAAGCTGGCCGTTCCCGGCGCGACCTGAACCGCGATCCCGGCGCTGTGGTTGTTGCCGTCGAGCGTGAGCGGTGCGGACGGATTGCCCGCGATTCCGGACGCGTTGTTGAGGAGGCGGAAGCCGGCGTTGGCCCCAGCGCCGCTGGTCAGGAGGGTGATCGTGATGGGGCCCCCCAT
>DASRLC010000359.1:0-2385 GCA_035648655.1 Polyangia bacterium
GATCACCGCGATCAACTCCGACCTGCCCGGCGAGGTGATCGCCCAGGTTACCGAGCCCGTCTACGACCACGCGACCGGGCGCACGGTGTTGATCCCGCAGGGCTCGCGCCTGATCGGCCAGTACGACAGCCAGGTCGCCTATGGGCAGAGCCGTGCCCTGGTCGCCTGGAACCGGATCATCATGCCCAACGGGCGGTCGATCAATATCGGCTCGATGACCGGGGCGGATCTCACCGGGGCCAGCGGCCTGCAGGACCGGACCGATGGCCACTTCTGGCAGCTCGCCAAGGGGGTCGTGCTCTCGACTCTCTTCAGCGTCGGCGCGGCTTCCGCCCAGGACGCCGGCGCGCGCAGTTCCGGCGGCCTGGTCATCAACAGCGCCACCAGCGGCATCTCCAACGAAGCCCAGCAGGTCGGCCAGAGGATCACCGAGCGCGATCTGAACCGCCAACCCACCATCCGGGTCCGCGCCGGCTGGCCGCTTCGGGTGATCGTCAACAAAGACATGATCCTCGCCCCCTATCAGTGAACGAGTTTGCCATGACCCCTCCCGCCGAGAAGCTCGGGCTTTTTCTGCCCGAAGGCCTGCACCAGCAGATGGTCCAGGCCGCCGAGCGACTGAAGCGCAAGTCCCCGCGCGGATCGGTGCGGTGCATCTACGAGCGGGCCTTCGCCCAGCTCTCCGACGCCCTGGACGCCGGCGTGGCGGTCCCCTTCCCGGCCGTCCGCGGAGCCAAGGACCGCATCTCCGTGCGGGTCTCCTGCCGGCTGTGCGTGAGGGTCCGCGCGCACATGCTGGCCAACAATCTGAAGCTCACCGATCTCGCCTTCACAGCGATCGACCGTTTCCTCTACGCCGAACAAGGAGCCCTCCATGGCGCGCCAGCCTAGCACCACCCTCGCCCTCACCCGGATCGAGACTGAAGAGAAGACGACCGACCTGAAGCTGCGGCTGAAGGGCAAGCTCGCCGTCGATCTGGCGGACTACCTGCGGGCCTACGTCGAGACCAATGGGCAGTCAGTCGATCTCGATCAGCTCGTCCCGCACATGCTGGCCACCTTCATCGAGGCGGATCGCGGCTTCCAGACGTGGCGCAAGAGCGCCGCCGGCAAAACGCCCGCCGCCGCCTAGCGCGCTTTCGAGAGAATCGAGTCGTCCCTCGGACTCGATTGGGGGCGGTCGTCAACCGGCCGAGATGGCCCTTTTTGGCCAATATCGCCCGCTTTGCGGGCTTCAGCTCAAGCCAGACTCACTCAACGCTCCACCCTGCCGATTCGCGGGTGGATTCGTCTGCGGTCGGCGCAATTCGAGAGGATTCCGCCTTGACCTAGACGAGACCCCAAAACGGCGAAAGCCCCCAGTTGGAGCTGGAGGCCTTCGGAAATCGCAGGACGCCGTGTGGTAGCGGCTGATTTGGTCCGGTCACCCTAGGGGGCGCTTTTCGCGTCGTCAAGGCCGGAAACGGAGACTTGCGTCTCCAACGCCTGCCGGTTTCGCACCGTCGAAACGGCCTCGTCCCAACCTAGAGGGACGATATGCAAACCGCATCACCTGACGACGACTGGCGACCCGGATTCGCCAAGCGGGCGCCTAACTTCGCCGAGGTCTGCGACCGCGCCGAGCGATGGCGCTGGCAGCCGGGCGAGAGCGTCGCCAGGATCGCCGGGGCGGTCTTGAAGGGCACGCCCACGCTGACCCTGCCGCAGCGCCTGACGCTGCTGCTCTACGTCGAGCACCTCAACCAGGACCGCCTTGAGCAGGACATCGCCTGCGTCTGGCCAAGCTCGTCGCTGATCGCCGACTACCTCGGCTGCAGCGAGAGCACGGCGCGCGCCCATCGCCGGGCGCTGGAGGCCGCCGGCTACATGGTTCGCGACTACACCCGCGCCAACCGGCCCGCCGGCGTGGAGGCCTACGACCTCGCCCCCCTCGTGGCCCGCCTGGACGAGATGGAGGTCGCTGACGCGGCCGTCCGCGAGGCGGCGCAAGCCCGGCGAGCCCTCTATTCCGAGGCGGTCGTGTTCCAGCGAAGAAATACCGCCCGGGCGCCGGAAGACCGGCGCCTAGAACAGTCCCATGAGAACGATAGTTCATCTGTACGAGAGACGACGGACGCGCCGATGGCGCGAAGTTGGTCGCAGGAGCGTCGCGCTTCGCGCGCCGGCGGCGTTGAGACCAACCGATCCTCGACCCCTCGCCCTGCCGACGGAAAGGCCAGCGCCATTTGCTCACCGAGGCGAGCAAGCGGGTTTGGCAGCACCAGTCCGGCGCCCTCGGTGCGCGCGGAAATGGTGCGCCAGGAGCTTCAGGCCGCCGTGCAGGTCTGTCCGAGGCTGGCTCCGATGATCCCGCCCCACGTCCTCGCCGACCCGGCCAGCGCGGGG
>DASRLC010000360.1:0-2033 GCA_035648655.1 Polyangia bacterium
GACCTGAACGAGCTCGCCGCTCTGGTGGCCCGCGATCCACGGGATCCCATGCGGCGGGTTCGCTTGGCCGACGCCCAGGCCGCCGCCGGCCAGCTGGCGGCCGCGCGCGCGACCCTCGAGGCCGCACTCACCGCCCGGCCCGACGTGCCCGAGGTGCGCCGTTCGGCGCGGGCGTTGGGGATGTCGCTGCCGCTGGATGGGTTTCGGGTCGACGGCCGCGCGGCCATCCGCGCCTTCGAGGCCGCCGGTGGCCACTACGCGGCGCCAGCGGTCCTGGTGCTCGATCGCGGCGTGACCCGCGTCTTCGACAGCGGTGCGACGATGTCGCTGACCCACGAGATCGTGCGGGTCGACAGCAAGGACGCCATCGATCGCTGGGGCGAGATCGAGGTGCCGGCGGGCGCCGAAATCCTCACCTTGCGCACGCACAAGCCCGACGGCAGCACGCGCGAGCCGGAGGAGATTGCGGGCAAGGACACCATCTCCGCCGCCGATCTGGACATCGGCGACTACGTCGAATGGGAGCTGCTCGAGACGCACCCGCCGTCGGAGGCCTTCGCCCCCGGCTTCCTGGGCGAGCGCTTCTACTTTCAGTCCTTCGACGCGCCGATGGCCCGCAGCGAGATGGTCCTGGTGACGCCGGCGGGGCTCGGCATCGAGATCGATCGGCACGCCGGCGCGCCACAGCCGCAGGTGCGCGCCGCGGCCGATGGCACCCAGGTCACCAGCTTCACGGCGACGGGCGTGCCGCAGCTCTTCGCCGAGCGATCGGCCGTCCCGGCAATCGAGTACGTCCCGTCGGTGCGCGTCTCGAGCGGCGTGGGGTGGACACCCTGGGCGCGCTACATCGCCGAGGAGCTGCACGACGCCGTGCGTGCGTCGCCCGAAATCCGCGCGCTGGCCCGGGTGCTGGGCCGGGCCCCGGCGCAAAAGGCGGGGGCGCTCGCCGCGCCCGCCGGCTCCACGCTGCCGGTGGGCGAACGGGCCCGAGCCGCCGCCGCGATCGTCGATTGGGTCACCGAGAATATCGAAGATTCGGACGACCTGGCCGAACCGGCCAGCTTCACGTTGGCCCGGGGACGCGGGAGCCGCGTCGCGCTGGCCCTGGCCCTGGCGCGGGAGATGGGTGTTCCGGCGCGGGCGGTCCTCGCGCGTTCGCGCCTGTTGGCCGACGCCGCCGCGGCCGCCGCGCCCGAGGAGCTGGAGAATTTCAGCGACACGCTGCTGGCGTTCGAGGTCGGATCCCCCGGGCAGCCCAAGACGGTCTTCGCCGATCTGCGGCTGCGTCATGCCGCCTTCGGCTACGTGCCGCCCGGGCTCGACGGCGCGCGCACGCTGAGCCTCCCCGACGGTCTTTTTGGTGTCGCGCGCAGCACGGCCCCCGCCGATCGCCGCACCATCGACATGACCATCCGGCTCGACGAGCGCGGCGCCGGCGTGGCGGTCGCGACCGAGGATCTGACCGGCTGGCCGGCGCTCGAATGGGCCGAGCTGGTCGATCGGTTCGGCGCCGATCAGAACCAGCTGCGCCAGGACTTCGAGCAGCGCTCGCTCGGCGTGCAGTTTCCCGGGGCGCGGCTGCGCGATCTCGATGTCGAGCTGCCCCGAGACACCGCCGGCCGCATCGGAACCGCGCGCGTCCGCTATTCGTTCGTGAGCTCACACCTGGCGGTGCCGGTTGATGGCGGCGCGCCTGGGCCCCGCGAGATGCGGATCGAGCCGACGTTCTTCCGCTCGCAGCCGGGGCGGCGCTTCGCCGCCGAGCCGCAGCGCTCGACCGCGCTGATGCTGGGCTTCGACGTGCCGGTGCAGATGACCGCCACCGTCGAGCTTCCGGGCGCCGCGCGTCTCGATCCGCAGCCGCTCGGCCCCAAAGACCTGGTGGTCTCGCGCAAGGGCGGCTATCGGTTCGTCGAGGAGCGTGGGGTCGAGCCGGGCCGACCCAACGTGATCGTGCTGCACCGCGAGTCGGCGCTGCCCATCATGCGCGTCTCGCCGGGAGACTATGCGGCGGTGGCGGCCGATCTCCGGCG
>DASRLC010000361.1:0-24300 GCA_035648655.1 Polyangia bacterium
CAAGTGCAGGTCCCGCCGGTGCACGTCGTGCCGGCCGAGCAGGCCGTGCCGCAGGCCCCGCAGTTGAGGTTGTCGGTCATCGTGTTGGCGCAGGTCCCCCCCGAGCAGGCGGTCGTGCCACTGGCACAGCTCGATGAGCAGATGTTGTTGCTGCACACCTGCGTGCTGCTGCAGGTCGTGCCGCAGGTGCCGCAGTTCGCGTTGCTCGACGACACGCAGCTCCCGTTGCAGTTCAAGAGGCCCGTGCCACAGGTGCACGTCCCGGACTGACAGGTCTGACCCGACTTGCAAACCGTCCCACACGCCCCGCAGTTCTGCGAGTCCGTCTGCACGTTCGTGCATCCCTGCGAACAGGACGTCTGGGGAGCCGAGCAACTGTTCCCCGTCGTGCCCGCGGCGCCCGGACCACCGGCGCCGGCGGCGCCTCCGGTGCCATTGCCCGGCTGGGCGCAACTGGCCGCGAACAGCGCGGCACCAAAAATCGCAGCAAGAGCCGCGGACCGGAGAGTTGGGCGTCCAGACATATTCGAGCTCCTTCTAATGGGGGATAAGGGAACGATCAGAACCCCAATTCTGGCTTCACACTGGGCCTGGATGGGGTCGTCGCAGGGTCCGAGCTGTGGATGGTGCTGGCCGTGGAGCGTGGGAACGTGGATAGGCCGGGATACGCCACGGTAGCGGAACGTGGGAGGTATCGTACACATGGCGCGGCAAAACCCCAACCCGTTTTCGAGGCTGAGCTGCGGCCTTTTGTTGACCTCGAAACAACGGCGACCCCGTTCTTGGTCAACAATTCTGGAAGACTTCCTCGAGGCGGCGCTCCCAACCCGGCGAAATTAATACCGACGGAATATTCGGTAGCCTAGCATACCGATTGCAGATAACTGGATCCGATGGAAACACAGCTCGTCTGCTGGCGCCAAAAGCTGGTCTCTCTCGGTGTGGGCGCCTCGGTGGCCCTACTTCTCGCTGGATGCGGTGAGATGAACGACCAAGTGGGAGTCTCGCAGTCGGTGTCGGAGTTGATGTCGGACAACGGCCTGTCGACGGTCAACGGCCTGACGGCCGTCAACGGCCTGTCGACCGTCAACGGCCTGTCGACCGTCAACGGCCTCTCGACCGTCAATGGCCTCTCGACCGTCAACGGCCTCAGCAGCACCACCGGCCTCATGACCACCGCGGTCGGCCGGATGCAGGTGTCCTATCTGGTGCGCTGCGCCCTTCCGGCGACCGCCTCGATCGTCAAGCAAGACCAGACCGGTGCCAGCTACACGTTCCAGGGCGAGATCGGAATGGCGCCGCAGTGGCAAAACGGCGCCTGCGACCAGACCTGCCAGGAGAAC
The DNA here is from genome assembly GCA_035648655.1 of Polyangia bacterium. Taxonomy (GTDB): domain Bacteria; phylum Myxococcota_A; class Polyangia; order Fen-1088; family Fen-1088; genus JADGRB01. The sequence goes on from DASRLC010000361.1 coordinate 1,344, forward strand.
ATCTCGGCCTGCCTAGAGGCGCACATCAACACCGCTGGCGTCCACATTCCGCTCTGGCTCGACTCGCCGAACGCCGCCGTCGGCTGGGGGACTGACCCGAGCTATCCCAACCAAGAGGCGACCTTCTTCGGCAACCTGTTCACGTTGGGCGCGCACGGAACGAATCCCAAGGCCGTCCCGATGTATTACTGCGCCGGTCCGCAGATCAAGGTCAACGCGCCGCCCGGGCGCCTCGGATCGGCCCAGATGAGCCCCCCGTACGTCAACCCGCTTGGTAGCCAGTACGCGCAGTGCAAGCCGACCTGCACCCCGGCCGATGCCCCGCATTCGGGCGACGGCTTCAAGGCCTGCGAAGGATGGAACAACGTCGTCACCGTATGGCGCCAGAACAGCACGGCGACCGACTGACCGGCTTCGGGGGGCGCACGTCGCCGCACGATTCAAAAATCTCTAGGGGGTACGGACGTCGCGCCTTCGGGAACGACGTCCGTTACGTTTTATCCCGCCACCAGTCGATTGAACGGTCGGCTGTTCGAGACCCGGCCGTGAAACCGTCGCGTGAGCGACGAAGGGCTTTGCCCGGCGGCGCTCTTCGCGGGGGATTCAAAGGACCCTCTCAGGGTCCTTTTGTTAGGAGTAGCCTCCGCGTATGCCTTCGCTGCCGATCTACCAAGTCGACGCCTTCACCGATCGTCCATTCGCGGGAAATCCGGCGGCGGTCTGCCCCCTGCAGGCGCCGATCCCCGACGCGCTGATGCAGGCCATCGCCGCCGAGAACAACCTCTCGGAGACCGCCTTTCTGCTGACCGATGGGAACGCCTTCGCGTTGCGCTGGTTTACGCCGACGGTGGAGGTCGACCTCTGCGGCCACGCCACGCTGGCGACGGCCTTCGTCCTGATGACCGAAATCGACCCCGGCCGCCACGGGGTGACGTTCCGCAGCCGCAGCGGTCTTCTGCACGCCCGCCGCGGCGTGGACCAAGAATTCGTCCTCGATTTTCCTGCGGCGCCGCCCGCTCGGGTCGACGGCAAGACGGCGGCGCAGGTGTCGCAGATGGTGGACACCCCGCCGGTCGAGGTGTTGCGCGCGCCGGTGGGGACGCTGCTGGCCGTGCTGCCCGACGCCGGCGCGGTTCGTCGCGCCAAGCCCAACTTGGCGGCCATCGCGCAATCCGGCACCGCGCTCTGCATCACGGCCGCCGGCGACGGGGAGCCGGCCGACGCCGCGCCGGTCGACTTCGTCTCGCGCTACTTCGCCCCCGCGCACGGCATCGACGAAGATCCGGTCACCGGCTCCGCCCACTGTTTCCTGACGCCCTATTGGGCGACGCGCCTGGGCAAACAGAAGCTGCGCGCGCGCCAGGTCAGCCGACGCGGCGGAGAGCTCTCCTGCGCGCCGGCCGGCGACCGGGTGCTCATCGGCGGCCAGGCCCGCCTGGTGATCACCGGAACCCTGCGCTACTAAGAAAAAGGGCACTCGAAGGGTCCTTCAGATCCCCCGCGACGAGCGCCGCCGGGCCGAGTCCGTCGTCGCCCACGCGGCGCGCGTTAGGCCTTGGCCGTCTCGCGCTTGGTGACGTCGGGGTGGTGGAAGGGCGCGAAGATCGTGGCCAGGACGGACGGCGTGGCCGCGATCAGCACGATCACGAAGAACCACTGATACCCGACCGCTTTCTGCAAGAAACCGCTCGCCGCGCCGGTGATCATCATGCAAGCGCCCATGAGGGCGGTGGCGAAGGTGTAGTGCGCCGTCTTATACGGCCCCGGTGCGATCTGCTGCATCATGTAGATCATGTGACCGACGGCGCCGATGCCCCAGCCGAGCTTCTCGACCGTCACGATGAACGTGATGAGCGCCGTGCTGGTCGGTAAGGTCTGGCTCAGGACCAGGAACGTCACGTTGGGAACGTTGAGGCACAGACAGAGGATCAGCAGCGTTCTCTTGAGCCCCGCGCGAGAAACGATCCAGCCACCGATCAACGACCCGACGATGAAAGCCGCGCTGCCGAAGGTGCCGTAGATGTAGCCGAAGGTCTGGTTCGACAAGCCGAGCCCGTGGTGGGCGCGGTCGTCGATCATGAACAGCGGGCCCATCTTGTCGAGCAGGCCGTAGCCGAACCGATAGAAGAACGCGAAGGCCAGCATCGGCCAGATGCCCTTCTTCTGGAAGAACGTCGCGAAGGCGTGCCCAAAGGTGCCCATCGCCGCGCCGAAGCTCTTGGGCGCGTCCTTGGCCTTGGCGCCCGGCGGCAACACCCGGCCGTGGTAAATGCCGGCCAGCAGCATGAGCCCGGCGATGGCCATCATGATTGCCGTCCAGGCCGTCGCCCAGCTACCGGTCCGCTCGTGCAGGACGCCGCTCACCGTGACGAAGGGCCCCTGCGCCAGCAAGAAGCCGGCGTTCCAGCACATGCTCTGAAAGCCGAGGTACTTGGCTTGATCCTTGGGGGTCAGCGTCGTGACGTACACGCCGTCGGAGCCAATGTCCTGGGTGGCGCCCAGCACCGCGGTCACCGCCACTAAGATCAGCACCGGCGCGAACCAGCTATGGCCGGGCAGCCTGAGCGCCAGCGCGATCCCCGCAATGGCGATGGCCAGAGCGAACTGCATCAGCACGACGAAGAACTTCTTGGTGCGATAGAGCTCGAGGAGCGGCGCCCAGACGAACTTGAACGTGTAGGGGAACCCCAAGATGCTCGACCAGAAGGCGGCCTTGTCGTTCTCCATCCCCATGTTCTTGAACATGATGTTGGCGACGCTGCCGACGGTGACGTAGATGAGCCCCATCGCCAGATAGCTCGATGGGACCCACAAAAAAGGGTTCTTGTAGGCGGGCGGCGCGTCGTCCGCTGGAACGGGCACGGCGATCGGATCGCCGGCAATCACGGGAGCCGTGGGGAGGGCCATGGGGCGGAATCCTATTCGCAGGGTCGGGCCGGAAGGGGAAAAAAGCGTAGGGGCAAAAAGCCGACGCCGGCCGGGGCCCGCGTGCCCGCGGAACGGCCGAAGCGCAGTGGACCGATCGCAAAGTAAATACGAAAAACCGCGCCTGCGGTTACGCTGGGCGGATGTCGAATCCGGCCGTGTTGCGCGAGGTTGCCCGGGTGCGCGTCATCTACGGCGACACCGACCAGATGGGAATGGTCTACTATGGGAACTACCTGCGCTACTTCGAGATCGCGCGCACCGAGTTCCTGCGCCAGGTGGGCGCGACCTACCGCGCGTTCGAGGAGGCGAGTGGCCTCAAGCTGCCGGTGGCCGAGGCCGTCGTCCGCTACCGCCGCCCCGGCCGCTACGACGACGAGCTGGTGCTGTTGACCGCGGTGCCCAAGGTGGGTGGCGCGTCGGCGCGCTTCGAATACGAGATCCGGCGCGCCACCGACGGCGCGCTGCTCGTCGAGGGCCACACGCTACACGCCTGCATCGACGCCACCGGCAAGCCGGCGCGGTTGCCGCAGTCGCTGCGCGACGCGCTCAGCGCGTGAGGGGAACCGCGGCCGCCGGCTCGAGCACGCGGAACGTGAACGACTCGGTGAGGAACAGCTCCACCGTCTGGCGATCGTGCGCCAGGTATCCGACCGACAGATCCTGCCCGACGTGCAGCTCGTAGTCGCCGCCGCGCACCGAGAGCAACACGCCCCCGTCGATGGCCGCAGCCCGCACCAGCGGACCGTCGAGGACCTGCTGGGTGATCCGCTTGGCCAGGGGATAGCCGTCTTCGGCGGCCGCCAGCACCTGCGCGTAGATCGGCGCCGCCAGCACCAGCGCGTAAGGGCCGCTGATCCCCGCCTGCCGCAGCGTCTCGCGCGCCGCCAAAATGGTGCCCGGCAGCGCGCGCACGTCGGCCGGCAGCTTGTGCGCCGCGTGGGGACTGGCCGGGATGATCCCCTCGATGTGGGCCGGCGCGAAGCCGTTGAAGATGGCCGAGTCCTCGGCGTGGGCGGCCTTCTCGGCGGCCACGACGACGGCGTCGAGATCGGGATCGATCGCGCCGCGCGGCACCGAGTCGAGCTCGGCTTGCGACAGCCGGATCGGCACCCGCACCTCGATGAGCCGCTGCACGCGCCGGATGCCGACCTGGACGTCCGGGTCGGTGCCGGCGGCCAACAGATCGAGCCGCCCGGTGTTGACGGCCGCCAACTGCCAGCCATCGGGGCCGCGGAAGTCGACGATCCGCCGCCCGGCCAGGTTCAACTTGAGGACGCGCGCCGCCTCGGCATCGACGGCCGCGAAGGCGTCCGGGGTGATAGGCGCCAGGTCGCGCTTCAAGAGATCGAGCGTCATTTCGCGCTCCGCAGGCTGCCGATACCGAGCGAAGCGGCGTGGGCGCCGGTCTTAGCCGATCCAGGGCCGCCGCCTTCACCCGCGGCGGCCTTCTTGGCCTCTTCGACCTCGGTGATGGGGAGCTCGGTGAACAGATAGGTCCGCGCGGTCTGGTCGAACTTGGCGTCGCGTCGCCGGATCCATTCCAGGGTCATCATGGCGTGCTCGACCTCTTCATTGCGGTTGTGAATCATGACGGCCTCGAGCGCCGCGTCCTTGGACGCGTCGGCGCGCTGCTGGTACCAATCGATGGCCTCCAGCTCCTCCATCAACGACAAGATGGCCCGGTGCAGATCTTTGGTCGGCTCGGGCAGAAGCTCGGCTGGCTCGTGATAACCCTCATGGCTCATGCGTGAGGAATATAGACCGCCTCGCGCAACAGGCCAGGGGAGATCGACCGCCCGCCCCAAAGTCGCCGCCGGTCGCGTCCCGCCGGCCCGCGCCATCGCGGCGCGCTTCGGCACTCACTTCTTCTTGGCGCGCAGCGAGACCGAGTTGATGCAGTAACGTTGCCCGGTCGGCGCCGGACCGTCGTCGAAGACGTGGCCCAGGTGCCCCCCGCAGCGCCGGCAGACGACTTCCGTCCGGGCCATCCCGTGCGACGCGTCGGTCTCGGTGGCCACCGCGCCCGCGGCGACCGGCGCCGTGAAGCTGGGCCAACCGGTCCCGGAGTCGAACTTGGTGTCCGACGAGAACAGCTCGGCGCCACACCCGGCGCACAGGTAGTCGGCGTCCCCGTGGGCGTTCCAGAGCGCGCCCGAAAACGCCCGCTCGGTCCCCTTGCGCCGAAGGACCTCGTATTGCTCGGGGGTCAGCGAAGCGCGCCATTCGGCGTCGGTCTTGTCCACCTCATCGGCCATCGTGCGCGGAGTATATCCTGCTACACTGGCGCCGCCTTGATTTCCGACCGCGTCCTCGTCACCGTCACCGGCCCCGATCGCACCGGCGTCACCGCCACGCTGACCGGCATCCTCGCGCAGCAAGGCGCGACCTTGTACGACATCGAACAGGTCGTCGTGCAGGGGCAGCTCACGCTGTGCCTGGTGGTCGGCGTTCCCGAGACGCGCGACGTGCTCAAGGAGCTGCTGTTCACCGCCAAGCAGCTCGACATGGAGCTGAACTTCAAGCCGGTCGCCGCGGAAGCCACTGCGCCGAAGGCCGCCGAGGGTCGTCGCTTCGTCATTACCGCCATCGGCCCCACGCTGGGCGCGTCGCACCTGCACGCCATCGCGACCGCGCTGGCGGCCGAAGGCGCCAACATCGAAAAGATCGGACGCCTGTCGGAGCACACGCTGGCCTCGGTGGAGATCCATGCGCAGCTTCCGGCCGATCGCGACAGCGAGGTGCTCAAGCGGTCGCTGCTGGCGGTCGCGACCAGCGCCGGCTTCGACGTCTCGCTTCAGCCGGAGAGCCTCTACCGCCGCTCGAAGCGGCTGGTGGTGCTGGACATGGACTCGACCCTGATCCGAATCGAGGTCATCGACGAGCTGGCGCGCGCCCACGGCGTCGGCGCCGAGGTCTCGCGCATCACCGAGCGCGCCATGCAGGGCGAGATGGACTACGACGAATCGCTGCGCCAGCGGGTCGCGCTGCTCGAGGGCCTGGACGTCGCGGTGCTGGACCGGATCGCCGCCGACCTGCCGCTCACCGAGGGGGCCGAGACCTTGGTGCGGGTGCTCAAGCGGCTGGGCTACAAGATCGCGGTCATCAGCGGCGGCTTCTCACGCGCCGCCGAAGCCCTCAAACGGCGGCTGGGCATGGACTACGCCTACTCGAACAACCTGGAGATCCAGGGCGGCAAGCTGACCGGGCGGGTGATCGGGCCCATCGTCAACGCGCAGCGCAAAGCCGAGCTGCTGGAGACCATCGCCCAGGCCGAAGGCGTGCTGCTGGACCAGGTGATCGCCGTCGGTGACGGCGCCAACGACGCGCTCATGCTGGAGCGCGCCGGCCTGGGGATCGCCTTCCACGCCAAGGCCAAGCTGCGCGAGCACGCCGACACCAGCATCTCGGGCGCCGGCCTGGACGCCATCCTCTACCTCCTGGGGCTTTCGGCGCGCGAGCTCCACGAAGTCGAATGAAAGTGCCTTGACGGGTAAACTCGAGAGGCATAAGCATGCGCCCGTAGCTCAACTGGATAGAGCATCGGCCTTCTAAGCCGAGGGTCGCAGGTTCGACTCCTGCCGGGCGCGCGGCTGAAAAACTAAATATCGACAACACCTGGTGGGTGTAGCTCAATTGGTAGAGCATCGGTCTGTGGCACCGAGGGTTGCGGGTTCAATCCCCGTCACTCACCCAATAATTACGCCAGCTTAGGTTGCAAACACGACATCTTTGCAGTCCTTTTGCAGTCCGCGAGCCGGTGAGGGTCGACTATGCGGTCCCGTAGCGGCGGCTGGTCAGAAGCGCGCGGATCGTGGTGTGGCCCAGCCGCGCCCGCTCTTGAAGCGCGAGGCCGCCCTGGGGCGCAATCCTGCGCGTGGAGTCCGTCGTCTTCTTTTCCGTCCCCGCTTACGGTCGCCGGCTCTGCGAGCCACTGCCCACCCGATCGCGGCCACGACGACCGCGCTAACACCCTGGACGGTCGGACCGAGGGCCTTGAAGAACTCGGTCAGTTCGACGAAACGCATGACGCCTCCGAAGGTCGGGGTGACGCCGGCCCCGAGCTGTGCGTTTCGTCATGGGCGTCTCGTCCTTGGGGCTGTCCGGCTATCTCAGCGCTCAGTCGCCCATCGATCTGCGCCAACGTCGTCGGAGACACGCCGATCTCGCGCGCGACCGCGCGACCACCATCTCGCTCTACCCGCGCCCGGACCGCCAGCGCGAGCCGCAGCGGCGGGGTCACGTCGTTTCGATGTGCTGCCATCGACCACCAGCGTGGTCCCGCCGGCGATTGGCCGGTACGGACGTTCTGCGCTGCGATTTGTCCGCGCCTACGCGCGCGGCGGAGTGGTCGACGGGCGGCGGCGCTTCCTCAGACGAGGATCGATTGAAGCCGGGTCGATGCGATCGTCAGGCCGATCGGCGAGCAGGCGGCGCAGCTGGCGTTCCGTCATGCCGTGCTCGCCGCCGACCTCGCGCGCGATCATTTGCTGTATCCGCGTCTGCGTCCACGTAGGCAGCTTCTTCTTCCCTCGAAACGCGCGCTTCAGCTTGAAGGCGTACCTTCCCTTCTCCACCCTGACGTACTCTCCCCCTTCGATCTTCGCGTCAAATGCCTTGAGCCCCGCTTCTTGCTTGAGCGGCGCGGCCTTGGTGTCAAACGCCTCGAGTGTCGGCTTTCCCTTGAGCTCCGCGGCGGCGTACGAGAGCCGGTCGCGGATCTTCTTCGTCTTCCACCAGCGGTTCATCAGGACACCGATCTTCCCGTCGCACAGTGCCGCCCCTATCGCCCGTAACGAGGCGTCGACCTCCCCGAAGACTCGATCCAGCTCATCCCGAGAGAACTCCACCCTCAGCTCGTCCTCCGTCGGCAGAGCGTCGAGCCGCCTCTTGAACTCCTGCTCCACCACCGAAGAAGCTGCCCACTCGGGCCTCTCGACGGGCGGCCGGCTTGCGCCAACGATCCGCGACCACAGCTCCCAGAGGGTCAAGATGGCCGCCGGAAAGCCCATCAGCGCCTGCGTACTACCCAGATCGGCCTCGGTGCGATTGCCTCGCTGGTCCGGAAGCGGATCCCGCTCCGTCTCGGCGTCCGTGCGCTTCCTCGTCGCCGCCTTTCTTGCCGTGACGGTCGGAACGGCTCTCGCCTGGCGCGGAGCCGCCAGACCCCGCGAGGCCTTCACAGCAGACCTCGGTTGCGTTCTCTTCACCTAAGCACCGGGCGATAGACCCAGCCCTGGGCGCTTCCCGCCAGAAACCCGTCGACGGAGATGTACCAGTGCGTTTGGTCCTTCCTCCAGACCGCGGTGATCTTGTCGAGGGGGATGGTGCTCGTCGCCAGGGGGCCCGACGCCGACCGGAACGTTGCCGTTGTCAGATCATCGTCGAGGTCATGAAAGTGCGCCGTAAACTGGAGCGGAGCTCCTTGAGGCGACGAGAACTGGATATCCATGTCGGAGCGCTGGGTCTGAGGAATCCGCTCCAACAGGATCGCGACACGTCGGACTTGGGGGACCATCAACATGGCGATCTCCGTCGGCGGCATGAAGTACGCTTGCGTTGCTGTTCTCAGTGGAAACGCGAACGACCGCGTCCCCGTCTCGTCCCAGCGCACGCCAATCGGCGCGTTGGCCGCAGGATAGACGTTCACCGCCACCACGTGGCCGGGCGGATGGATTGCAGGGTCAGTCTCAATCCTGACGACCTCGACAACCGGCTGCGGAACGCAACGCTGGGTGACGGCCAGCTCGTACGCTCGTTTCAGTTTCTCGGCGTCTTCGAGCCGCTGTATCGGCTTGTAACAGCCGAGCGTCGCCCTCTTCCGATCCTCCACCGCACCGACCAGGACGGTGCCGCCGAGCGCGTTCGCGAAGGCGGCCACGTCCTTGGCTAGCTCGCGCTGATCGTCGGGGTTTTGTTCACCCTTGAAGTCGAACGTGCCGCTCTCGCGACTGGCCCCGACGGGGGGGAGGTCGACCGCCGCCGTGATCGGTTTGTGCAGCATCAGCGAGGACCTCGCGGGAAGAACCGCCTCGGAATACGGCTGTATTGGTCGACGATCCAGACCTCGAGAAAGCGTCCGCCGGCCACCTTCGCGATCCCGTCGCCGAGGTTCCAGTCCTCGAACCTCGGCGTGTCGAAGTGGTTGAGGTCCACGAGAAGAATCGACGGCTCGGAGTACCGCTTGGCCGCCTTCTGTTCGACGGCCTTGATGATCCAAACGTCGGGACGTACAGGGCGCATTCCGCTCGGCGGGATTAGCGACTTGCCATCCGCCGGAACAACAAAAGGCTCGTCGTAGTGGGCGCCGAAGGAGTGGGCTATCCCCGTTGCCTCCGTTAGCTCTTGCGCCTCTCTCCTCGCTTTTGCGTGGGCACGCTTCCACGGCGATCCCTTGTGAGGGTCCTCGTTAGGCGCCCGCCAATACGCAGCGACGACCTCCACGGGCAGCAAGGTTCCGTCCTGCTCCTTGAGATGGGCATCCGGCCACTGCTGCTCTTCTGGCACCGGGATCGCCGTGCATCGCCGCTGTATCGCAAGCTCCGCCACCAGGCGAAACTCGTCCAGCTTCTGTTGCTCCTTCGCGCTCAGCGCTCGAAGGGGGGGCGCTTTCCTATCCGTGCCCGATGAGGTCGGCGTGGCCATTCCCTGGCCAAGTGTATCCGTCTGGTGCCGTTTGACTAAACCGGAGCATATGGACAGCGCCGGCAACCCAGCGAAGGCTCGCGGGACAGACGAGCAGTGGCCAGACGCGATGGCTTGGCCGCCCGGCGGGAAGAAACGGGCCGCCTGACGAGGTGGAAGCCCCGAAACAGGTCGCCCGCACCGCTCAGACCAGGAGCATGGGCACGCTGGACCCCGCCCGATTCTCTCGCCACGCTCTCACCACGATGATCCGGATTTGGACGATTTCACCCGCTCCCAAGCGACCTCTACGACTCGTGCCCAAAGCACCGAAGCTAGTGGAATCGTTGTGCAAGTCGGCCCACCGCTTCGGGTTTTTCGTTTCTGATTTTATGGTTTCAATCCCCGGTCACTCACCCAATGATTGCAGTCTTTTGCAGTCCGCGACGCGTCACCCCCTCGCCTCCAGCAAGTCGATGGCTGACCGGGTGCGGCCGGGGGCGAGGTGCATGTACCGGTTCGTGACCGCCACCGACTTGTGTCCGGCCAGCTCCTTGATGCTCACGATCGGCGCCCCGCGCATCGCCAGGTGGGAGCAGAACGTGTGGCGGAGCTTGTGCCACTTGGCCCCGGCTGGAAGCCCGGCTCGCTTCTCCTGACGCTTCAAGACCGCGCGCATGTTGGTCGTGGTCAGCCTGGACCCATCCTGGCGGCAGAACACCAGCTCCCCGCGTAGGTGGCGGATCGAACGCAGCGCCTCGGCCAGCCTGGAGGTCATCGGGACGTGGCGGATGTCGGCTCCCTTGGGCGTGCCCACCTCGCCGCGCCAGTCGGTCCGGGAAACGGTCAGCACCTTGGACCGGGGGTTGACGTCCTCCCAGCGTTGGCGGAGCCCTCGGAGTGCCGAGAGTGTCTTGTCGACCGTTCGCCCCGTGTTCGCGACGTAAAGCAGGTTGACGGGGGCGGAGACGCCTTTCAGATGAGCGGCGCTGTCTTCCGTGGCGGTGGTGCGAAAAAGGTAGAGGGCTTGCCAGGGAGAACACTTGACCGCGTAGGCTACGATCTTGTCGGGCGCGAAGATGGCGAGCTCGGCGGGTGGGGTGGACCGGAGCTCGGAAATAGAGCCGAAGGCCACGCTACAGCGAGCTGGGAAGGTTTGGATGCGTACTGCGACCACGCCGGCGACTCCTAGTCGGAGAGAATCTTGGCGAGCTGCTGCTTGGCCTTGTCGGAGAACTCGACGCGGTGTCTGCCTTCAGAGGTGACGAAGACGATCTCCCCTTTGCGACGCAGTACGGCTTCGATGCGCATGGGGCCCACCTCGGCGTGCTCGGAAAGTTTCGCATGCGAAACTCCCTCCTCGTCCCCGCCGGAGTCCCCGCCACCACGAGGACCGGCCCCACTTCGAGAAAGGTCGGGCTCTAGGCCCTCGGAATCCGCGCCCGCTCGCGGTGATCGGGTGGATTCGTCCCCGCCGCCGTCACCGTCGTCGTCCTCGCCGCCGAGCCCATCGGCGCCCTGCCCATCTCCGGCCGCCGCGGCCGCGGCGGGATCACCTCCCGGCGGGCGCTGCGCGGCCTTGAGCTGATCGCGGAGGTGGCTGCCGGGCTCGTAGTGGGCGATCAGGCGCTGGGCCCCTTCCGGGTTGTCGTCGGAGAGCTTGGCCAGCTCGTAGATGGCCTCGAGATCTCCCACGGCTTGGCTTTCGGCGAACGCGCGGACGAAATCTGGGGCTTTGGCGATGCGCATCCGTTTGGAGACCCATTGCTTCGAGCGAGAGAGCTCCTCGGCGACCTCCTGGACGGTCGAGGTGCCGACCAGCTCGGCAACGCCGCGCGCCTCGTCGACCGGTGTCATGTCGTCTCGGTCGAGGTTCTCGATGAGCGGCAGGCGGAGTTTTTCGCGGTCGTCGAGCTTGTCGTAGACGAGCACGGGGACTTCCTTCAGCTCGGCCATCTTTGCGGCGCGCCAGCGCCGCTCCCCGGAGACCAACTCGTACTGACCGACCGACACCAGGGTCACCCGAAGAGGTTGTTTGATCCCGTTTTTACCGACGGAGGCTGCCAGCTCTTCCATCCTTTTCGGATTGAAGGTCTTTCGCGGCTGACGCGGATTCGGCGCGACTGCGCTGACCGAAATCATGAGAACGACCTGGCCGGGTTGTCGGGTGCTCCTGAGCTGGTCGGCGAGCGACGTCATGGGTATCTCCTTCACCGCTCGAGGCGGTGCTCCCGTCGGTGAGGTCGTGTTCGCTCAAGCGATTGCAGATAGTCGTTCCAGTCTTTCCCAGTGGGTGGAACGTGGCGCCTGGTCGCAGCGGTGCCGGCGGCCGCAACGAGCTGCGACGCCAACTTGTCGCCGCCAACGTCGTTGTCGGTGGCTAGGACGATCTCGGAACCGGGCGGCATCGCGGCTATCTCGCGAGCGACGACTTCCAGTTGGTCGGCACCGACGGCACCGCCGGTGCTGAGATATCGGGCTCGGGGGTGGGGAAAAAGCTGGTGGTAGCTGAGGCCGTCGATCGAAGCCTCGACGATGACGAGCCGGTTGTCGGTCGGCCGCGTAGCGCTGCGCCAGAAAGTCTTGCGGCCGCCGGTTGCGAATCCTGTGAAGCCCTTGTTCTTGATCTCGAAGCCTACGACCCGCGACGAATCCCCTGGATCGAGGTGGCCGAAGAGGACGTTTCCCCGAGCGTCGACCCGGAAGGCGGCGGCGAAACGCTTGTCTCGAAGCGTGTCAGATCGAATGCCACGGCCGGCGAGATAGCGGCTTTCGCGCGCGCTCGCTGCGCCGGCGTACATGCTGTTGACCACGGCGGCGTCGCGGACCTGAGCCTTGAGGTTCGGGCGATAGAGCTGCGGGGACAGCCGCGGCCGGTCGACCCGGAGCCACAGGCGAAGCTCTTTTCGAACAGCGCCGAGGCTCGGTTGTCCCCGTCGCTGCACGAAATCTACGACGGTCCCGTTGTCGCCATCGTCGCGGACTGAAAAATAGGTCCAGTGGCCATCCCGGTCGCGGCGAATGATGATTTTGTCGTCGGTGTCCGGGTTGCGCATCGAGACGCTGGCCTGGGTGCTTCCATGCCACTTGCCTCCGGCCGACCGCTCGCGATCGACCAGGCGATATCCGAGACTGGCGGCAAGCTCAGTCAGGTTGACGTCTCGTTTGAAGCGCTCGAGTTCGTCACCCATTGCCCGATTCGGCGGCGCGGCCTTGTGGGCGGTGGGGGAAGGAAGTGTCACCTACGGGTTCCTGCGCGAACGTGTTTTTTTTGAGCAGCTGCGCCGCCCTTCTGATCGGGGCTCTCAGGTTGGTCTCCCGGAGATTTCGCCGTCCAATAGCGCTCGATGCTGTCGATCATGGCGAAGTAATTAATTTGGTAGTCGTGAGTCACAGCGGGTACTCGAGGACCGGCTTTGGGAGCTCTGCGACCCTTTCCCTCCGCGCTTTCGCCTCTTCTTGATTCGACCCAGGTAGGTCTGGAGGGTCGTGGGCGCGATGCTCATGCCGTGGGCGTGCAAAATCGCAGCAATCTGGTCGATAGCGTACCCGCGCTCTTGGAGGCCCAAAATCTCCGCCGCGAGGTAAGCGACAACCCCCTGCTTGTTGAGCCTGTTTTTGGTCGCCGCTGGGAGAGACCGCAGCGCGACCGCCATTTTGTCCGCGTCGTCACGTGTGTATGCCGCCATCTGGTCGGTCCCCTTCCGGGTGATGCTCGTTTCGCGTGAGGGTTATCGGCCAACCGCGGAATTTTTGACCTACGGGCAGGAAGACGCGGGTCGGGCACCGCAACACGGCCGGCCGGGAGTTGGAGGGCGCCGGTCGCCTGTGCGCGTCTCACGAGCTTGCCGAGATGACGCCGCACCGCGTCTAGAAAAGAAAAAAGCCTCAAGCAGCGCTTGGCCTTCGCTGATCTTGCGGAGGCTCGCCCCCCAGATCGCCCTCATGTCCGGTTGAGTGGCGTACAGCTTGTCGCCGTCGGCGTTTGAGGGTCCCACTCTCAGCGGGATCGCCGGTACCTAGGGATCACCCGCTGATTTCGGCGCGGTTCTTCGCGTAGACCGCCGCCCTACCTGAGGCGCGGGGCTTGGCGCCGCGGCGACGGGCCGGGCGGAGCGGGCTGCCGTTCCTTCCCGGCGATGCGGATCAGTGTGGGTCCCGGTAGCCCGTCCCTTCGAAGACGAAGGTTTCGGCGCGCTCGGTGACGCGTTCGGCGACGCCCTGAGTGTTCAGGGTCAATCGGGGAAAACCTTACTCTAATCACCTTACGTCAGCGCAGCCCGCGCCGCATCAGGTCGGCCAGCTGACGGACAAATCAGGAAGCCCTGGCCGAGCGCGAGATCGACGATGCCGTCAGAGACGTCCGCCGCTCGCCGACCCGTGATCGTTAGAGCCCTGCTCGACACGCAGATCGTGGTGCGGGGGCTCCTGGGCCTCCGGCGCTCCGCGTGCGCGCTGGTGTTCGAGGCGCTCGCAGACGGACGGTTCACCGCCATCGTGTCGTCGTACATCCTGGCCGAGCTGCGCGCCGTGCTCACCCTTCCCAAGCTTCGCGCACCGTACGGACTGACAGACGACCAGGTGGCCGAGCTGCTCGACGGCTATGGTCGCTAAGCTGAGATGATTGCCGGGATGTTGCGGCTCCCCTGTACGATCTCGCCATGAAGACGCCCCAGAGGCTCACCGCGCGAGATTTCCTCGATGCGACCGGTACGCCACTTCGCCGTCCGGTCGTCTACCTGGACTGGAGCACCCTGTCCGACGCGTTCCCAACCGCAGATGGTGCGACCGGGCACGACGGCGCTGCGCTCACAGAGCTTACCGAACTCGTCGCCGAGATCGCCCGCAGCGGAACGCTCTGCTTCTCCATTGCCCACCTGATTGAGCTGATCGCAATGCGACCCCGCGAGGCGGCCCTCGCTCGGGCGCAGTGGCTCGATCGGCTCGAACACGCATGGGTGAACATTTCAAACGCCGAGAAGAGCGAACTGATCGATGCCGTGCGCCGGCAGCTGGGCCTCACGAGCGCCGCGGCGCGAGCACCCGTGCACCACCCAATGAGCGCGTCCATCATCAACAGCCTCACGAAGCAGACGGCCGCCGGAATCGCCGACATCCTGAGCGATCCAACAACAGCCGGGTTCGTTGGCAAGGCGCACGGGCGCGTCGAATGGGAAGCGCCGAAGGAGTGGTCGGCGGACCAGTTCAAGCGCCTCCACGCCGACCGCCTGAATCTGCCGCCAGGAACGACACGCGAGGAGGTCCACCAGAAGACGTTTTCGAACTTCACCCGGGGCCTCAAGGTCACTGCTCGCGCTGCGATTCACTCGGAACCGGTCATCGTTGGGGAACCGTTGCTGACCGACGAGCAGATCGATGCAGCCGTAGATCGATTGCTCGACGATCGGTCTTCGCTGCCGATGAACAGGATCGTGCAACAGGCATGGCGCGGCGCGGGAGACCGGATCACGAACCAGTCCATCGCGTCCAAGAAGTTTTCGAGCCGCTACGGTTCCTTGCTGTGGGACCTCCGACACCTGGTCGCTGGCGGATTCGCGGACATCTTCACGTGCGACCACTTCGTCGAGAAGATACTCGCGGACTTCCGCACTCAGCGTGGCCTACCCAAGCAACTGAGCATCGGCGGATGTGGCGACCTGACGGGGTTCGTCGCGGCTCTTCGTCGGCAGGTCGAAGCAGGCTGAGGGGTGGTCGACCGCGGTCCGGAATCACGGGAGCAGGGCCCGCGAGCGCCTCGCGAAGGTAACTAACGAGACCCTACCAGTGGAACGAGATCGAGTCGGGGTTCTCCGAAAATGCGCAGTGGCCGGTATCCTGCGGGTGCGTCGTGGCTCTCGGTCAGTCTGGATGGGCAACCCGCCCCTTTACTGATAATTCGTTCAGTGCTAGATCTCAGGTCTGGGGAACAATTCGGGGACGAACGAATCGCCGAATCAGGGCGGCCGGGCGGACTCGCTCGACCGAGAGCCTCACCAAGGCAGGTGGCCGCCCTACCCCGCACCTCCCTTCACGGAAGACGGTAGACTTCACCACAAATGACCGCCGTCGACCCGCACACTGATTCGCGCCCTGAGGCGCGCGCCTTCAAGGTCGAGGACCTCATCCGTTACGCGCGGGCCGGACGCATTCGTGTTCCCCCATTTCAGCGCGATTTCAAATGGGAGCGAGACGATGTCGAGAAGCTCATAGACAGCATCCTACGCGGTTATCCGATCGGAACCCTGCTTCTCTGGTCTCGCAAAGGGTTGGCGGGACAGGTCACCCTCGGTGACGTCACATTCGACGTGAACGAACGGACGGATGCTTGGTTTGTGGTCGACGGTCAGCAGCGAATAGTTTCCTTGGTGTCGACCCTCTTACCTGGTCACAGGCGCGCTGACAAATTTGACCTCTACTTCGATCTTGAGCGTGCTGAGGTAGCGCACGCGCGCCGTGGAGCCATGCCGTCCACAGCTCTTCCCCTCAATCGCGTCGTCGATTCCGAAGACCTACTGGCATGGCTCGATGAGTTCCGCGCCGTGTTGAAACCGGACCAAGTCAGGTTGGCCGTTCGGGCGGGGAAGCTTCTAAGGGAATACGAGGTGCCCGCCTATGTCGTCGACGTGACCGACGAGAGCATTGTACGTAAAATCTTTGAGCGAACGAATACGACTGGCAAGCCCCTCGTAGTGAGTGAGGTGTTCAATGCACTCCATGCGACCCTAGACCGCAATCCGCCCGTTAGTCTTAAGGACGTTGTCGAGAGGCTTCGCGCGCGGTCGTTGGGTGAACTAGACGAGGACTATGTCCTTCGCAGCTTGCTTGCGATTGAGGGAAAGGACCGATCGGGAGATTTGCAACGTCAGCTTGCAGACGTCGACATCGCGGCGTCGGTCGGACGGGTGGAGCGAGCTCTCGACCATGTTTTTGGCTTTCTGGCCCAGGACGCCGGGATTCCCCACCTCCGCCTCCTACCGTATATGAGCCCCCTAGCCGTTCTAAGCGCATTCTTCGACCGCTTTCCTACGCCGTCTAACCGCGCCCGCCGTCTTTTGACGAGGTGGCTTTGGAGAGGAACAGCTTCGGAGGAGCTTCGGGGTGACGGCAAGGGCATGCGGCCCGCACTCGAAGCGCTGCGGACTGCGTCAAGCGACGAGGCAGCGGCCGTCGGCATTCTAAAAACTGTCTCCAGCAGTCGACCGGAGACGCAGCCGGCCGCAGCGTTCAATCTCAGGCACGCCCGCCCTCGAGTATTGGCGATGCTCCTCGCGCGATTGCGCCCCCAGGACCTGAGAACGGGCGAGCCGCTCGATGTGTCCGCGTTGTTGAGTTCCAATGAAGATGTTTTTCCGCAGATTCTGACTCACAAACCCGAATCGCTCCCCGCTAGCGAGGAGTCGGTATTTTCGTCAATCGGCAACCGGCTTCTACACCCGCCGGTGAAGGGATTGTCATTTTTCCCCGCTCTTCAGCAGT
Source organism: Polyangia bacterium (assembly GCA_035648655.1). GTDB lineage: Bacteria > Myxococcota_A > Polyangia > Fen-1088 > Fen-1088 > JADGRB01. Next base: position 18,369 of record DASRLC010000361.1, read on the forward strand.
GGACCGGTTCACAGCTGCCCCTCGGGCTGGCGCCGAACCTCGACGCGCACGTTCTCGTAAGCCACGGATTGGGCCTGATTGAAACCCGTCTCCTCCAAAGCGGTGATCGGAGCGCCTTTCTCACCGCAAGACGGAATCGACTAGAAGCCGAAACAACCAGGCTCATCGACAGCCGGTCGGAGTGGGATCACAGCGATCGACCATCCATCGCCGCTCTCAGTGCCAACGAGGAATAGCATGGAGCTACTCGTAACTCTCGGAGACGTCGCGGTCGGCACCATTCGCTCGCAGCCAGACGGCCGGAACGAGTTTTCGTTCCTACCCGAATATCTCAACGCTTCCCGTCGTCCCGTGCTGGGCCAGTATTTCGAGGATCACCTCACCGATATCCATCGTAGTCGGCTCCATCTCGCTCCATTCTTTTCAAACCTGCTCCCCGAAGGCGGATTGCGCGAACTGATCGCGCGGCACGCCCAGGTACATCCAGATCGAGAAGCTGATCTTCTCGCCGTGCTAGGCGAAGATCTGCCCGGTGCAATTGTCGTGCGCCGGATCTCCGGTGAGGTTACCGACGCCGAACAGGCATCGGAGGCAACCAATATCGAGAGGGGCGAGACTGACGGCACATTGCGTTTTTCTCTGGCGGGCGCTCAGCTGAAGTTCTCGGTCCTGTATCGAGCCGGCACCCGTGGACCGACGTTCCCTCTCGCCGGGCGCGGTGGCGACTGGATAGCCAAGCTTCCCAGTGAGATCTATGAGCAAGTCCCCGAAAACGAATATGCAATGATGCTCTGGGCTGGTCAGGTCGGAATCAATATCCCCGAGGTTCGCCTAATCGCTGCAGGCGACATCGAGGGCCTCCCCGTCCAGATCGATCCACATCAACAGGTATTCCTCTCGCGCAGGTTCGATCGTCCGACCTCTGGGCCACGAATCCATCAAGAGGACTTTGCGCAAGTCGCCAATGTTCGTCGCGCTCAACGCTACGGAACGATGAGCCACACCAGCATTGCCCGGGTCGTCCGCGCAGTTTCCGGCGAGGATGACCTCGACGAAACGATCCGTCGGACGGCATTTAACGTCCTGATCGGAAACGGAGACGCGCACCTAAAAAATTGGTCTCTGGTTTATCCCGACGGCATCCAGGCGCGACTTTCACCGGCTTACGATCTGGTCTCGACCGTCACCTACATTTCGACGGATAAGCTTGCATTGAAACTCTCGCGGGAAGATAGGTTCGATCAGGTCCGACTGCTGCACTTTGAGAGACTTGCAGAAAAGATCGATGTCTCACCTGGCCACATCACCAATATCGTGAAGACCGCCGTTCAGCGTGCTATGGCCGCTTGGCCTTCCGAGGGACTTGAGCCCCGTCGGGCTAAGCTCTTGCGCGCGCACATCGAACGATTGCCCTTGCTTGCCGAAGCGGGCTGACCCGTTCGCGATGAGCTTCGGGAACCGATGTGGTGACAGGGTCGTACTCCATTCCGGGCTGTGCTGCCGAACGCCTCGATCTCCACACCCCGGGCGACGGGTGCCTCTATTCCTGCCCCAGACGGCATGAACTGCGCCGGGACGACCTTCTCGAGGGCGGACGGTCAAGCCCCGGCCGTTGCCAACTTGCCCCGAGCCGCTGCATGGTCACAGCCGATTGTCGGGCGCGCGAAGGGTGCCTTCGCCCCGGTCAAGCGGTTGGCGTCTGCAGCACCGACGGCCTCCTGTAGTCGTCCGGATACCCGCGAGGCTGCCTCGCTTCCAAGAAACTACGGTCGGGTGCCGGGACGAACAAGCGACGCACGAATCGACGACCAAACCGACAATCAGGAGATCGCGAGGTCGGCCGGATCGGTCACGGAGGTGTGGTTCACGGTGTGGACTCGGCTAGAGGAGAAGATGGGCGGTAACGGCCCTCTATGATCTCGAGGAGAATCTCGTCGCTCGAGTGAAGTATCGTTGGGCAGCATGGGGGAGCGCATTGAATGTCCAGCGGACCGAGGGAAATATCGCCCGGGGCCGGAATCTAAGCAAGCATAATGCTATAAGCAAAAAGAGCTATAAATCGGGCTAGAAGGGACGCCACAACTCACCCCCGCGGGGGCGACGCCGGCTTCTTCCGAGCCGCCACTCTGGTGGGAACCACGTAGAGCGAATGCAGCACGTCCCTGGTGAAGCCCAACAGATCTTGGACATCTTCGGCCGTGACATCGTTTGCGTGTGCTGCCCGATTTCCGACAAGCCGGATCTCGTGGGCGCCGCCCTTGAGGGGAGCGTTCAGGACGTCAATGGGCAGGGAATCGATCTCTATTTCCAACGTCTTGCCCTTCCCGCCCCTATCCCGGACTGCGGCTTGGAGGACACGCCGCCCGACGAGTGCGGCGCCGAATAGAAATCCTGCCGCCTGACACTGCAACGCCTCCTCGAAGTCGCAGGCGATCTCGTCGGGAACGCCGTCCTCGTCATATTCGGGTCGCGCGGCGGGATAGATCTCAGGGTCTCCGCACCCAGCGTACGTCGTATCGATCATCTGCCATGGCAGACCAATCGAAAATGGTACGCGAAGCAGAATCGGACGATCACAGAGGGCGGATGCACATCTAATGACGACGAGCCAGGCCTCCGCTGGGTGTTCGACAAGGAAGGTACCGACTCCGGCTTGATGCGTATCGCACCAAGGACAGTCGAAATTCACTTGGATGTTCTTGTCCTGGCTGGCTTTTTGAAATGACACCATCATGACGGCTGAATACTATCCGCGATCGTACGCGACGAGTGGTAGCTCGGCCGAACAGTGTTCAGGTCTGCGGCTTCAGCCGCCTCTCGATCTCGCGCCTGCACGCCTCGCACGATACCGAGGAGCGCCGATCGGCCCATGGGCTGCCCGGAGGCGCTCCGCAGAGCGCCCGCTCTCTGGCAGACCTCCTAGCGTGGATCACGGGGCCGCTGCCGGGCGTCTTCGTGAGGTGCGAGAGGTCGCCGGCCATCGGCACCGTCTTCCGTGCCTCAGAGTAGGTTGGCAGGCCCTCTGCTGCACAAGTTGCATTGCAGTCGACCATCCTGGCCACGGCGCCAGTCACCCGGCACAGTCTTGAGAGCGCCTTCGAGCGCGATTAAGTTGTTCCCGATCGGGACCGTCTGATCCATGGTCTTTATGTCCTGACCACCGGAGCGACAAGCGCTGCCGTCGTCGCATTGGAACGTGAGTTTGAGAAACATCGGCATGATGAAGGGTCCTCCAGCGCCCCTTTCTAACCTGCTCTAATGTTCAGGTCAAGGCGCCACGCGCGCGCCGTGGCGCTCTGGGCAGCCCCTCCGGGCTCGCCTTGGGACCGACGTGAGGGGCTACGTGACCTGTGAGGCGTGCCAGGCCGAGATCGGGCGGCGGTTGATGTCGCCGGGGGACTTCGACCCGAAGAGCGGGAGGCGGCTGCGGTGAGGGGTGCGCCCATGCGAGCGCGGGCCGGAGCGTGTCTCCGAGGACCTACTTCGTGACCCAGAACATTGAACGTCCGTAATCGGCGGGCTCAAACAACCCCTCGCGCACAGCCCGGGCGAGGTATCTCGCGTTCTCCGGCTCGTCGATCTCGACATACCGCTTGGTGCCGCCCGGGTTCTCCTTGATGGTCCTCAGGCCCCGCGCGATGTGCCTCTCGGTGAACTGGTAATATCGGCGATCGTCGTCAACGATCTCGTCGATCTTCTTCTGAGCCTCCCGTGAGAGGCGCATCGACTTGACCGCGAGAACGACGGAGGCGATCCCGCCGATTCCGGCCACGATGCCGCCCATGGCAGCGACCCAATCAAAGGCGGAACCCATTGGCTAATTCTGCGACCCGACCCACACAGAAAAGGACCCGTCGGCCTCGGGGTGGATGATCTGCCCGACAACGGGAGGAGTTACGACTGCTTGGCTGACTCCCTCGGCCCGGCTGTACCCGCTCGACTTTAGGTACGCGAGGATTTCGTTCGCGAACTGCCATTCTTCCCCGGTGCCACCCATAGGGACCGAAACATCTATCCTCGCGTCTCGCGGGATCCTTGCAAGCGTCTCTTGGCTCTGTTGCGTGAGGTGTCGCGGTGGAGGTCCAACGCTGACGGGGCCGTTGAGGTCGACTCTGTTCGTCTGCGTATTGTGGTCGCCGTGCTGGTCGAACTTGAGTGAGGAGCCTACCGAGGTTTCGGCCGTCGGCGTCTTGTCCGCCACGCATCGGGCTGTAATGAGTGAACTCGCCACGACCCCCAGCACGCCGATGATGGCCACGACGATCGCAGTCGGAGGGCGCTTCATGCGGCCCGAGCGTATCGCCCGGACCACCTCAAGCCAAGCGGCCCCCGGCACCGTGGCGCTCTGCGGAGCCCCTCCGGGCTCGCCTTGGACGACTACGAGGGGACCCGGCAGCCGATGGTATCAGCAGTCTCAGAGCTTTGGCCCAAACATGCTGGCCATGGGTCTATCAGGGATGAGACCCGTTAGGCCGGTGGGACGAGCGACGTACGCCCCACCACCCTGAGGTCCGTTCGGACCGTTCGGTCCCGCTACGGTCGTCGCGTACCAGTCCGGTGGGCGCGAGAGGATGCGGTGGACGTCCTGGGTAAGCTCCAAGATCTCGTTGAGCTTCTTTTCTGTCTCGGAAAGAACTTTTGCCGCTGGGTGCCCGGCGACAGGTTGGAGGACCCCCTCGATGAGGCTCCACGTACTTTCGAAGGTCGCCAGTAGGTGTTCTTTGGCCAAACCGGGGTCGACGATCTTGCCCAGGTCCACGATCAGGTTCTCGATGTCGGACTTGATAGGTTGCGTGTTCTGAAACTTCGAGAGTGGTTGTTCGACGTCCGTGGCTTCCAGCCCATCTAGTAAGATCGACGAAACACGCCCTCCTTGGCGGAGCGTCTTCGACAACGCGCCTGCCTCGTAGTGCAACCAGCGGCTCTCTCGATTGTCGCGCGTGAGGAACACGATGCCGATCTGACAGGCTTCGAGCTGTTCGCCCAAGGCGCTTTGCCACTCGGTACCCTTCGAAATGTCCGTCGCCGACATCCAGGGCCTCGCGGCATGGACGGTCGTGGGGAGCCAGTTTCGGAACGCCTGAGCGACGGCCTTGCTTCGATTTCCAGACCAGCTCAGAACGATGTTGTATTCGTTCGACGCGCTTTTTGAGGGCTTCTTGGCCTTTGACATGGCCAGATTGTACAGCCGGAACGCTCACTGAAGCTCGCCCCACGCGGACGAGTCGCTATCGCCGATTTTCCCGGACCAATCGCAGGCACGGGCACGATCAGAACGATGATGGTAGGAGCCGCGGGTGGGGGCGGCCGCCGTCTGAAGAGTTCGGCAACGAGCTTGAGAGCGGCGAGGAGCAGGGGAAGACAGAGACCGACGTTCGATGAAAGACTCATCCCCCGAGGATGTTCGTCCGCGCAGACAGACCCCAATTCCGTCGATTCGAGAAGAATCTCGGCCTGGCTCTAGCCGCCGCGCTACCCCTCGGGCGGACCCTCGGGGCGGACGCGACGAGCGTAGCGTCGAGATCGCCAGCGGGCAAGTCGCGTTGCACCTTTTCACCTTCTGAGGGGGAACCGCGAAGCGGAACCGCGACAACAAAACCTGGCCCTTATCTGTCCACTAACATAGTCCAAACGGGTCCAAATCGAGTGGACTGGCGTGGACACAGCGGCGGACCAAAGAGGGCCGATTTGCCTTAGAATCCAGCGAAAGGCGCTGAGCCGGTGCTCGGGATTGAACCGAGGACCTACGGTTTACCAAGCCGTTGCTCTACCCGGTCACGCGGAACGCTTGCCCATCATGCAAGTATCGGTTACACTGATACCTACGTGAAGCCGAAGCAAACCATTTCAGCCTTCGACGTCTTCCTCGCGCAGCGCGGTCTCGTACTCGACGCCGTGGCGATCGGCGGCGCCGCTCTGGGACTTCTCGGTG
>DASRLC010000362.1:0-13181 GCA_035648655.1 Polyangia bacterium
CTCCAGCACCTCCGCCGAGGCCTGTAGCGCCCCCGCCCCCACCAGCATCGCCACCTTTTTGCCCGCATTGAGGATCTCGGCGGCCTTCTTCAGATCGGCGTCGGTCGGGATCACGCGCGGGGCGCTGTAGGCGTAGCCGGAGTGGACCGTACCGTGTGCGCGGGGCGGCGTCTCGACAGCGTCCAGATCCTGGATGTCGTTGGGGACGATGATGCAGGTCACGGTTCGTTCCGCCTTGGCGATCCGCATCGCCCGGTCGACCAGATGCCGCACCTGCGCCGGATCGGAGACCATGTGCACGTATTCGTGCGCGACATCCTTGAAGAGCGAGATCAGATCGACCTCCTGCTGGTACGAGCCGCCGATGGCCTTGCGCGACTGCTGGCCGACGATGGCGACCACCGGCTGATGGTCCATCTTGGCGTCGTAAAGGCCGTTCAGCAGATGAATGGCGCCCGGGCCCGAGGTCGCCAAACACACGCCCACTTCGCCGGTGAACTTGGCGTGCGCGCAGGCCATGAAGGCCGCCATCTCCTCGTGGCTGGTGCGCACCAGCTTGAACTTCTCGCCCGCCCGCGCGAACGCGCCCATGATCCCGTTGATGCCGTCGCCCGGGAATCCGTAGATCCGCTTGACGCCCCAAAGAGATAGCCGCTCCAACAAGAAATCACCGACCGTCATCGACATCCGCCAACGCCCTCCTGCCTCGACTTTTGAGAGTGCCCCGCGCGCTATGCGATGCTTTGCGGTGCCAGCCGAACGTGCGCATCCGAACGGCCCGCGTCAACCCCGCTCGTTCGTCGCTCGACTTTGCGAAGGGTGGCCCTAAGCTCTCGCGATGTCTGCGCCGGCGCTTTTCGTCGAGTTCGTCGCGACGCTGACGCTCGTCTCGGTTTCTGGGTACGTTCTGACGGGACAGATTGAACGCCTGGGCGCGCGGCTGCATTTCACGCCCGGGCTACTCGGTCTCGTGGTCGCGCTCGGCGCGGACTCCCCCGAAGTGGCGTCGGCCATCTCGGCGCTCGTCCACGGACGTGGCGACGTGGGGGCGGGCGTCGTGCTCGGCTCCAATATCTTCAACGTCGCCGCGCTGCTCGGAATCGGCGCGCTGGTCGCCAAGGATGGAATCCAGGTGGGGCGGGCCGGACTGTCGCTCATCGGGGGCGCCGCGCTCCTCTTCACCTTGATTGCGCTGTTGCTCGTTTTCGGATGGCTGCCCGCCGTCGTGGCGCTCTCGCTGTTCGGCCTCGTGTTGGTCCCTTACGTTTGGCTGACGGGCATGCATGAATCGCAGCTCGCGCGCGCCCCCCTGCCGCGGCCGATTCGAGCTCTCTTGTCCAAGGTCCTCGCCGAGGTCGAGCACGACAGCGACCTGGGCGAGACGCCCAAGCAGGGCCGATTGCTCGACTTTCTTTCGGTGATTCCGACCCTGACCGCGATCGTGGTCGGCAGCTTCGTCATGGTCAGCAGCGCGATTGCCATCGGCGATCGCTGGCACATTTCCAGCGCGGTCCTCGGCACGCTGGTCCTCGCCACGCTCACCGGCATCCCCAACTTCGTCGCCGCCATCCATCTGGCCAGACGGGGACGCGGCACCGCCGTCATGAGCGAGGCGCTCAACAGCAATTCGTTCAACGTGATCTTCGGCCTGGGGCTGCCGGCGGCGCTGATTGGCTTGACCGCGCCGAGCAGGACCGGGCTCGTCACGGTCATCTGGCTCCCGGCCGTGACCGTTCTGGCGCTGTTTTTGGCCGGGCGACCGGGCGGCCTCCGGCGCAAGGGCGGTGCGGCGCTCGTTGCGTCCTACCTGGCGTTTGTATTGACGATCATCTTGATGCGTGTATGAGGTCAGGGACCATCCGATGCCCGACCCCGATTCCATTGCGGCGATTTCGTCCGACCCGACATCGCTCCTGGCGACGTCGGCGTTGGTCGAACAGGCGTTCACCAGAGCGTCCGGCGCGCCCCTGGTCAAAGGGAACGCCGTGCGGCTCCTCAAGGACGGCGAGGCGAACTATGCGGCCTGGGTGGAGGCGATCAACGCCGCGCGCCACACGGTCTTCTTCGAGAACTACATCATCGAAGACGACGAGGTCGGACGCGAGCTCGCCTCGGCGCTCGCCGATCGCGCGCGCGCCGGTGTCAAGGTCAGGTTGGTTCGCGATTGGTTCGGCTCGCTGGGCGGCGCTTCGGGCCGGTTTTGGCGAAGGCTGACCGCCGCCGGCGCGGACGTGCGCGTGTTCAATCGGCCTCGGATCGGCAGCCCGCTCGGTTGGCTGAGCCGCGACCATCGCAAGACCATCGCCGTCGACGGCGAGGTCGCCTTCGTGACGGGACTCTGCGTGAGCAACCGCTGGCTCGGCGACCCGAAGCGTGGCATCCCGCCCTGGCGCGACACCGGTGTCGAGATTCGTGGGCCGGCGGTCGGTTTCGTGGAGCGTGCCTTCGCCGAGGTCTGGACGACCGTCGGCGGCCACATCCCCCCCGACGAGCTGGCCGATCCCCGCCAGCTGCCGGTGATGGGTGATGTTCCAGTTCGGGTCATCGCCGGGACGCCACGGAAGGCCGACCTCTTCCGGATCGATCAGCTCATCGCCTGCGCGGCGCAACGGACTTTGTGGCTCACGGACGCCTACTTCGTCGGCTTCGCCCCCTATGTCCAGGCCCTCTGCGCCGCCGCCCAGGACCGGGTCGACGTGCGCTTGCTGGTCCCGAGCGCGAGCGACCTGCCGCTCGTGGCCGCGCTCTCCCGGGCGGGGTACCGACCGCTCATCGAGGCCGGCGTTCGCGTCTTCGAATGGAACGGATCGATGTTGCACGCCAAGACCGCGGTGGCCGACGGGCGGTGGGCGCGGGTGGGATCGTCGAACCTCAATCTGGCCAGCTTCATCTCAAATTACGAGATCGACGTGGCGATCGAGCACGACGGACTGGCCCGCGAAATGGAGGCGATGTATTTGGCGGATCTCGAGAATGCCACCGAGATCATCGTCGGTCCCAAACGCCGGATCGTACCCGAGAAGCTCCCCCCAGGGTCGAGCGAAGAGAGCACGGTCGGTCCGCGCGGCGCCTCCGGATGGGCGGTCGGCGCAGTCCGGTTCGCGCACGCCGTCGGCAACGTCATCATCCGCAGCCGCGTGGTCGGCTTCGCGCAGAGCAGCCTGATGGTGGCCTTCGGCGCTCTCCTGCTCGCGCTGACCGCGGTCTCCGTCCTCTGGCCGAGAGTCGTCGCCTCGCCCTTCGCCGTCCTGGCGGCTTGGTTGGGCGTGGCGCTGGTGGTGAACGGCGTGCGGTTGCGGCGCCAACGGCGGCGGGTGGGACGCGCATCGGCATGAGCGCGGCCGTGACGGGCTCGGCTTTCGGCCTTGCCGCCGGCGCCCGCCCGGGCGTCGATGGCTGCCGATGAGCCAGCGGTTTTACCTGCGCGTCGGTCGATTCGTCACGGGACTGCTCCACGCCGACCTGCCCAGCCTGGGCGGCGGAAAGCGATCGATCGCTCATGGCGTTCAATTGATTCGCGAGGCCGTTCGGGAACTCATGGGCTCGAGCTATCTGATGCGCGCCGGGGCGCTTGCCTTCAGCACCCTCTTGGCGTTGGTGCCTCTCGTGGTCGTAGTTTCGGGGGTGACGACGGGGCTGTTCCCCAATGAGAGCGACGAGATTATCGATCAGGTCGCCGCTCTCCTCGTGCCGGCGCGCGACAGTCATCAAAGCAGGCTGCCGGCCAAGGCCGACCGCGTGACTTCCCCCAATCAATCGCTCGATCAGCAGGATGTCCTGGTCTCCGCGCGGGCCGCCCTACGCAAGCAGCTCGAGGGAATTCGCACCCACGCTCGCCAAATCAACATCATCGGGATCCTGGTCCTTCTCTATACCGTCCTTTCACTCTTGAATTCGGTCGAGGACTCTTTGAATGCCCTGTGGCACGTGAAGAAAGGGCGCGGCTGGATGGAGAAGATTCCGTATTACAGCGCGATCCTCTTCCTGGCCCCGATCTTCATGGTCTCGTCGGTCTCGCTCACCACGACGCTTGACGCCGTGGGAGCCTCGGCCGCCCACAGCTGGCTGGTGCCGGCCTGGGCGCGTGGCGTGCCCGGGTTCCTTCTCAGGCATGTGATGCCCGTCGTACTGATGGCGATCGCGCTTTGGGTGACCTACATCTGGATGCCCAGCGCCAAGGTCCGCCGGCTTCCCGCGCTGGCCGCGGCATTCCTCGCCTCCTTGGGGCTCGAGGTGATGAAGCAGCTGTTTCTATTGGGTGTGATCTCGGTGGTTCGGACGAACAAGATCTACGGATCGCTGGCGGTGCTCCCGATCCTGTTCCTCTGGCTCTATCTGTCCTGGGTGGTCGTGCTTTGCGGAGCCGCGGTGGCGTTCGTGGTCCAGAACTTCGACGATCTCACCCAGAAAGCCGAGCGCATCCGGCGCGGTCTCGAATGGCGCGTCTACTACGCTCTGCGAATCGTGCTGGAGGTCGGGCGTCGATTCCGGGGGGGCGAGAATCCCCGCGTCGTGCCCGATCTCGTCCGGGCCTTCGATCTGCCCGAGTATGTCGTCTGCGGACTTTGCGCCGATCTGACCGAACGCCACATTCTCACCGGCGTCGCGGGCGATCCCGAGGCCTTCGTGCCGGCCAAGTCGTTGCGCACGCTGACGGCGAACGACGTCGTGCGCGCGGCGGGAGAGGTCGACCTCGGCGCACCGAGGGTCGATCGCAGCGCGGCACATCCCGTGGTGGCCGGGCTGCTCGCGCGGCTCTCCCAGGCCCGCGAGCAGGCTTCCAGCGTCACCCTGGCCGACCTCCTCGAGCAGTCGGATCCCCCCAGCCGGTCCGAAACGCCTTAGCTTGCTCTCTATGGCAGCGCTGGCGCACGTCGGTCGGAGATCATGAGCCTGCGGGTGAAGGCCCGGCTGCGGGGGATCTGGGAGATCCTGCGATCGAGTCTCTGGTTCATCCCCGCCTTGACGGTCGTCGCGGCGGTGCTGCTGGCGGTCGGCCTCATCGAGATGGGCACGCTCGATCGGGGCAATATGGCCGAGCGCTGGCCGAGACTATTCGGCGCCAGCGCCGAGGGCTCGCGGGGCTTGCTCGCGGCCATCGCCAGCTCGATGATCACCGTCGTCGGCGTCACGTTCTCGATCACGGTCGTGGCCCTCGCGCTGGCGTCGAGCCAGTACACCTCGCGGATCCTGCGCAACTTCATGCGAGATCGCGCCAACCAGTCGGTTCTCGGCGTCTTCGTGGGCGTCTTCGCATACTGCATCGTGGTGTTGCGGACGATTCGAGGCCCCGACGCCGGCAACTACGTCCCCGCCCTGGCGGTCCTGGTAGCCATGCTGCTGGCCTTCGTCGCCATTGGCTTCCTCATCTTCTTCATCCATCACATCGCCTCGTCGATTCAGGCAACGAGCATCATCCGGGCCGCGATGCTGGAGACGAACGGTGCCATCGATCGACTGTTTCCCCAGGAGGTGGGGACCGCCGCCGCCAAGAGCGAGCGGGAAGAGATGCCGTCGGTGGGAACGTGGGCCACCATCGCGGCGCGCCGGACCGGCTATCTCCAGGGCATCGACGGCGACGACCTGTTCCGGGTGGCGTGCGACAGGGGCGTCGTGGTCCGGATGGAGCGAAGCATTGGTGAGTTCGTCATCGAAGGCTCCCCGCTGGCCGCGGTGGCCGGGCGCGACGCCGACGAGGGACTGGTTCTCGAGATCAACGCGGCCTACACCGTGGGGACCGATCGAACGGTTCACCAGGATTCCGGCTACGGCATCCGGCAGATCGTCGACATCGCGCTCAAGGCCTTGTCGCCGGGGATCAACGACACCACCACGGCGGTGAACGCCATCGACGCCTTGGCGGCGATCCTGGCCCGCCTCGCTGGCCGCGAGATCGAATCTCCCTACCGGTCGGACAAAGGGGCGGTGCGGCTCATCACCCGAGGTCCGACGTTCGTCGGGCTGTTGGCGGAGGCCCTCGACCAGATCCGGCAAAACGCCGACAGAAACGTGGCCATTCTCGTTCGCCTGGTCGAGGTCATCGAGATCTTGAGCCATCGAACCGACGATCCCCGCCGACTTCAGGCGCTCCGCCGACAGCGCGAGCTGATCCTCGCGACGGCCGAACGAAGCGTCCCCGCCGCCCACGACCGAGCGCGGATCGAGTTGGCCGCATCGACCGCGCCCATTGACTGGGCCGCCGTCGTTCCCACATTGATGCCACAAGATCCGAGGTAGGTGTCGAGCGGATAGAGAACGGAGATCTGATGTCGCGAACAGGTGGGCGGTCTCGTCGCAGAAGGTCGATTTTCGCTCTGGGCCTCGTCGCGGGCCTGGCGGGCACGGCCGTTCTCTCGATCTTCGAATCTCTCGAGCGGCGTCTCCTCGGCAGAGAGCCGGTGTACGCTCCGGCGCGCCTCGTGGCGCGGCTTGCCGCACGGGCTGGCATCGCCATCGGCGCCTCCCGAGCTCGGCGGCTCGGCCGGGCGATGCGCTGGGTCTACGGCCCCTCCCTGGGGATCGCCAGCGCCTGGCTCTCGTCCCCATCCGGTCCCCGCCCGGGCCGGGTCCTCCGTCGAGCCGCGGCGATTTTGGGGTTCGAGCTGGTGGCGCTCCCCCTGGTGGGCGCCGTGCCGCCGCTCGCCGCCTGGCCGAGCGTCGAGCTGCTCCTCCTCGCGGCGCACACCTCGGCCTTTGCCGCCGGGGCCGAGCTCGCCTTCCCGCCCGCAGCCGGGTGGCGGACGCCGAATCCTTCAACCTTGTAATCTCGGCGCAAGCTTCGGGCAACCCAGCTCGAACAAGCTAAGCGCCAGGTACCGGAGAGAGTGAGTCGACGTTTCGCGTCGCCCTCTCATCTGGACCGGGAGTCCCATGAAGCATCCCACCAGCCTCGTTCTTTCCCTGACGGTCATCGGGCTCGCGGTCGTGATCACGGCTCCGGGCTTCGGAGCTCAGACGGCCCATCCCCTGGCCGACGCGCAAACGACCGACGCCAACATCACCCGCCTGACGACCGGGCTGCTCGAGCACTCGCAGCTCGCGCACCACCCGTTCGACGATCGGTTGGCCGGGACGGTCCTCGACCGCTACCTCGACGCGCTGGACGGTATCCGCTCGCTGTTTCTCCAGGCGGATGCCGACGGCTTCGCGGGATATCGGGCGACGCTGGCCCAGGCGACGCGCGGCGCGGGCGATACCAGCGCGGCCAAAGCGATCTTCGCCCGCTACCTCGAGCGGTTGTCCCAGCAGACGGCATACGACACCGACCTCTTACGGAACGCGAAGTTCGACTTCACGGGGCACGACAGCTATTCCTACGATCGCGAGCACGCCCGACGGCCGGCCAACCTCGCGGAGGCCCACGATCTATGGCGACGGCAGCTCCGGGCGGAGTATCTCCAGGAAAAGCTGGGCGACAAACGCCCGGAGCAGATCGTGGGCGCGCTGGTCAACCGGCATGCGCAAGAGGTCCGGACCATGGCGGCGCTACGCAGCGACGAAGTCCTGGAGGTCTACCTGGACACGCTAGCCCACGTCTACGATCCCCACTCCGACTATCTCGGGCACGAACAGATGGAGAGTCTGTCCATCGCAATGAATCTGTCCCTTTTCGGAATCGGCGCCTCGCTCGAAAACGAGGACGGTTATTGCAAGGTTCGGGAGCTGCTTCCGGGTGGGCCCGCGGCACGCGGCGGCCAGCTGAAACCCGGAGATCGCATCGTGGCGGTGGCCCAAGCCGGCAAGGAGCCGGTCGACATCGTGAACATGCCTCTGTCGCGCACGGTGGAGCTGATTCGCGGTCCCAAGGGCTCGACCGTCACGCTCACCGTCATCCCCGCCGGCAGCGCCATCGGATCGCCCACCAAGACGACGTCGTTGGTGCGCGACGAGATCACTCTGGAAGACCAGCGGGCCAAGGCCCGCATCATCGACCTACCGACCGCCAAGGGGCCAGCACTGCGGCTCGGTGTCATCGAGCTGCCGTCGTTCTACGCCGACATGGACGGCAGCCGGCGGCGCAGCGCGACCGCCGACGTGGCGCGATTGTTACAAAAATTCAACGCGGAGCAGGTGCGCGGCGTGGTGCTCGATCTGCGGCACAACGGCGGCGGTTCCCTCGATGAGGCGATCAGCCTGACCGGACTTTTCATCCGCCAGGGACCGGTCGTCCAGACCCGCGACTCCGAAGGCAAGATCCAAGTCGACGACGACACCGATCCGAGCGTGGCCTATGACGGCCCGCTGGTTTTGCTCACCAGCCGCTTCAGCGCATCGGCGACGGAGATCCTGGCCGGCGCTCTTCAAGATTACGGGCGGGCGGTGGTCGTCGGCGATTCCTCGACCTTCGGCAAGGGCACCGTACAAAGCATTCTGCCACTGGCGCCATTCATGGATCGGGTGGGCCTCGGTCACGCCTATGACCCAGGGGCGCTCAAGATCACCATCAGCAAGTTCTACCGGCCGAGCGGCGCTTCGACCCAATTGCGCGGCGTTGCGGCCGACTTGGTTTTGCCTTCCACCAGCGACTTCAGGGAGGTGAGCGAGTCGTCGCTCCAGGATCCGCTCCCCTGGGACGTGGTGCCGGCGGCCCCGTACCAGCGGCTGGGACGTGTGGCGCCCTATCTTGCCGCCCTCCGAGAAAGCTCCGCTGGACGGATCGCGACCGAGAAGCCTTTTGCCGACCTGGCGGACGACGTCGCCAAGCTGCGAAAGAATCTGCTCTCGAAGTCCGTCTCGCTAAATGAGGCCGAGCGCCGACAAGAGATGGCCCAAGCGAAACTCGGTCAGGCTGCGCTCGCGCGCGATGGGCGCGCGCTGCAGGCCGCCCGGCCCGCCACCTACGAGATCACCCTGCAGAACGTGGCGGCGCCCGGCCTCCCGCCGCCACTCGCGCCCACGACCGCGAAGACGCGGGGAGCGCTGGGCGCTGGAGGTGCGTCCGCGCCGGCGGAAGAAGAGAGGGCCCCCGCCGCAGCGGACGATATCATCTTGAACGAGAGCATCCAGATTCTGGCCGACTACATGGAACTCCTCGATCATCCGGCCAGCGACCACCGGACGTAGACCGGCGTCTTGGCCCACAGATAGAGCTCAGTCCGGTGGCGGTGCTCTCGGCAGATCCACCGTGAACACGCATCCAGATCCCGGCAGATCGCGCACACGGATGTCACCGCCGCTCGCCCGGACCCCCTTCGCGCTGATCGCGAGGCCCAGGCCGAGCCCGGTCTGATCGAGGCCTTTCTGCTCGAACGGCCGAAACAAATCCTCGGTGCTGCCCGGTGGCAGGCCGCCGCACTCATCCTTCACTTCTATTAAGACCCGTTCGCCAATCGAGTGGGCGCGGATCGAAACATGGCCACCGGCACGACTGAACTTGAAGGCGTTTTGCACGAGGTTTGCGACGGCCGACACTAGGATCTGGCGATCGGCGTGGACGTCCAGGTCGTATGGCCCAGCCTCGACGGAGAGATGGACGCCGCGATCGTTGGTCTCGACCGTCGCGACGATCTCGATCTCCTCCATCAATTCGGCGACCGAAAAGCGCTCTGGCCTCTGGATTGCCGCTCCCAGACGAACCTCCGCCAGCGTCCGATCGATCAGGGTCCGCATCCGGCTCAAACTGCGGCCATGGAGCGTGCCCGTACTCCCTTTGACTCCCACGCCACCTCTCTTGAGCGCATCGAACGTCAGCATCGCGGTCATCAGCAGGTTGCGCATTTCGTGCGCGAGAACCCCGAGGTGCGCCACCCCGGAACGATCCACCGCCCGATCACGCTGATGTTCGTACTCGGTCACGGCCTGTGCGATCGCGTCGTCGAGGCAGCCGTTGAACGTCTGGAACTCTTCGGCGGTGATCGCGACGTTGTCCTCATTGGCGACTTCCGTGACGCTCTGGCAGATGCTTCCGTAGTCATGAACGACTTGGCCAACGGTCAGGCCGCTCCGGAGCAGCTCGGCGCCGTGCCGAGCCGCGCTGGCCGACACGTCGCGCTGACCTTCGCCGCGAGCGCCCCGCTCCACGCGCAGGATGGCGATCAGTTGGTCCAAAAAGATGGGCAGTCCTTGCGCCAGCTCGTGCTCCGTAGGCGTCGGCACCTGGCGCGAGGCCAGCTTGGATCGCGAGCGCCTTAGAATCTTGTCGCGGTTGGCGTCGAGGAACTCGTATAGCATTGCGTTGGTCTCGGATCTCCACGGCCATCGTTCGATGGAATGACTCAGCTCGTCGGCCAGCTTAGCGCGGCACGACCGTCGCGCTCACCGGGGGAACGCCTCTGTCTCTCGTAGTGGTTTACCCGGCTGAAGGCCGGCGGCTGCCCGCCCGGCAAGCCGGCGCTAGTGACTCGGGCGCCGTTCCCGCTTCGTGGGTTCCAGCTTCGTGGGTTCCGGCTTCGCGGGTTCCGGCTTCGTGGGTTCCGCCTTTGTGGGGCCAGCTTCGAGTGGCAGCTCGATCGAAAAGATGCACCCCTTCCCGGACAGGTTGCGCACCCGGAGCTCGCCGCCGACCGCGCGAATATTTTGCCGGCTGACGGTCAGCCCGAGCCCCATTCCCGATCGGTCGATGCTTCGTTGTTCGAAGGACCGGAACAACCCCTCTTCGTCACCGGGGGGGAGGCCACCACATTCGTCCTCGACTTCGATGCAGACCTTGTCACCCACGATCTTCGAGGCCCGCAAGCCGATGGTGCTGCCGAGCGCTGAGAACTTGAACGCGTTGCGCAGTAGGTTGACGACGGCGCCCACCACCAGCAGCCGATCCGTCTCGATCTCGAGCGCCTGGTCCAACTGGGAGACCTCCAGATTGAACCCGCGGCTAGCGGCCTCGATCGTCGCGGTGACCTGGAGCTCCTCCATCAGCTCGGAGACCAGGAAGCGCTCTCGCGCGAAGACGCCGGTCGCCACTCGAACCTTGGCTACGGACCGGTTCACGACCTCTGAGATGGAGTTCAACGTGCGCTCGAGCACCGCCCCGGTGCTACCCCCGATCGCGACTTTGCCCTGTTTGAGCACATGGAATGTGAGCTTGGCCGTGTTGACCAGGTTGTTCAGCTCATGCGCCAAGAAGCCGCTCCGCTCGTTCTCCTGCTCCGACTGCTGGCGCGTGCGCTGGCGCTCGAATTCGGTCACCGCTTGAGCGATTGCGAAGTCCAGGCACTTGTTCAAACTGCGAAAGTCGTCCGCGGCGATCGTGTTGTCCCAATCCACCGCCAGCTCGGTGATCGCCTGGCAAACGTCGCCATAGTCGTGGACCAGCTGGTCCACCGTGAAACCGGTCCGCATGCGGTTGGCGCCGTGACCGGCGGCGGTCCTTCCCACCGCCGGATTCGAGACCGTCCCGCGCACCTCTTGCGCCCGCAGGACCGCCGTCAGTTGGTCCAGAAACAGCGGCACGCCCTCCTCGATTTCAGTCTCGGTCGCCCGCGGCGCCGTCCGCACCGCCACCTTCGCCCGTGTCAGCGCCAAGATCTCCACCCGGTGCAGAGAAATGAATTCACTGAGCATGGGTACACCGTAAGCACGTTCTCGCCGAGGGTTCGTTCCTGTCAGAGAGGACACCGATAAATCCGGCAGCTCTCCCAACCGTGCTTATCTTCGCCGTGAATGCGCAGCAGCGGATGCATAACACGAGGCGTCTGATAGTTGCGCTGATCGTCGCCGGAACCGCCGCCGGCGAGGTCGGGGTACGGACGGTCCTGGGCGGACGGGCCCGGGCTCGAGCGGCCGTGCTAGATACCGCCCTTCGGCAAGATGCCTCGGCACGCGTTACCCGCGCGCGGCGAGAGGCCGAAGCCCAGGTTTCCGCCGCGGTCCAGCTGCCACCCCTCAACGCCGCTCTTCAATCTCGGGTGGATGGCGCCACGCTGACCGATCTATTCGACAATGAAGATTGGTGGCGACCCTTTCGCGCTGAGTTTCCGCTGGTCCAGATCGTCCTGGGAGACAACCTCCTCGCGTCCCGCGGACCGGCCATCGGCCGCGCCGCCGACGATCTGATCTTGCTGGCGCGGCGCCAGCAGATAGGTTCGGCCATCGTCCCGCTCGGCGATCAGACCTTCGTGATGTCGGCGGCCCGCCTTTCGCCGACTCCCGAGCTGGCGCCGGTCCTCCTACTTGGACGTCCGATGGCCCCATCCGCCGCGGCCGGGCCGTCCTTCGGGCCCGGATCGCATTTCGACCATCATCGCTTCCACTGGTCGATGATCTTGGTTGTGGGCTTGGGGGGACTTGCCCTGATTGTCACCCGAGGTCGTGGCGTCGGCCCCGGGGCAATGCCCGAGCCGATCTTCCATCGCGAGACGGCCAAGTTGGGAACCTTGATTTCGCCACCAGGTTGGGCCGAGCCCGTTCGTGGCGCCGTCACCGCCGTTGTTCGCGGACGGGTCGAGAGGGCCACGGTTCCCACCGACTCGGCGACCCCCCTGCAGAGTCAACCCAGTCCTGCAGCGACACCAATTCCAGGTTTCGGTCGTTATCGGTTGATAGATCGGCTGGCCGAAGGGGGGATGGCGGAGCTGTTCATCGCCGAGGCCACCGGCGCCGAGGGTTTCGCCCGCACCTTCGTGCTCAAGCGGTTGAGATCTGATCTGGTGGGCGACAAACAGGCGGTGGCTCAATTCATCGACGAGGCGCGACTGCAGGCTGGCCTGGTCCACTCCAACATCGTTCCAGTGTTCGACTTCGGCGTCGTGGACGGGGAGTACTTCTTGACCCAGGAATACATCGCGGGACGCGATGTGGCCAAACTGGTGCACAAACACACGCAAGGGAACGGCGAGGGGCTGCCTGAGGCGGTGGCTTATTATATCGCCCACGAAACGTTGCAGGCCCTCGGATATGCGCATGACAAGCACGACGCGGACGGCTCCCCCACGGGCATCGTCCATCGCGACATCTCGGCCGCCAACGTGATGGTCTCGGTCCAAGGGGAGGTGAAGCTCTCCGACTTCGGCATCGTCAAATCGAATCGACGGCTCAGCCAGACCAAAGCTGGCACCGTCAAGGGCAACGTCTACTTCATGTCGCCCGAACAGGCCCGCGGGCAGACCATCGATCACCGCAGCGACCTCTTTTCGCTGGCCCATATCCTGCACTACTGCTTGACGGGCCGGCTTCTCTATACCGGAGAGAACGATCTGAACGTTCTGTACCGCGCGGCGACGGGCGTCACCGCCCAGGATCTGGTG
>DASRLC010000363.1:0-7694 GCA_035648655.1 Polyangia bacterium
CGGCGCCGCCGCGGCGGCCATCGCGTCGCCCCCACGCCTGCCGGCCCTTCGGGTGCTCGCCAACCCGGCCAAAGCTTCCGGATCCTCCTGCTCGAGCGGCGGGTGCGGTTCCTGTGGCACGCCCTGATGAAGACCCAAAGGAGACGATAGCCGTGACGCCGCCAGACGATCCCGCCGACCCCGGAGTGGGCCGCAAGCCGTACGAGAAACCGACGCTGTCGGAGGTGGCCCTTCGCCCCGAAGAGGCCGTCCTCGGCAATTGCAAGACCATGGGGGTGGCCGGACCCGCCGAGGGCGATTGCACCGCCCTCGGGGGGTGTATGACGTTCGGCTCATGAGCCACACGCTGGCGCTGGACATCGCGGGCCTCACTATCGAGTTCGACTCGGCCGGCGATCTGCCGATCGACGCCGAGGGCGCCGCGCGCAAGTTCGTCCGCGCCGACCTGCCGTCGACCGGCGCCCCGCGCCGCGCCGACGTGAAGCTGCGGGCGGTCTGGGGCGAGCCGACCGAGCCGCCCGCCGCCGATCTGCTCTTCGATCCCGGCAAAGGGCTGTGGCGGCTCTACCGCATCGGCGGGAAGAATCGTTTCGTCTTCACCGCGCCGCTGCTGGGCCCGGTGCCCTATCAAGCCGCGACCTTCAACGAGGACTTCACCGACGGCGAGATCGAGATTCGCCGGGATGTCTTCGGGCACCGCTTGCCCGTCTACCCTCTGCAGTATCCGCTCGACGAGCTGCTCATGGTGCACCTGCTGTCCCACGGGCGCGGGGTCGAGGTTCACGGCAGCGGGATCGTTTCGGCCGACGGTGTCGGGACGCTGTTCGCCGGCCAGTCCGGCGCCGGCAAGACCACCATGGCCAAGCTCTGGCTCTCGGAGCCGGACATCACGATCCTCAGCGACGAGCGCGTCGTGCTGCGCCAGGAAGGTGGCGAGATCTGGATGTACGGCACGCCCTGGCACGGCGACGGGCGCATCGCCAACCAAGGGCGCGCGCGGCTCGGCCGTGTCTTCTTCCTGCGCCACGCGGAACAGAACGGGCTGGCGGCCGTTTCGCCGACGGTCTCGGTCGCCCGGCTGTTTGCGTGCGGCTTCGCCCCTTTTCACCGTCCGCAGGGATTGGACTACACGCTCCAATTCCTCGAGCAGGTGGCCCAGCGCTGCGACTGCCGCGAGCTCGGCTTTCGACCGGATCACTCGGCGGTCGATTTCGTCCGCGCCAACTGAGCCGCCGCCGGGCGATCGGGCGCGGCGCTGGGGCGCCGGGGCGCCAAAACCGTGGCGTCGACGCGGCGCGCGCGTTCAATGATCCGATCGATCGGCCGTCGCAAATTTGGCGCAAACCCGACGCGACCCGATCTTGGTGATTGTGGATCTTCCGCTCAACTCATCAGGCAAAAATCCGATGGTAATTGGGAGTGCAGAATCCGATCACAACGTCGGCGCCACCCGCGGTCGATCTGTTTTCGGCCGCGGTCGACAGCCTGCTCGAAGCGGGACTGAGCGTCCGCTTTCGCGCCGGCGGCCGCAGCATGACGCCCACCGTACGCGACGGAGAATATCTGATCGTTTCGCCGGTCGATCCCACCCAGGTCGGCCGCGGCGACATCGTCTGGTGCCAGACGCGGCGCGGCCCAGTTGCCCACCGGGTCTGCGACGTTCAGCCCGGTCCAGATAATTCCAAACGATATGTGCTCTATGGAGACGCTTCATTGGAGAGCGATCTGCCGGTGGCCGCGCATCAGTTGCGAGGTCGGGTCGTTGGCGTCGAACGCGATGGGAAACAGATGAGCCTCAGATTGGTCGGCGGTGTTCTGGGCAGGACGGTTTTCATGCTCGCGCTCGAGCTGCACCGCTCGGCGTTGATGGCGCGTACACGGTTCGGCGCGCGGCTGACGCCCGCCGAGATGCCGCGCTGACCGTCGCTCAGGCTGGTGCGCCGCTCGCCTTGGCGAGCGCGCGATCGATGCGGCGCAAGGTCACCGTCTGGCCGACGATGGACAGGCAATCGAAGAGTCCCGGCCCGATGGCGGTCCCAGTCACCGCCACCCGCACGGCGTGCACGATGTCGCCCAGCGCCAAACTGCGCGCCTGCAGGAAGGCCTGCGTGCCGGCTTCGAGTGTGGCGGCGTCGAAGGCCTCGAGGGTCGCCAACCATCCGCGGTATGCAGTCAGTCGCTCGGTCGCCCCGGGCGCCAGCACCCGTTTGGCGAACGCCTTATCGTCGAAGACGACCTCGTCGCCAAAGAAAAACGCGGCCTGCAACACGATGTCGCCGAAGACCTTCAAACGATCGCCCAGCGCCGCGACGATGCGCGCCACCTTGGCCCGCGCTTCGAACGGCACCGGCGCCCTCACGAAACCAGCTTTCTCTAGAAACGGCAGCACGCCGGCCAGCTTGGCGTCGACCGGCAACGCGCGCATGTACTGGGCCTGAAACGCCAGCAGCTTGGCCGGGTCGAAGCTGGCCGGTCCCGGATTCACCCGTTCGAGCGAGAAGCTCTCGATCATCTGCGCGCGGGTCAAAATCTCGGTCTTGTCGTCGAGCGACCACCCCAAGAGGACCAGGTAGTTGACGATCGCGTCGGGCAGATAGCCGACCTGCTCGTAGAAGTCGACGATCACCGGGTTGAAGGTCTCCGGCGATACCTGCAGGCCGATGGCGGCCGCGATGGACGTGCCGTGCCGATGCACCTCGGCGAAGTCGGGGTTCTTGAGGTAGGCCTCGAGCTTGCGCTTGGAGAGCTTGCGCTTCGAGCCCGGCTCGGCCACGTACGGCAGATGCGCATAGGCCGGCCGCGCGTAACCCAGCGCCTCGCCGATGAAGACCTGCCGCGGGGTGTTCGACAGGTGCTCTTCGGCGCGGATCACATGGGTGATCTGGAAGTCGTGATCGTCGACGACGTTGGCGAGGTGGTAGATGAACGAGCCGTCGGAGCGCTGAACGACATGGTCGGCCTCCTCGGACCAGTTGAATTCGACGGCGCCGCGCACGAGATCGGGCAGCGCCAGCCTTCCTTCGCGCGGCATCTTGAGGCGAACCACCCCCTTGCGCCCCTCCGCCTCGAAGCGCGCGCGATCGCTCTCGTCGGTCGCCATGAACCGGCGGCTGTATTGGAACGGCCGCTTCTCGCGCTCGGCGGCCTTGCGCTCGGCGTCCATCTCCTCGGCCGTCGCGTAGTCCCGGTAGGCCTGGCCGGCGCGCAGCAGCTCATCGACGGCGGCTTGATAGCGCAGGCCGCGTTGGGATTGAAAGTACGGCGCGAATGGCCCCCCCACCTCGGGTCCCTCGTCCCATTGCAAGCCGAGCCAGCGGAAGCCATGGAGGATCGGCGCCAGCGCAGCTTCGACGTTGCGCTGCTGATCGGTGTCGTCGATGCGCAGGACGTACCGGCTGTCGCCCCCATGCCGCCGCACGTAGAGCCAGTTGAACAGTGCCGTCCGCACGCCGCCGATGTGCAGAAACCCGGTCGGGCTGGGGGCGAATCGGGTTCGGACCGCCATCGCTAGGTGATCCGGTCGCCGGGTTGCGGCGCCGCGTCGCCCCCGTCGAAGGTCGCGACCAGGTGCGGTCGCTCGCCGCCGCCGGCCGCCAGAACCATCCCCTCCGAAAGGCCGAACTTCATCTGCCGCGGCTTCAAGTTGGCGACCACCGCCACCCGCTTGCCGACCAGCACGCCCGCATCCGGGTAGCTGGCGCGCAGTCCGGTGAAGATCTGGCGCAGCCGCCCCTCGCCGAGATCGACCATCAGCCGGATTAACTTCTGGGCCTCGGGCACGTGGGCGGCCTCGCGGACGATCCCGACCCGCAGATCGACCTTCCCCAGATCGTCGATTGAAATCTCGGCGGGGGGGTCGGCGGCGACGGCGACGACCTTCCCGGGAGCAGGCTTGGCCGCCGCGGCGCCCTGCCCCTTCGGCTCCGACTTGGCTTTGGCGCCAGCGCCGGCCTTCGGACCAGACGCCGGCGGCGACTCGCCCTGGGCCTTGCTCTCCAGCTTGGCCCAGGTGTCCTTGAGCCCCACCGTGCGGTTCCAGACGAGCTGGCCCGGCCTGCTCTCCCGATCGACGCAAAAGTAGCCGATCCGTTCGAACTGGAAACGCGCGCCCACCGCGGCGCTGGCCAAATAGGGCTCGAGCAAAGCGCCTGGCAGGCGCTCCAGCGAGGTTGGGTTCATCTCATCGACGAAGCTCTTCCCCTCGGTGGTCCCCGGGTTCTCGACCGAAAACAGCCGGTCGTACAGACGTACCTCGGCCGGCACAGCCTGCGCCGCCGACACCCAGTGCAGCGTCCCGCGCACCGCCCGGCCGTCGGGCGCGCTGCCGCCCCACGAGCCCGGGTCCCAACTGCAGCGAAGCTCCACCACCTCGCCGCCCGCGTCCTTGATGACCTGCTGACACTTGATGAGGCAGGCGTAGCGCAGCCGAACCTCGCGCCCCGGCGCCAACCGGAACCAATCCTTGGGCGGGTCCTCGCGGAAGTCGTCGCGGTCGACGTAGACCACCCGCGAGAAAGGCACCTTCCGCGTTCCTTGCGCGGCGTCCTCTGGATGCAGCGGCGCTTCCAGCTCCCGAACCTCACCCTCGGGGAAGTTATCGATCACCACCTTGAGCGGCCGCAACACCGCCATCACGCGCGGACAGCGCCGGTTGAGATCCCCGCGCAGCCCGTGCTCCAGGAGGCCCACGTCGACCAGGCTGTCGGCCTTGGCGACGCCGATCCGCTCGCAGAACGCGCGGATGGCCTCGGGCGTGTAGCCCCGGCGGCGCAGCCCGGCCAGCGTCGGCATGCGCGGGTCGTCCCAGCCACCGACCAGCTTCTTTTGGACCAACTCGGCCAGCTTGCGCTTGGACATGACGGTGTAGGTCAGGTTGAGGCGCGCGAACTCGATCTGCTGCGAGGGAAAAACCTCCGCCTCGCGGATGCACCAGTCGTAGAGCGGCCGGTGCGACTCGAACTCCAGCGTGCAGATCGAATGGGTAATCTTCTCCATCGCGTCGGAAAGCGGATGGGCGTAGTCGTACATCGGGTAGATGCACCAGGTCTTGCCGGTGCGGTGGTGGGGCGCGTAGCGGATCCGGTAGAGCAACGGATCGCGCATATTCATGTTCTGCGTCTCGAGGTCGATCTTGGCGCGCAGCACGTGCGCCCCCTCGGGAAACTCACCGGCCCGCATCCGCCGGAACAGATCCAGGTTCTCCGCCACCGAACGGTCGCGATACGGGCTGGGCTTGCCCTTCTTGTAGAAGTCGCCCCGGTACTCGCGGATCTGCTCCTCGTTCAGGCTGTCGACGTAGGCCTTCCCCTTTTCGATCAGCTTGACGGCCAGGTCATAGAGCCGCTCGAAGTAGTCGGAGGCGTAATAGAGGTTCGACCACGTGAAGCCCAGCCAGCGGATGTCGGCCTGGATCGCTTCGACGTACTCGACGTCCTCGGTGATCGGGTTGGTGTCGTCGAAGCGCAGGTTGCAGGTCCCACCGAGCTCCTGGGCCAGGCCGAAGTCGACGCAGATGGCTTTGGCGTGGCCGATGTGGAGGTAGCCATTGGGCTCGGGCGGAAACCGGGTGGCCACCCGACCGCCGTGGCGTCCGCCGGCCACGTCGGCCGCCATCTGCTCGCGGACGAAGTTGCCGGCGATGGTACCGGACTTGGCAGCGCCGGGCTTGGTATGGCCGGGGGCGGTCGCGGGGTGTGGAGCGGTCTTCTCGGTCATCTCGGTGGCCGGAGCTTGCCGTGAGCCAGGCGCCCGCACAAGCCGTCGCGGCGCGATTTTGGAAGACGAGGATCGTTCTCGGCGCCCGTTCAGCCGACCATCGAAAGCAGAGCCAGACCCAGCGCCAGCTGCAAGGCCAGCCCGGCTACCAAAATGATGCGCGGACGCCCGGTCGTCGCAATGGGGACCGCCCGCTCGAGCCCACCGAACCGGCGGCCGCCGGGCGAAATCAATTGCTCCCCGCGGCCCAGTCGAGGGCCGCGCTGAACAGCTTGAACCCGTTTATGGTGAGGTTCTGAATGGCGTTGGTCTTCCACCCCAGACCGACCCGGCGGGCCGGCGCCGTCCCAGTGGCGGTGGCGGTTCCGGCCTCGTAGGCGAAGTCGATCAGCTCGGTCGCGGAGCCCATGATGGCGGTCACCGCGATCGGATTGCCGCCCGGGGTGCCCCAGTAGAGCGACGTGCTCTGCGAGGCGAGGATCATCGTGAAGCTGGACCCCGCGACCAGGTCGGAGGCCAGAGAGGTCGTTGCGCCCAGCATCGTCACGCTGGTCGTGCTGTCGACCGTCCCCTTGCCGGACGACGAGGCCGTCCAACCGAGCGTCTGGAAGGCCGAGTTGCCGAACACGATCATCGGAACGGCGGCCGTCCCGAACACCGGCACGAAGTCGCCGGCACCCGCCGAGTCCGAGACGACGATGACGTTCTGTCCGGTCGCCAGCGAGGCCGGGCCGGTCGATGCGCCGATGGTCACGACCATCCCGCGCTCTGAAAGTACTTCTTGAAGAATGGTCTCGCCATCGCTGGGACTGCTTGGTGAATCGACCAGCAGGAGAGCCTTGCGTCCGGTCAGGTCGACCGGTACTCCGGCGTCCGTCGCGCCGCCCGTACCGGCCGCCCCGGTCGTCCCCGCCACGCCGGTCGTTCCGGCGGTGCCGGCGGGGCCCGCGGTTCCCGCCGCGCCGGTGGTGCCCACATTTCCCGCCGCGCCGGTGGTCGCCCTGGTCCCCGCGGCCCCACTGGTCCCAGCGGCACCCTGGCCGCTGGTCCCCGCGCCTGCGCCGGTGCTGCCGCCGGAACCGCTCCCCCCACCGCTCACCTGCGCCGAGCAGGCCGCCAACAGAACCGACGCGAGATAGACCGAAGCCAACGACCTATGGGGTGCCGTCATGCAGAGGGAGTGTCCGCAGCCCAGCTCAACAGCCCATGGGCGCCATATAATGAATCGGTCCAAGGATGGAAAACCGCGTCGAACCGGGGCTGGCAGAGGCTGCTTCCCTATGGAATGTGGGTGCAACGTCGCCTTCGCCGGCCCTGGCCGGCGCTCGGCTCACGACCCATTGGGCCGTACAGATCGTGAGCGCGGCCGGTTGGACGCTGGCGCCGCCCAGCCCGGACGACAGCCAGGGAGGCCTGGAGTGGTCGTCCGCCGAAAACGCGTTGGTCGGTCTCGAGATTCTGCGCGCCGGCCGACGGGCGCGCGCCGGCTTGCGCGTCGCCGACCTGACCCTGATTGTCATCGAGCAGGTTGGGCAAGTCGGGCCGAAAGAGTCTGGAGCCCAGCTGCGCGCCGAGCTGACGCTGCCGGGTAAGACGCTCGACGAGGGAGTGGCCTGGTTGGCCGCCGCGCTGGCGCAGAGTCTGGCCGGCACCGTCCCTCACCTGGAGCGACCACGGCACGAGCTGCCGCCGAGCCCGATCGGCCAAGGCGCGCCGTTCGACGGCCCCGAGCCCGCTGCGCTCGGCGAGTTGGCGAGCTGGTATTCCTCGGCGGACCGGGTGCTTCGCGCCATCGCGGCGACCACGCCCGGCGCCTCGGCGGTCCGCTGCTGGCCGCACCACTTCGATCTCGCGACGCTGATCCAGCTCGACGCACCGGATGCGCCGAAGGAGATCGCCCGCTCGATCGGCGTCGGCCTCTCGCCGGGGGATGCCGGCATTCCCGAGCCCTACTGGTACGTCATCCCTCGGCCCTACCC